>DATCAV010000191.1:0-10082 GCA_036512415.1 Candidatus Dormiibacterota bacterium | reverse complement strand
GGCGTGGGTCGGGGCGCTGGAGTCGTCGAAAGTGCCGGAGCGACCGCCCTCCCCGCCTGCGGCGAATTTCCCGGCTGGGCGGGACCGCAGGCAACGGCGGCGAGGACCCCGGTGATGGCAACGGCTAGCAGCGAACGTATCCTCACTGCAATCTAGCTTCCCAGACCTCGGTCTCAAACGCCAACTTAAAACCAAGCTTGCGGTATACGTCGACCGCGCCGGTGGGGTTCTGCCCATCCACATGCCCATAGATTCAGGATCCCCGCCATGTCCTCAGCGCGGCCTTGCCTCATGCGACTGCTCTGGCGACGACCTCGTGCACCTCGGGCAGTGCGCGACGGATCTGCCCCTCGAGCTCGGACTCGACCTGGTGCGCGTGCTCCAGGCTGACGTTGCCGTCGAGCTCCGCCACCACATGCGCGTAGATGCGGTTATGCCTGTCGCTCAGCTCCACGTCGACGCATCGCCGCACCTCGGGGTGCGACTCGACCACCTGGCGCATCTTCGTTGCCAGCTGGGTTCGGCGGTTGGTGACGTCCTCTCCCCGCACGACGTGCGGCTCCATCGGCTCGAGATGTATGTCGATGCGATTGGCGTCCGACAGCTCGGAGCGCAGGGTGCGTTCGAGGTCGGCGCTGGCCTGCGAGGCGGCGGCAAGAGTCATGTCTCCCGGCAGCTTTGCGTGCATCGTCAGGTGCAGCGACCCGTCGTTCTCACGCTCCACTGTCACGTTGTGTAGGTCGCGGACGCCGCCGTTGCGAGCTGCGGCGGCGTGCACCCGTTCGACCAGGTCGCTGGGCCGGGTCTGGCCTTCGACCGCTACGGTGAGGTCCAGCGACGGGAGCGCCGCTCTGGCGACCCGCTTGACCTCGTCGACGAGCGTCCCTGCCGCTTCGAGCGAGAGCATCCGGGCGGTCGCGATGCTGGCGTCTCCGATCAGGTTGGGCCCGGACCGGCGGACCCGCACGGATCGCACCTCGCGCACCCCGTCGACCCCTTGGATCGCAGCGCGCAGCTGCCTCGCCGCGCCGGCCGGGGCGCGGTCCATGAGGATGTCGCCGGACCTCCAGACCACCTGTCCCGCGGCGCGCGCGATCAACCCTGCCACCAGCAGCGCGGCCACCGAGTCGGCCCAGACAAATCCCAATCGCACTCCGGCCAGGCCTGCCAGGACGGCCAGGATTGCGAACACGTCTGCCAGGCGGTCGCTGGCGTCCGCTCGGAGAGCTTCGCTTTCGGCGATGCGTGCCACCTTGCGCAGCACCACGGCGCGCCCGGACTCGATCACCAGCGTAGCGATCAAAAGGACGAAGGCGTATCCGGCCGGGTTGACGGCGTGTCCACCTGCGATCAGGCGCCTGAGCGCCTCGAATGCGATGCCTAGAGCGGTGATCGTCAGGAGCACACCCATGCCGAAGGCGGCAAGGTTCTCCGCTCGGCCGTGCCCGTATGGATGCTCGCTGTCGGGAGGCTTGCGCGCGGCGCTCACCGCGACGAGGGCAAAGGAGCTCGCTATCAAGTCCATCACGGAATGCGCCGCCTCGCTGAGGATGCCCAGGCTTCCCGTGAGCAGGCCGACGACGACCTTGCCCAGCACGATGGCGACGCCGATGACGACCGAGGCGACTGCAACGAGCTCCGGCCTGCGGCCGAGGGCTTTCATCCAGCGAACTTTACGGTGCCTTTGCGGTCGCTACTTCAGCATCGCGGCGGTGGCGACGAGCTCGCTCTCGGTGCCCAGCGCGATCACTAGATCGCCTTCTTCCAGGCGAAGATCACCCGTTGGGTTCGCGTGCAGCGTGCCGTCGCGGCGACGCAGCGCCAGCACCTTCGCTCCTGACGGGTCGAGCAGGCCTGCCTCCGCGAGCGTCCGCCCGAGGCCTGTGGTGTTTGGGCCGACCAGGATCTCCTCGACTCCGATCTCGGATCCGCCATGGTGCAGAGTGTCGAGGACGTCGACGAGAGCCGGATGCACGGCCAGCTCGGCCATCCGGTGTCCGGCCATCCGATAGGGGGAAATAACGCGATTGGCGCCGGCCAGCTCCAGACGCCTCGTCGAGTCAGGCCGCCCGCCTCGCGAGATGATGAACAGCCCAGGGTTCAAGGCTCTCGCCGAGAGAGTGATGTAAACCGAGCGTTCGTCCGAGTCCACCGCCGAGATCAACCCGCGGGCTCGCTCGATGCCGGCCTGTTGGAGGATGTCCTCGCTGGCGGCATCGCCTTCGATGTGCAGGCGATTCTCGTTGTGAAGTCGCTCGAGCGCTTCGGGATTCTGCTCGATCACCGCGTAGGGGACCTTGTGGTCGTCGAACTCGATCGCGATCTGGGTGCCGATGCGGCCGTAGCCGCAGATGATGAAGTGGTCGCGCAGGTGGTTGAGCTGGCGCTCCAACTTACGCTGTCTCCTGTAGGTGCCGAAGTTGTTCTCAGTGAGGGCTTCCGCGAACACGCCGAAACCGAAGAGCATCGTACCCACACCGACCACGATGAGGGCGGACGTGAAGATCCGCCCGGCCGTGGACTGCGGATGCACCTCGGTGTAGCCGACTGTGCTGATGGTGATGATCGTCATGTAGAAGGAGTCGAGGAAGTCCCACCGGTCGATGAGCGCATAGCCGGTGATGCCGATGGCGATGACGACCGCCAGCAGCACGCCCGGCAGGCGAAACCGCAAAAGCGGGTTGGTCACGTGCGATGTCCTCACCGCTTCTCTCGGCGCCGCTTCTCCATCTTCTCGACTGCTTCCCAGTGGGCCGGGTCCGCCCACGTGCGTGCGAACGCCTCGACTGTCGTGTCCGCCAGCTCGGGGTTGCGGTGCGGATGAACAGCGTTGACCGAGCTCTTGATGCCGGCCACGGCGGCGGGCGGCGCTGCCGCGATTGCGACTGCAACATCGTGCAGGCGGCCTTCGAACGTAGCGCTCGGGACCACTATCTCCACGAGGCCGAGCTGCAGGGCCTCCGTGGCGGCGACCGGCTGCCCGCCGAGAAGGATGCTAAGAGCCCGGGCGCGGCCGACGAGGGCCGCGAGCCGCTCCGACGCACCCCATGCGGGCATGAGCCCAAGGGTGATCTGGGGGAACCCGATGCGCGCGTGCTCCGCCGCGATGCGGAAGTCGCAAGCGATGGCAAGCTCCGCGCCGCCGCCCAGTGCATCGCCGTTCAGACCGGCGATGACCGGGATCGCCAGCTGCGGTATCCGGTCGAGGGTCGCGCGCATCCTGCGGGCCATCGCCGCCGCCTCCGACTCGGAGCGCATGCCCTCGAGCTCCTTGATGTCGCCCCCGGCGCAGAAGGCTTTGTCGCCGGCGCCGCGGATCACGAGTACGCGTGCACGCTGGAGCCTGACCGTCTCGAGGGCCTCGTCGAGCTCGTCCATGGTTTGCAGCGCGAGAGCGTTGCGAGCGCCCGGCCGGTCGATCACCAGCATCGCCACACCACCGTCGACCTCGAGCTTGAGGTCCCGCATTAGGAGCCGCGGTCAGAAGCCGTCAACGGATCTTCGGCGCCCATGCGGCCCGTCTGCGTTGTTGCGACCTCCGCTCCTCGCTTACGCATCTACCGATGCGCGCGCTCCGGTGCTCGGCCGCGCCTAGCAGCCAGACCACCTGGACACCGAATCTCTCGTTGAGGTTTCCGTCCGCGCCTCCTTAGTGCTAGCCGCCTCCGCCCGGGCCTTCGAGGCCGGGCTTGGTCATCTTGGCAAGATCCAAGACCTTGTTCAGGGTCGCCTCGGGGATGCCTTTCGTCCGCGCCAGCTGGCGGATCGAGCGGCCCGTGCGCATCGACTCCTTGGCGATCTTGGCCGCTTCGTCGTACCCGATGATCGGGTTCAACGCGGTGGCGAGCATTGGGCTGCGTTCGACCAGCTCGGGCCCTCTGTCGGTCGCCAGCAGCCCTTCGATGCAGCGTTCGGTGAGGTTTCGCGCAGACGCCGCAAGGAGCGTGATCGACTCGAGTGATGCGACGCCGGCCACGGGCATCATCACGTTCAGCTCGAACAGGCTGCCTGACTGCCCGGAGAGGGCGACGGTGACGTCGTTGCCGAACACGCGCGCCACGACCATCGTCAATGACTCGATGATCACGGGGTTGACCTTGCCGGGCATGATGCTCGAGCCTGGCTGGGTTTCGGGCAGGCGCAGCTCTCCGAGCCCGGCGATCGGCCCGGAGCCCATGAGCCTGATGTCAGACCCGATCTTCCACAGGCTGGTGGCGATGGTGCGCAGGGCGCCGTGTGCCGCGACCAGGACGTCAAGGGTTGCCTGTGCGTGGAAGTGGTTGCGCGTTTCATGGATGCCGAGACGCGTGGCCTTGGCCAGACGCGCACAGGTCATGCGCGCGTACTGCGGGTGCGAGTTGAGCCCGGTGCCGACGGCGGTGCCGCCGAGGGGCACCTTCGCAAGCTCCTCGATCGCCGCCTGCGCGCGGCGGATCGACTCCTCCACCTGGCCGGCGTACCCCTTGAACTCCTGCCCCATCCGGATCGGGGTGGCGTCCTGGAGATGAGTCCGTCCGGTCTTCACCACCGGCCAGAACTCTTTGCTCTTCGCCTCGAGAGCTCGCTCGAGCAAGCGGAGCGCAGGGATGAGCTCATCGGCGATCGCGACTGCGCACGAGATCTGGATCGCTGTCGGAATCACATCGTTCGACGACTGGCAGAGGTTCACGTGGTCGTTCGGGTGTATCGCCTTGGACCCGCGTTCGGCGCCGAGTATCTCGATGGCGCGGTTGGCGATCACCTCGTTGGCGTTGGTGTTCGTCGACGTCGCCGAACCAGTCTGGTAGATGTCGATGGGGAACTGGTCGTCCAGCTTGCCGTCGATGACCTCCTGCGCCGCAGCCGTTATCGCGCGCGCCCGCCTTCTGGACAGCAGGCCGAGCTCTCGGTTGGTCTGGGCAGCCGCTTTCTTGACCAAACCCAGCGCGCGGATGAACCGGCGGGGGAACCGCTGGCCGGAGATGGGGAAATTCAGGACGGCGCGCTGCGTCGAGGCCCCGTAGTAAGCGTCCGCAGGCACCTCAACCTCGCCCATCGAGTCGCGCTCCAGTCGTACTTTGGACGCTGCCGCGTGCGCCTTGGCCGCCGGCGGGTGCGGGGTAGGCTTTGCCGATTGCTTCGCTGCCACTCACGGAGATTCTAGAGTGGCTGTGCTATGCGATTGGCGGCGGTCGATGTCGGCAGCAACACCGTCCATGCGCTTGTGGCCGACGTGGTTCGCGGGCGGCTGGTGGACGTCGCCCATTACGTTGAGATGCCGGAGCTCGGGACGCAGGTCGCTCGGACCGGCGCCATCGGGCCGCGCGCGAAGACCGCGATCCGCGCCCTGAGGTCGGTCGTCGCCCAGGCTCGAACGCACAACTACGAGGTGCTGATAGCCGGTGCGACCCAGGCCGTCCGTCAAGCGTCGGATCGGGAACCTTTCGCTCGGGACGCCGGCAATGCCATCGGCGCGCCGCTCCGCATCATCGGCGCCCACCGCGAGGCGGAGCTGAGCTTCCAGGGCGTGGCGTCCAACCACGCGGGGAAGCGCGAGTGGCTCATGGTCGACCTCGGGGGCGCCTCGACGGAGATCGTGGTCGGCAACGCTCGCAAGATGGTGCGCGCCGCCACGTTGCCCATCGGGTCCGGTGTTCTCGCCAGTACGTATCTTTCGGACCCTCCCAAGCCCGAGGAGCGCGCGCGGATGCGCAGGGCCGCCCTCCGTGAGCTGGCTCAAGCGCCCGATGCTGATGTCGAACGTTTGGTGGCCACCGGTGGGACCGCTTCAAACCTGCCCCAGGTGCTGGCGAAGCGCAATCCGCCGGCCGTCCTCACCACGGCCGACCTTCTCGCCTGCGAGAGCCGCCTCGATGCGCGGAAGGCAGCCGAGGTCGCGCTCAAGGTCGGATTGCCGCCCAACCGCGTCAAGGCCATGCGGGCAGGGGTCGAGGTGCTGCTGCTGCTGCTCGATTGGTACGGGCTCGCAGTGCTCCACGTCAGCCACCAGGGCCTGCGCCACGGGATGCTCATGGCCTACCTGGAGCGCGGGGATGACTGGTGGAAGTGAGGCCTGGGTAAAGTGAGCTTATGGAGACGGTGAGAGATCGCAGCGCGACGCTGAAGGTGGCGCTCGGGCTCACCTGTGTCGTCTTGCTGGTCGAGCTCGCGGGTGGGCTGGCCTCGCATTCGCTGGCCCTCCTGTCAGACGCTGGGCATGTGCTGACCGACGTCTTCGCTCTCGGCCTTGCCTGGTTCGCCGTGGCCCAGGCCAATCGACCGGCCGACCAGAGGCGAAGCTACGGATACCATCGCGTGAGCATCCTGGCGGAGCTTTTGAACTCACTCGTCCTGATCGGGATCGTGATCGCCATCGGCTTCGAAGCTGTGCGCCGCCTCGCCAATCCGCAGCCTGTCCATGGCGACATCGTCATCGTCGCCGCGCTTGCCGGCATCGCCATCAACGCGTACGTCGTCTTCGGCCTCCGCCGTGACACCCACAGCCTGAACATGCGGGCAGCGCTCATCCACGTGATAGGTGACATCGGAGCATCCGTCGGAGTCGTGCTGGCCGGCGTCGTGATCCTACTTACTGGATGGCTCCCAATCGACCCGCTCCTGTCCATCGCCATCGCGGTTCTGATTGCTCTTGGCGCCTGGCGGATCGTGCGCGAGACGGTGAATCTGCTGATGGAGGGCACCCCACGCGAGATCAATCTCGGTGCCGTGACCGCTGAGATCACCGGCACTGGACGCATCACCGGCATGCACGACCTCCACGTATGGGCACTTTCATCGGACGAGATGGCGCTCAGCGTTCACGTGGTGGTCGACGACTGCCCGCTCGGCGAGGCCGAACATGTCGTGCGCGACCTGGAGAAGAGACTTTGCGATCGATTTGCCATCGGGCACACGACGATTCAGGTCGAGAGCTGCCACCCATGCGGGGAGATAAACCACGGCGCCGGCGCGCACAACCACCCGCACGATCACGTCCGCGTGATCAGCTCTGTAGCGCGTCCTCCCGCTGAAGGATCCGTCGCGCCACCGCGATAGCCGACGCATACGTCGAATCCATTCCGCGATAGCTGAGCCCTCGAGCACCGAGCGTGCGCGCCTGCGTGTAAGGCGTGTCTGAGGCGTAGTGCACGATGCCCAGGTCAAAGGTGACCCGGGCCATGTTGACGCTCTCGCCAAGCGGATACCGGTCCGGCTGGGCGATCTCGTAACAAGCGTCGAGATAGGGCCCCGCCTCCATCTCCACCACCGTGTAGCGCCCCTGGTAGTAGAAGTCGAGATAGTCGCGGTTCTGGAGGAAGGTGCCGCGCACGGCGACAGCGCGCTGGTTGTCGAGCGCCGAGCCATAGACGAGGTTCGGTTGCACGTCGCCCGCGGCGAAGCAGTTGTCCAGCCAGTAGGTGTTGCCCGAATGCTCGTTGTGCACCACGTTGGGGATCATCACGTCGCCCACGTCGGCATTGAGCGTGGCCGCCTTGCCGAGCACGTAGACGCCGGCGATCCATGCGGCCTGCTCAGCGACCTGGCGGAGTATGTGGTACGCGGCCATGCCGAGCGGGTAGTCGACGTTGATGATGCACGCGTCGGATGCACGGAGCTTCTGCTCGTCCACCCGGCCGACCCTCGGGTCGATCGCCGACGGGTCGAGCTGCGACAGCTTGAAGACCTGGGCCGCGGAGTCGACTCCGGTCGCCCTGGCGGCGACGTGCCGGATGCCGATGGCCGCTTCGATCTCGGCGCGCCGCTGCCGCTGGCGCTCTCGCTCCGGGTGCGTGTCGAACAGGTGTCGGGCGCTGTAGTACAACCAATTGTCGGGCGATGCACGGCTGCTGCCCGCCTCGAGCTTGCGCCTCTCCTCGTCGAGCTCAGGATGGTTCCGCCGAATCCAGTCGCGGATCTCGGTGTCGAACTGCCGCGCGACGTTGGTCAGCACATTGATCAGGCTGTGGGCGTTGGACGACACAAAGTAGACAGGCGCCTCGCGCACGCCGAGTTCGTCCATGGCCGCGGCGACGGGCAGCCACCACCGGCTGGCGTTGCGCGCGTAACCCAGATGGGTGCCGCCGACGAGACGCATCACGATCTTGCACTCTTCGCGCTTGATCGATGCGAGGTTCTCGTCGAAGCTCTCGCCCCAGGCGTCGTGCAGCCTGCGCCAGTCATCCTCGCTGGCGCCTGCCGAGACGCGGGCTCGCCCATCGCCCAGCTCGACGTCCTGCAGAGCGGTGTGCAGCTTGTTCCATTCGATCTGGTAGGCGACCAGCGTTGGCACGAGGTCGTCGATGTCCGAGTTGGAGGCGATCAACACGGCCAGCGTCGTGCCGTCCTGGTACCAGCGGCGGCGGCGGGCGGGCGCCTTCAGTGCCTTCCAGCTGAGGATGTCAGCCCCGAGCACCGCCCTGAAACCCTGCGGGCTCTGGCCCATCACCACGCGGCGGCAGCGGCTGATCGCGGCGGGCAAGCGCCGGACCGCGTAGAGCAGAGCCCCCATGTCCGACTGCGGCTCGCCCGCCAGCGGGTGGAGGACGGAGCCCATGCCCAGGTGGGCTTGCACGAGGGACTCGATCTTGATGTCGCCCGAGCTCTGCAGCATCGTCGTGTACGTGCGTACGTACAGCTCGACCGCGTGCCTGCCGGTCCACCCGACTTTGGGGGGAGTTTCCATCGTTGCGAATATAGCCCTCCGCTCGCCCGTGGCTGGGTTTACAAAACGTTGACGCCCCGTTGTGGACCCATGCGGTTCCCGTGGCCGTTAATGAATCGATGATCAACAGACTGAACCTGAGCTTTCTACGAATCGCCGGCCTTGCGGCCGGTGCCGCGGCCGTCTCCGGCGCTGTGGTGCTCGTCACTGCCTCGGCGGCGGGCTACAACGTCCCCTTTCTGTCCGCGTCCTCGCAAGCACCTCACGCGCCAGCCGCCTCGCTCGATCTGCAGGCCGGCCAGCCGTCGGCTCTATGCACCGACTTCTTGACTCACCTCGCCGCCGACCTGAACACCAGCCAGGCTGCGCTCAACGCCGCCTATCAGAAGGCGGTTGGCGAGACCCTCGCCGATGAGGTCAAGAGCGGTAAGCTGACGCAGGCCAGGGCCGGCGTGATCAAGCAACGACTCGCCGGCAAGGCGCCCTGCGCGATCGCCAACCGTCTCCAGCCCCGACCCGGTCTGAGCGCATTCAGGCCCGCGCTGCTGAGCGCGGCAGCTTCGGCGCTTGGCATCAGCGATGAGACGCTCAAGGCAGACCTGGGCAAGGGCATGACCCTGTCGCAGATCGCGGCCGCGCAGAGCGTGACCGAAGCCCAGTTTCGCGTCCGATTGATCGCCAGGCTGAAGCCCGTCCTCGACGCCGCTGTGACCAACAAGAAGCTCACGCCGGCCCGGGAGCAGGCGATCATCAAGCGGCTGCAGACGGGAGCCATACCGCTCTGGAACAAGCCAATCCACAAGCCCGCGGCGACAGCGGCCACAACCGCCCCGAGCGCTTAACCCCCGACCGATTCAGTAACATCGCGCAGACGGCGCGATGAGGCTCGCTCCTTGAACCGCTTGGGCTGACGGCCCGGCTGATGGCCTCTACCAACGAACACCACTCGCTGGCAGAGGAGGACGAGCGATGAACATCTACACGGTTGCGGCTATCTGGATAGCGCTCGCGCTAGGCGCCTCGCTCATCAGCATCCGGGCGGGGATCGCGGTGGCGCTGGCGGAGATCCTGGTCGGCGCGGTCGCAGGCAATATCCCAGGCGTATCGGACCTCGTGCAGCAGACTGCATTCACAACGTTCCTTGCCAGCCTGGGCTCGGTGACACTTACGTTCCTGGCCGGCGCCGAGATCGATCCTGTGTCGCTGCGCCGCCACTGGAAAGCAACTCTCTCCATCGGTGTCGCCTCGTTCATGCTCCCGTTTTTGGCCGCGATGGCGGTCTGCTATTTCGTCCTCGGCTGGGACCTGCGCGCCGCGGAGATCGGCGGGGTGGCTTTGAGCACGACTTCCGTTGCGGTGGTCTACGCCGTGATGGTCGAGACTGGCCTCAACCGCGACGACCTTGGAAAACTGATCCTTGCGGCCTGTTTCGTCACGGACC
>DATCAV010000190.1:0-4353 GCA_036512415.1 Candidatus Dormiibacterota bacterium | reverse complement strand
GGCCTGAGGCGCCGGATGCGCGCGGGCCACTGCACATGACGCCCGATAAAAGGCGTGCTGGGCAGCGGCCGAAAGCCGATGGCACGGCTTGGGCTGGGCGCCGATGTGCCGGGCGGAACGTAAACGGTGAAGCGGCAGTCGGGCCTGTCGACGCTCATGGCACGAAGGATTTCTCTCGTGTAGACGCCGACTCCGGCGCGGGGCCGGGTCAGCCCGGACCCGTCGACGGCAAGGTGCAGGCCGGAGAGCACCTAGGGTGTCGCTTGAGCCGTCACTCGTAAGTCCGGTCGGGACCGGCCGCGTTGGAGTCCACCTTCTCGCTCGTGATCTTCGCGCCGACCGAGGCCAGCTTGCCCGGCATGTCCTCGTATCCCCGGTCGACGTGCCACGCGTTGTGAAGGACGCTCTCACCCTCGGCGCATAGCGCCGCGATCACCAGCGCTGCGCCGGACCTGATGTCTGGGATCGCGACTTCGGTGCCACGTAGCCGGCACGGACCATGGACGATCGCGTGGAGCCGGCCTTCGACGTTGATCCCCGCGCCCATCTTCGCCAGCTGGTTGACGTGTTGGAAACGGTTCTCGTGGACGTACTCCGAGATCACGGTCTCGCCGTCGGCCTGGGTCATAAGCGCCATGTACTGCGCCTGCAGGTCGGTCGGAAAACCCGGGAACGTCCACGTGGACATGTCGACCGGCTTCAGTCGCGTCTTGGGATTCCGGCCCACGCGAAACCATCCATCCCCCACCTCGACATGCGCACCGGCAAGCTCCAGCTTGAGGAGAACTACGTTTAGGTCTTCAGGCCTGCTGCAGTCCAGCCGCAGCTCGCCTCCCGCTGCCACCACCGCGATCGCATAGGTGCCGGCCTCGAGGTAGTCCGGGATGACGGTGTGCTCGGCGCCGCCGAGATCCTTGACACCATCGACGACCAGGCGCTCGGTGCCAATGCCTTCGATGCGCGCGCCCATCTTGCCGAGCAGCAGGCACAGGTCCTGGACGTGAGGCTCGCGAGCGGCGTTGAAGATCTCAGTCCGGCCTTCGGCAAGAACGGCGGCCAGGAGGATGTTCTCGGTGCCGGTGACCGTTGGGAGGTCGAACACGATGCGCTTCCCGCGGAGGCGATCGACTTCGGCGACTATCTCCGTCTGCGTCTCCTCGATCTTCGCGCCCATCTGGCGCAGCCCGCGAAGGTGCTGCTCGAACCTCCTCGCGCCGATGTCATCGCCTCCGGGGCGGGGAACGCGGGCCTTGCCGAAGCGGGCAAGGAGCGCGCCGAGGAGCACGATCGTTGCGCGCATCCGGCGCCCGAGGTCGTCAGGCACGTGGCTGTCCTGCGCGTTCCCCGTTTTGATGATGAGCGAGCCCTCGCCTTCGACCCGCCCACCGAGACCGGCGATGATCTCGCCCATCAGCGCGGTATCGGTCACCCGCGGCACGTTGTTGAGCCGGACGGGTTCGGTCGTCAGAAGGGCGGCGGCCATCTCGGGCAGGGCGGCGTTCTTGGAGCCGCCCACACAGATGTCACCAGCGAGCTGCGAACCACCCGTGATGCGTAGCACGTGGTCGTACCGAGGCGCTGGCGCGGTCATTGATTTCTACGGTACAGGTCCGGCGAACAGCCGGGCCGTTCTCCTCCCCACTCGGTGGGGAGGTCGACCGCGCTCTGGCGCGGGCGGGTGGGGATGACGGCTGCTATCAGCCGCGGCGCGCCCGGGCGAGCCGCAAGCGCGCCTCGGCCATCGCCAGCGCCTGCTGAAACTCGACCTCTTCCGCTGTAGTTAGAGTTCCCGCCAGCCGCTCCTGAGCGCGGCGGCGCGCCTCCTCAGCACGCTCGACCGAGATCTCTGCGGCGTGCTCGGCCACGTCGGCCAGCACCGTGACTCGGTCGGGCAGCACCTCTAAGAAGCCGCCACCGACGAAAAGGACCTGCTCCTCCCCGCCAATCGTCTCCTGGATTCTCAATGGCCCCGGCTTGAGGATCGTCATCAGCGGTGCGTGCTTGGCAAGGACGCCAAGCTCTCCATCGGCCCCATTGGCGACCAGGAACTCGACATCCCCCTCGAAGAGGCTGCGTTCGACGCTCACCACGCGCAGAGCGAATTTCATCTGGTGGCCCGGGAATTGGACACTTAAGACGCCGTCTTCTTTTTCATCTCTTCGCCTTGTTCGCGGGCCTCGTCGATGGTGCCGACCATGTAGAACGCCTGCTCCGGCAGGTCGTCGTGCTTGCCTTCGAGGATCTCCTTGAATCCGCGCACCGTCTCGCGGATCGGGACGGACTTGCCTTCGCGTCCGGTGAAGCGCTGCGCGACGTTGAACGGCTGCGACAGGAAGCGCTGGATCTTGCGCGCACGCGACACCGCCTGCCTGTCGTCCTCCGACAATTCCTCCATGCCGAGGATGGCGATGATGTCCTGGAGGTCCTTGTAGCGCTGCATCGTCTTCTTCACGCCTTGCGCCGCGTCGTAGTGCTCCTGGCCGACGATCGACGGCTCGACGAAACGGCTCGACGAACCGAGGGGATCGATGGCGGGATAGATGCCGATCTCCACCAGCGACCGCTCCAGGCGCACGGTGGCGCCGAGGTGGGCGAACACGGTCTGAATGGCGGGGTCGGTGTAGTCGTCTGCCGGCACGTACACGGCCTGCACCGATGTGATCGAGCCTTTGCTGGTCGAGGTGATCCTCTCCTGCAGCTCTCCCATCTCAGTGGCCAGCGTCGGCTGGTAACCCACGGCCGAGGGCATTCGGCCGAGCAGCGCTGACACCTCCGAACCCGCGAGCAGGTAGCGAAAGATGTTGTCGATGAAGAGAAGCGTGTCCGCACCTTCCGCATCGCGGAAGTACTCGGCCATGGTCAGCCCGGTCAGGCCAACGCGTGCGCGCGCGCCTGGCGGTTCGTTCATCTGGCCGAACACGAGAGCGGTCTGCGGCAGCACCCCGGCGTCCTGCATCTCGTGATACATGTCGTTGCCTTCGCGCGTGCGCTCGCCGACGCCGGCGAACACCGACCGGCCTTTGTGCTGATACGCGATGTTGCGAATCAGCTCTTGCACGATGACGGTCTTCCCGGTACCGGCGCCGCCGAACAGCCCGATCTTTGAGCCCTTCGCGAACGTGCAGATCAGGTCGATGACCTTGATGCCCGTCTCGAGGATCTCCACCTTGGCCTGCTGCTCGGATACCGGCGGCGCGGGCCGGTGGATCGGCCACCGCGTGACGCCTTCTGGCGCGGGCTGGTCGTCGATGGGTGCGCCGATCACGTTGAACATGCGACCCAGGGTCTCCGCGCCGACCGGCACCGAGATGGGGCCGCCCGTCGCCCTCGCCGGGTCGCCGCGGCGGAAACCGTCGGTCGCATCCATGGCGATGGTGCGCACGACGTTGTCGCCGATCGCTCCTTCGACCTCGAGCACGACGACACGGCCGTCTCCGGTGGTCACCTCCAGCGCTTCGAATAGCTCAGGCTGCTCTCCAGGCGGAAACTGGACGTCGACGACGGCGCCGATGACCTGACTGACGTGCCCGTCCTTCCCTTTTCCCTCACCCCTCCGGGGGGAGGGTCGGGGAGAGGGGCTTGAGCTGGCATGTTCCGCGGATGAATGCTTGGTCTTGGCCATATGTTTCTCTCCCCTCAGCTCGAAGCCCGCATTGCTTCGGCACCGCTAACAATTTCCATCAGCTCGGTGGTGATGCCTGCCTGGCGCACCTTGTTCGCGTACAGGGTGAGCGCGTCGATGAGGTCGCCGGCGGCGTTGGTCGCGTTCTGCATTGCAATCATCTTTGCCGAGTATTCGCTCGCCTTGTTCTCCAGCACAGCCTGGAAGACCTGCGTCTCCACGTAACGAGGCAGCAAGCCGTCGAGCACCGATTCCGGGTCTGGCTCATAGATGTAGTCAGCCCGCGGGCCCTTGCTCTCATCGCCTCGTCCGGGAATCTCGGCAGGGATCAGAACGGAGACGACCGGCTCCTGCTTCATCGTCGAGATCCATTTCGAGTAACAGAGGAGCACCGCGTCGGTCCTGCCCTTGGTGTATTCCTCCAGCGCGACAGTGATCGCGGGCATGATCTCGGCAACCGTGGGACGGTCCGAGACGCCACTCACCTCGGCGATCACCTCGCGCCGGTAGCGAAGGAGGAAGTCGCGGCCCTTGCGTCCGATCGTGACGTAGCGCTGCCCCTCAGTGTGGTGCTCGTTCATGTAGCGCGTCGCGGCCCGGATGTTGTTCACGTTGATCGCGCCGCACAGGCCCTTGTCGGTCGTCACGAGGATCATCACCGCGCGCTTGCCGTCGCGCCTGATCAAGAAGGGGTGCTTGTATTCGGTCGCGCGTTGGCCGGTGGTTTGAAG
>DATCAV010000189.1:0-3837 GCA_036512415.1 Candidatus Dormiibacterota bacterium | reverse complement strand
CGCACCCCCCCGTCCTGAGGCCTTGGCGCCGACTCCATGCCACGACGGCAGGAATCGAGCCAGCACCACTGGCGCCACGGACTCGATCTCGCGCCGCAGCGCTGCCAGCGAGCGACGCCGCAGCATCCGCAGGACCTCGGGGTGACAGTACTCGCGGCCTTCAGCTGCTCGACGAAACTCACCCGCGACAATTTCGCCACGCGCCGCCAGCTGCGTGAGCGCTTCCTCGACCGCGGCCACCGGCAGGCCCCATCGAGTCGCCAGGTCTGCGGTGACAAACGGGACGTGAGTGCGCGCCCATCGCCTCGCCAGCGATTCGAGCGGTCGCGGCCCTGGGGCCAGAAACGCCTCCGGCAAACCCACCGGCAGGCTGGTCCCCAGCGCTCCGCGGTACCGGCCGGCGTCCTCGGCCGCGATCCAGCGCGACTCGCCTGCAGCACGCACGACGACGGCCCGCCGCTCGCGCTCCAGGGTGCGCAGCCATTCCTGCGCAATGCCGCGTGCAGACGCCTCGGCGTCGTTGAGGTCGCCGAGGCGCACCAAAAGGTCGTGCGCTTCGTCAGCGTCGCGTGGGAAGCGCTCCGGCAGCAAGCCCTGGAGCTCTAACTCGACCGTGGCAATCGCATCAGGATCCAGGAGCTCGCGCAGGTCCTCGCTGCCCAACAGCTCGGCCAGCAGCTCCCGATCGAGAGTGAGGGCCTGAGCACGCCGTTCGGCGAGCGGCGAGTCGCCGGCGTACATGAACTCGGCGACGTAAGAGAACAGGAGCGAGGACGCGAACGGCGACGCCCGCTCGGTGTCGACGGCCACGACGCGGACCTCGCGCGAGCGGATCCCTCGCAGCAGCGTCATCAGGGCGGCCATGTCGAAGTGGTCGGCCATGCACTCGCGCCAGGTCTCGGCAAGGATCGGGAAATCCGGGTACTGGCCGGCCACCTTGAGGAGGCTCGCGCTTCGCATGCGCTGCTGCCAGAGGGGGGTCCTCTGTCCGGGGCGGCGGCGCGGCAGAAGGAGCGAGCGCGCGGCGTTCTCTCGAAAGCGCCCCGCGAACAATGCCGAGCCGGGCAGCTGCGCGTGCACCAGCGCCTCGACCTCCTCAGGGTCGAGCATCAGCTCGTCCAGCGAAGGCGGCGTTTCGACGTCGGGCAGGTGCAGCGCGATTCCGTCATCGGTCCACATCGCACGCGCGTCGATACCGAGCTTCTCCTGCAATCGCGACTCGAGAGCGAGAGCCAGTGGCGCATGCACGCGACCTCCAAGCGGCGTGTGCACGCAAACCCTCCAGTCCCCCACCTCGTCGCGGAACCGCTCGACGACGACGGTTCGGTCATCAGGCACGGCGCCGGTGGCCGCGGCCTGGTCGTCGAGGTAGGCGAGGAGGTTCTTGATGGCGCGGTCGTCGAAGCCGGCGCGAATTCGCAAGCGCTCCGCCGCCTTGTCAGGCGCGAGCGCCCGCAGCTCGCGAACCATCTTGCCCAGCGCGAGGCCCAGCTCGACCGGCCGGCTTGGCGCGTCGGCATGCCAGAAAGCGATCTTCCCCGGCTCGCCGGGCGCCGGCGTTACCAGCACCTGCGACTGGCTGATCTCGGCGATGCGCCATGTGGAGGCGCCCAGGATGAATGTCTCGCCGACGCGGCTTTCGTACACCATCTCCTCGTCGAGCTCACCCACTCGGCGCCCGTTGTCGACAAGGTTCACCGTGTAAAGCCCGCGGTCGGGGATCGTCCCTGGGTTCGTCACCGCCAGCCGCTGGGCGCCGGCGCGACCCCGAAGGGTGCCCGCGACGCGATCCCACACGATGCGCGGGCGCAGCTCGGCAAAGTCGTCAGACGGATAGCGGCCGCTGAGCATGTCGAGCACCGACTCGAGCGCGAGCGGGCCCAGCTCGCTGTACGGATAGGCACGCCGCACCACCGCCGCCAGCTCGTCGACGCGCCACTCGTCCATCGAGCACATCGCCACGATCTGCTGGGCGAGCACATCCAGCGGTTTGCGCGGCACAGTCGTCGATTCGATGCGCCCCTCGAGCATGCCTTCGACCACCGCAGCGGTTTCGAGAAGCCCGCCGCGAAAGTTGGGAATGACGACGCCACGAGAAACTTCTCCGACAGAGTGTCCAGCTCGCCCGACGCGCTGGATGCCCGCGGCCACGCTGGGCGGCGCCTCAACCTGCAGCACGAGGTCGACGGCGCCCATGTCGATGCCAAGCTCGAGAGTCGACGTCGCGATCAGGCCGCGAACGACCCCTGCCTTGAGCTGGTCCTCGATCAACATGCGCTGCTCTCGCGCGATGGAACCATGGTGGGCCAGCACGAGCTCTTCGCCCGCAAGCTCATTGATGCGGGCCGCGAGCCGTTCGGCAAGGCGACGCGAGTTGACAAACACGATGGTCGATCGGTGCTCGCGGATGAGAGCAAGCAGCCGCGGATAGATCGCGGGCCAGATGCTTCCGGCAGGCCTGCCGTTGTCATCCGCGACCGAGAGTCGCGCCATGTCGTCGACCGGCACCTCGACGGTGACCTCCATCGTCTTGAGCCGCCCCGCATCGACGATCGCGACCTCGCGGTTCGTCCCGCCCAGGAAGCGTGCCACCTCTTCGAGCGGCCGCTGGGTCGCCGAAAGGCCGATGCGCTGCGGCTCGACCTTGGTCAGCGCGCACAGGCGCTCGAGGCTCAGCGCCAGGTGGGACCCACGCTTGGTGGCGGCGACCGAGTGGATCTCGTCGACTATCAGCCACCGCACGGAAGCAAGGATTCGCCGCGCGTTGCTGGTCAGCAGCAGGTAGAGCGACTCGGGTGTGGTGATGAGGATGTCAGGCGGATGGCGCTCCATCGAGCGGCGCGCGTCGGTAGGCGTGTCGCCCGTGCGGATGCCAACCGTGATGTCGGGTGCCACCAGGCCCAGAGACCGCATGTGGTGGCTGATGCCGATGAGAGGGGAGCGCAGGTTTCGGTCGACGTCGTGGGCCAGTGCCTTCATCGGCGACACATAAAGGACGCGACACCGCTCAGCCTCCGGCGGCGGCGCCTCGGTGGTCAGGCGGTCGATGCACCACAGGAAGGCGGCGAGAGTCTTGCCGCTGCCGGTGGGAGCGGCCATGAGGACGTGGCGGCGGGCAGCCACCTCCTGCCAGCCACGCTCCTGGACCGGGGTCGGGCCGGCAAAGGCGCCCTGAAACCAGTCCCGGGTGGCGGGCGCGAAGAGATCGATCGAACTGCCCACCTTCCAATTTTGAGCCGTTCCCGTCACACAAACAAGTGTTCGTTAACGCCGCTCTGTGTATCGTCGGTTCGATGATCGAGCCGCAGCGGTTTCGGGATGTCATGGCGAGCTTTCCGAGCGGGGTTGTGGTTCTGACCGCCTTCGGGGAGGACGGCCTCCCACGAGGCTTGACTGTGAGCGCCTTCTGCGCCGCATCCCTCCAGCCGCCCCTCGCGCTGGCCTGCATCGACAAGACCTCGAACACGCTGCCCGCGGTTCAGCACACCGGCGGCTTCACCGCGAACATCCTCGCCGCCGGCCGCGAGGAGCTGGCCCGCCGGATGGCGACCAAACTGACGAGCAAGTTCGATGCCATCGCCTGGCGGCGTCCTACGAGCCCAATCGGCGGCCCGATCTTCGAGAACGACACTTCCGCCTATGCCGTTTGCACGCTGAGGGACACGATCGAGGCAGGCGATCACTGGATCCTGATCGGGTTGGTCACCGAGGGCGACCACCGCGAAAGCGTCAGACCGATGATCTACAGCCGCCGTCTCTACGACGCAATCGAGCCAGGTCCATAACTAATCGGCCCAGGCGCCGTTCGGGCAAGTATGAGGACCGTGCTTCTGGGCA
>DATCAV010000188.1:0-13834 GCA_036512415.1 Candidatus Dormiibacterota bacterium | reverse complement strand
CGCATCGTGCTTGAGGCGGCCGAAAATCGCCCGGTTGAAGTAAACAAGGCCCAGAAGGCCGGCCGCGATGCCGACTGCAAAGATGACCGCGATGATCGCGAAGGGCCCGCCGTCACCTAAGTGGGCGCCGGCAAGCGCCAGTTCTACCTTCTGACCCGCGTGGCTGAGGATGTCCCAGAGCAGGAACACCAGGATTCCTGTCGCGAATGCGTTGAGAAAGCCCTGGACGGACTTCGGAAGGCCGCGCAGCCGCGCCACCGGCAGGCCGAGGAAAATGGTGGCGCCGGCGATGGCTCCAAGTAGAACAGCCGTCGCTTGGCTCATGTTTGGTTCACAGTATTAGTACGTGCAAAAGGCGCAATTAGATAAGTCTAACGCCGGATCCCGACCCCCCTCGGAGGTGGTCGCTCACTACCTCGAGGCCATTTATTACATGTGGTCGGAGGGGGAGCCGTTGCGCAGCGCGCGCCTCGCCGATTGGCTTGGAGTGAGCCGTCCAACGGTCACCGTGGCGGTGCGGAGGATGGCCGGGTACGGCATGGTCCGGATGAACAAGCGGAAGGAGATCGAGCTGACGGCGGTCGGCCGGCGGGCCGCCGAGGCGATCGTGAGGCGGCACCGGATCATGGAGCGCTGGCTCACCGACGGGCTCGGCCTGGATTGGGTCACCGCGGACGAGGAGGCGGCGCGCCTGGAACATGCGGTTTCAGAGGTCGTTGAGCGGCGCCTTTACGAGGTATTGGGCCGGCCGACCACCTGCCCGCACGGCAACCCGATCCCTGGCTACTCCAAGGCCCTCCCGAGAGAGGTCAGGCTCGCGACTCTCGAGTCCGGTACACGCGCTTCGGTGTCGCGAGTGTCGGAGGTCGCGGAGCGCGAGGCGCCGACCCTTCTCACCTACCTGCACGAGCGCGGGCTCACGCCCGGCCGAGACATCGCTGTGATCGAGGTCGACGGTGTCGCCCGCACGATCCGGGTGCGGGCCGGTAAGCGCTCGGTGACCCTCAGCCATGACACAGCTGCCAAGCTATGGGTCGTCCCTAAATGAGTGAGATCGACGACAGTCACGACCTGCAGACGATGCGTGAGCGCGTTGCCGCCGCCCGGGCCGACCTGGCCCGCCAACCGGTCGCGGGAGATCGTGGCGCCGGCCCGATCGATCCGGCCACCGGCGAAGCCTGGCATCGTGGCAATGTCCTCGGCCACATGAGCGAGATGCTGGATTACTGGACGGGCCAGATCCAGCGCGCGATCGATGGGTCGTCAACGATGGGCCGCGACGAGAAGGGCGCTGCCCTCCGGCGTCAGGGCATCGACCAAGGGGAAGGCCTTTCCGAGATTGAGCTGAGGAAAGCGATCGACCAGAAGATCGGGCGCGTCCTGGTATTGCTGGCGGCGATGAGCCCCGAAGACCTCGACCGCACCGTCGACTTCCACAATCGCGAGGGAAACCGGAAGGCGCGGGTCGGCGAGCTAGTTCAAAACCTGGTCGTTAGCCACCTCGAGGAGCACGTCCAGCAGCTGGCCGGCCTGGACGGTCAGGCCTAGGTCGTCACCGGCTGGCCGCAGTAGCGGCAGCGCCGGGCCGCGGTCGGGATGTCGCTGAGGCACTCGGGACATTTCCTGATCGTCGGGTCGGGAGGCTCGGCCTTACGCGAGCGTTCGATCAGCGTGTTGACGGGCAGCACGATCAAGAAATAGACGATCGCGGCAATCATCAGGAAGGTGACCACCGCGTTGATGAAAGGACCGAACGAGAACACGACGCCGTTGACATCGAACAAAAACCCGCCGAAGGCGTCGTGCTTGCCGAAGATGAGGGCGATCAGCGGTGTGATGAATCCGGCGGCGAAAGCCGACACGACGGCGGTGAAGGCGGCACCGATGACCACCGCCACGGCCAGGTCGACGACATTTCCGCGCAGAAGAAAAGTCTTGAACCCCTTCATCGCCTCCCGTCTCCTCCTTTACATCGCAACCGACAGCACGACCTTGCCGAACTGCTCTGAAGCGTCAAGGCGTGTCAGAGCATCCTGCACCTGATCCAGCGTGTAAACGGTGTCGACGACCGGCCGGAGGCCCTCATCGATCGCGTTGAGGACCGCCTGGAACTCGGAGGCGTTGCCCATCGTCGACCCGAGCAGGTCCGCCTGGCGGAAGAAGAGGCGTGGCATCGTGATCTCGGCTTTGACTCCCGACGTGGAGCCGCAGGTCACGATCCGTCCACCCATCGCGAGGGAGCGCATCGATTCGTCCAGGGTGGCCGGTCCGACGTGCTCGAACACCACGTCGACGCCATCTTTGGTCACGCCGCGGACGCCCTTGCTGAAGGCGCTCGAATCGAACGCCGCCTCGGCGCCCAGCTCCAGCGCCAGCTTGCGCTTGGCTTCCGAACGGCTGGTTGCGAGGACGCGCGCGCCGAGGTGCTTGGCGATGCTGATGGCTGCGACCGCCACGCCGGCGCCCGCGCCGACGACCAGCACCGTCTCGCCGGGGCGCAGGCGCGCCCGTGTCGTGAGCATTCGCCAAGCTGTAAGGAACGTCAGCGGAAAGGCGGCAGCCTCCTCCCACGTGAGTCCCGGGGGCTTGCGAAAAACGTTGCGTGCGTCGATGTGGATGAGCTCGCAGGCGGTTCCGTCGGAGTGCTCGCCGAGCACACCGAAGCTGGCGCACTTGACGTTCTCGCCGGCTTTGCACCATTCGCACTCCCAGCAGCAGAGGGTGGGGAAGATGACCACCTCGTCACCCGCCTTCCAAGACGGGTCTCCCGATGCATGGATGACCCCGGCGCCGTCCGCGGCGATGACTCGTGGGGGCGTGACGCGCTGCGCGCCGTGCGCCAGCCAGAGGTCCAGGTGGTTGATCGAGGCAGTGGCGATGGCGACCGCCACGAAGCCAGGCTTCGGTTCGGTTCGAGGCCGCTCGCGGATGCGCACGCCGGCGGGGCCGATGGGCTCCTCGTAAACCGCGGCGCGCCCCTGGCTCAGTATCTCCATCAATTCCCCCTAGAGCAGGACATGCGGGCGGACTCTGGATGCATGTCCTATTTGCGAAAGTTAACAAGATTGCCGGGACGCCGCGAGCGTGGCCGAATAGACTGGGGTCTCTCCTTCAAGGGCTATGCGCATCCTGGTCTCAACCCTCACCCTCCTGACGCTGCTGCTGCACGCCGTCCCCGTGCTGGCAGCCGACGCCTTGCCTCCAGGACACAAAGCCGGCCGCTACGTGCGCTGGAGCTATCCGAGCCAGATGACCTATGGCCCGATCGAGGACGGCAAGGGCAACACAGGGATGGCCCCATCGTCAGGCGCGTTCCTGACGCTCCCTTTCATGGGCCCGCAGTACATCACTTCGATCTTCGATCATTGCTCGCCGGACTACGCGACCAACGGCCAGACATGCAGGTACGACGGAACCATCGCATCGTCACGGGTGGGCGGGCCCGATCCAACCTTTGACGCCGGCTACGCGCAGACCCCCGGCGGCCAGGACTACATCTACTACGACGGGCATGACGGGTACGACTACGGCCTGTATTACGAGCCGGTGGCGGCGGCGGCCGCCGGCGTGGTGATGCTCTCCGGCTGGGCGGTGCCCTCCTGCCACACGTGCCTCAGCGGTTTGACCATTGAGATCAACCACGGCAACGGATTGTTGACCTACTACGGCCACCTGTCCCGCCTGGACGTTTCGGTCGGACAGCAGGTGCGCCGAGGCCAGGTCATCGGGCTGTCCGGCAGCACGGGCACCGCAACCGGACCGCACCTCCACTTCGGCGTGTACCACATCGGTGGCGGCGGGCCCGTCGATCCTTATGGCTGGGGCGGGTCGTATCCCGACCCGTACTCGAAGGACGTCGGCGACCTGTGGCTCACAGGGTCTCCTCGTTACGCGAACGTCCCCATGCCCAGGGTCACGCTCAATGCGGTTGTGAGCCCGCGTGACCCTACGGCGATCGACGTGTCGTGGTCCAGCCCCGGCGGCGGCGACACGTTCGTCGTTTACGCGGTGGGACCTGACGGGGTTTTCAAGAAATGGACGGGCAAGGTGCCCGCGAGAAAGGCGGTTTTTCACGGCCATCCCGGCCAGTACTACTGGTTCTGGGCGTCGGTCACCACCGACCTCAGCTGGAAGGATGCCAACGGCTCGCAGGTAGTTTGGCTCGCGCGCGACCCCCGTACGCAGCAGTAGGCCTTCGAGCGCCAATGCGTACAGCCAAAAGGGCACGAATGGCCGTGTCCCGGGCGATGAATAGAACCAAAAGGGCACAAATGGTTGTATCCGACTCAGTGCTGGCTTTCGGCCGACCTTCCTAAGCCTCCTCGTCCCGCCAACTAATATCAGTCGGTTGATAGCTGAGGCCTTCAGGGGTAAGACCATCCTGGTGACCGGCACGACCGGCTTCCTGGGCAAGTCGATCGTCGAGAAGTGCCTGCGCTCGATCCCCGAGGTCGGCCGGATCAATCTGGCGATTCGTTCCAGCACCCGCCGGCCGGCCGCCGAACGGCTGGAGCGCGAGGTGCTGGCCAGCCCAGCCTTCAAGCGCTTGCGAGAGGAGCTGGGCGAAGACGCCTTCTCGAAGCTCGTCAAGGAGAAGCTTGCGGTCCTCGAGCTCGACCTCGGCCGCGACGGGCTGGGCCTCACCGACGCCGGTCGCGAGCAGCTGCGGTCGTGCGAGATCGTCATCCATTCGGCCGCTGCGGTCGAGTTCGACAACCCGGCCGACCTTTCCGCGCAGACCAACCTGCTCGGCGCGGCCCGCATGGTCGAGGCGCTCAAAGCCGCCGGCAACCGGCCGCACCTCGTCCACGTCTCGACCGCGTACGTGGGTGGGATGCTGCGGGGACTCGTCCGAGAACAGGCCCCTCACGATCCAGGCCTCAACTGGCGTCACGAGGCGGCGGTGCTCGCGAATCTTCGCCCGGTCGTTGAGGAGGAGTCACGGCGTCCGGAGATCCTGAAACGGTTGCGGCGCGAAGCCGGCGCGAAGATGGGCCCTGCCGGTACCCCTGCGGTGGCGCGTGCCACCGAGCGGTTGCGCGACCGGTGGGTGAAGGACAAGCTCATCGAACGCGGCCGCGTGCACGCCAACGCGATGGGTTTCGCGGACATCTACTCATTCACGAAAGCGATGGCCGAGCACGCCGTAGTCGAGCTTCACGGCGACATCCCGCTCTCGATCGTGCGGCCATCGATCATCGAGAGCGCGCTCGCTGAACCGTTCCCCGGCTGGCTCGAGGGCTTCCGCATGGCTGAACCCCTGATCCTCGCGTTCGGGCGTGGAATTCTCCAGGACTTCTCGGGATTGCCGGATGCCCTGCTCGACATCATCCCGGCTGATTACGTCGTCAACACCGTCCTGGCGGTGGCCGCGAATCCTCCACCTGATGACAAGCCTCGGGTCTACCATGCCGCATCTGGCACTCGGAATCCGCTGCGGTTCCGCGAGGTCGAGGACGCGTCCAGGCGGTACTTCACCAAAAATCCGCTGCGCGATAAATACGGGCAGGCCATAGGCACCCCGACCTGGACCTATCCGACTCGTGGCCAGCTGTCGGCACAGGCCAGCACGGCCCTGCGCTTCGTTGAAGCGGCGCAATGGGTCGTGGAGCGGCTGCCGCTCGGGGCCGATGTGGCAAAGGTTTCCGATGACCTCAACGGGGAGCGCGAGCGCCTGGAACGTGCCGTCAACCTCATCCAGCTCTACGGCGTCTATACCGAGGTCGACTGCATCTTCGACACCCGCCACGTTACGGAGATATGGGACAAGGTTCCGTCGGAAGAACGCAAACAATTTCCCTTCGACCCCGCGCTGTATGACTGGGACCACTACTTCCAGGACGTGCATCTCCCCACCGTCGTTCGCATGTCGCGTGCGGAGACCGTGGTGCGGAAAGGCAAGCAACCCACCGGCAGCACCGCAGTCAAGCCCGAGAGCAGCTCGGTGCGTTCAGCGATCGAGCGGCGCACGGGTCGCAGCGATGTTCTGGCGGTATTCGACGTCGACGGCACGCTGGTCGAAACCAACATCGTCGAATATTTCCTTTGGATGCGCCTGCGCGCGCAGCCGCTGGAAGACTGGCCGTCGTTCATGGCCCAGATGCTTCGTGAAGCGCCCCGCTGGCTTTACCTGGAAAGGCGCTCTCGCGCCGACTTTCAACGCACCTTTTACCGCGAATACAAGGGCCTCGACTACGAGGTGATGAAAGGCTTGGGACGAGAGGCCCTCGACGCCGTGACGTTGCGTCGGATCTATCCGGAAGGCATGCGGCGAATTCGCGAGCACAAGCGGGCGGGGCATCGCGTGCTGCTGCTCACTGGCGCGCTCGATGTGGTGGTTCAGCCGCTGGCCGAGCTCCTCGAGGTCGAGCTCGACTGTGCGCATCTGCTCACGGACGCTGACGGCCGCCTGACCGGCGACCTCCAGTCGCCGCCTCCTGCAGGTGAGGCGCGCGGCACGCTTCTCGAGGAGTACGCGGCACGGAACGGCATCGTGCTGTCTGAGAGCTTTGCGTATGCGGACTCCCTGTCGGATCTGGGAATGCTCGAGCTCGTGGGCACGCCGGTGGCGGTGAATCCAGATGCTCGTCTCTCCCAGGTCGCGGGACAGCGTGGATGGCGCATCGAGCGCTGGCGAATGGCGCCCGGAAACTGGCGCCTTCCGATGCCGGACCCGCGCTCTCCGGAGTATCGGGAGGCGGTGAGGCGCTGAGGTGTTAGCCCTTCAATACGTCCGCTCGATACCGGCTTTCGCCATCGTCAAGGCATCAGGCGGACGTCCGGACGTCGCGACGAGCGCCCTTTCCATGCTCAAGCTGGGTGACGTTCCTGAACCTGAGCTGCCCGCGCGCGATTGGGTGCGCGTGCTGCCGACCCTCAGCGGCATCTGCGGCTCCGACCTCGCGGCGATTGGCGGCCACGCATCGTTGTACCTCGACCCCCTCACCAGCTATCCATTTGTTCCCGGGCACGAGGTCGTGGGCACGCTGGACGACGGCAGCCGCGTCGTCATCGAACCTGCTTTGGGCTGCAAAGTGCGGGGCATCGAGCCTCCGTGCCCTCGCTGCGCGGAGGGCCGTCCCGGCCTTTGCTACAACGTCACGGAGGGGCCGATCGAGGTCGGGCTGCAGACCGGGTACTGCGCTGACACAGGTGGGGGATGGGGCGAGATGCTCGTCGCTCACCCCAGCCAGCTGCACCCAGTCGGCGACGCACTAAGCGACGAGGCGGCCGTGCTGATCGAGCCGTTCGCCTGCTGCATCCATGCAGCGTTGCGCGGAGGCGCAGGCAAGGACGATTACGTCGTCGTGCAAGGCGCCGGCACCATCGGTTTGCTGACCATCGCCGCAGTGAAGCTCTTCACCCCACCCAAGCGCCTCGTCGCGGTTGCCAAGCACCCGACGCAGCGCGACCTCGCCCGCAAGCTCGGCGCCGACCAGGTCATCGCCCCCGCTGACGTGTTTCAGCGCGTGCGCTTCGGGACCGCGGCGAGGCGCCTCGACGGAATGGACAGGCCGCTGCTGCTGGGCGGGGCAGACCTGACCTTCGATTGCGTCGGCAGCGCCGAAAGCCTGAACGACGCCGTGCGTTTCACGCGTGGTGGTGGCAAGGTCGTGGCTGTGGGCATGCCCGGTGAGGAGAAGGTAGATTGGGCGCCGATCTGGCAGCGTGAGCTGACGGTGATGGGAGCGTACGCGTATGGCTCCGAACCAAGCCACAAGGGAAGGCGCACGTTCGACCTGGCCCTGGAAGCGGCGCCTGAGCTCAAGCTCGAGAAGCTGACCGGGCCGCTGTTCGGGCTCGGCGAATATCGCGATGCCATCGCTTATGCCATGAGCGCCGGCAGGCTCGGCGCCGTGAAGGTCGCATTCGATCTGCGAGGATTGCGGTAGTGGGTCGCCCGGGTGCCGTCATCGAGGTCGATCGCAACACCCCGCCTGTGCTATTTCATTTCGGCGAAGGCGTGCGGTTGGAGAAGCTGCCTCTCGGCGCCCGCATCGTCTATCCGCCCGACCCGCTGGAGCCGATAGCCCACGCCGAGCGCGCCATCAAGCGCGCGCTGGCCAAGCCGCTGGACGACGATCCGCTCAAGTCGCTCCTGCGGCGCGGCATGAAATTGACCATCGCCTTCGACGACCTCTCTTTGCCGCTGCCGCCGATGGCCGCCCCCGATGTACGCCAGTTGGTGATGGAAGAGGTTATCGACATGGCGGCAGAGGCGGGAGTCGAAGACATCCACTTGATCGCGGCGCTGGGCCTGCACCGGCGCATGACCGCCGACGAGATCCGCCACATCGTGGGCGACCGCATCTTCAGCACCTTCTGGCCGGATCGCCTTTACCAGCACGACGGCGAAGATCCCGAGGCCAACGTCTATATCGGCAAGACGTCGGCGGGAGAGGACGTCACCCTGCACAAACGTGCGGCCGAGTCGGACCTCGTCATCTACGTGAACCTCACGCTGGTGCCGATGGACGGGGGGCACAAGTCGATGTCGACCGGACTGGCGACCTACCGCGGGATCCGCGAGCACCACAACGTCAAGACGCTGATGGGCTCGCTGTCGTACATGAATCCTCCGGACTCCGCCCTCCATCACTCCTGTATCAGGCAGGGCCAGCTGATCGAAGACACGGTGCGTGTGTTCCACATCGAGACCACTGTCAACAACCACGCGTTTCCTTCGATCGCCAACTTCATGCAGAAGCGTGAGACCGATTGGACCGCGCAGGACCAGGCCATGTTCCTGGGCATGAAGCAGTTCACCGACCTCGCGCCGCCGGCATTCAAGCGCAGCGTCTTTCACGCGATGCGCGCGCCGTACGGGCTGACCGGCGTGCATGCGGGTCAGGTCGACGCGGTGCATGAGAAGACGCTGGAGGCTGTGCGAAATCAGATCAGCGTCCGCGTCGAGGGCCAGACCGACATCGTCACCATCGGCGTGCCGTACCTGGGTCCTTACAACGTCAACGCCCCGATGAACCCGGTGCTGGTCGTGTGCATGGGCCTGGGTTACCTCTTCAACTTCTACAAGAACAAACCGGTTTTGAGAAAGGGCGGCGTGGTGATCCTCACCCATCCATGCCGGTATGAGTTCGATGCGGTCCAGCATCCCAGCTACATCGATTTCTACGACGAGGTGCTTGCCGACACCACGAACCCGCAGGAGATCGAGACCAAGTACGAGCAGCGGTTCGCCGAGGACCCCTGGTTCCGGCAGCTGTACCGCAAGTCCCACGCGTACCACGGAGCCCACCCGTTCTACGCGTGGTACTGGGCCGCTCACGCGATGGACCACGCGGGCGACATCATCATCGTCGGGGGCGATCGCGACGTCGTTCACCGGCTGGGCTTCAAATGCGCAACCACGCTCGAGGACGCTTTTGAGATGGCGGAGCAGACCGTGGGCCGGTACCCAAGCGTGACGCACATGCGAATGCCGCCGATCCTCCTGGCGGAAGTCGAATGAAGACTAAGAGGGAACCCAGGCGGTTCCCTCTCAGCGGCGGGCGCTTCGCGCGCGCCTGCTCTCTTTCCGAGCAGGTTGGGATCAATTGAATGATTACGGCAGGCAGCATTTGGGAGGCGGATTGACGAGACAAAGTCGCGGCCGGGGTAAACCCGTCCGCCCATGCGAGGCGAGCTCTAATTCATGACCTGGTACTCCGGCGCAGGCGTCACCCGGCTCGCTGATGCCGTCGGGGGGGCCGTTCGGGACGTGCGCCGCGTCCGAAGAGGTTGGCACTGGGACACGCCTCGCCCACGCACTTGGCCGGAGGAAGGAACCGTTGTGCCGGCGCCCGCAAGCGACCTCGGCTGGGCACGCCAGGAACCGGTCCGGACCATCCGCTTCCTCATCCAGCGCGGTCTTCTGCTGCCATTCACCGAGGCGATGGCGCACCCCAAGGTCGAGGGCCGCGAGTGGGTCCGCGAGCTCGAGCGCCCCGTGATCTTCGCCGCCAACCACTCGAGCCATGCCGATACCTCGCTGATCCTCCACGCCCTTGGGGACCACGCTCGTGATCGAACGGTGGTGGCCGCGGCCGCCGACTACTGGTTCAAGCGACCGCTGCTCGGCAACATCGTCAGCCTGTTTCTCAACACTTTCCCGTTTTCACGCACCGGAGGCGCGCAGGCCCAGCTGCACAGCTCGAGCCAGCTCCTGAAGTCAGGCTGGAACCTGGTCCTCTTTCCGGAGGGGAGTCGCTCCCCGGACGGCCGCATCCACGAGTTCAAGCCTGGTGTCGGCCATCTGGCAAACGAGACCGGGACTCCCGTCGTGCCGATGCACATCCGCGGGTCGTACCAGATCATGCCCAAGGGTCAGTCGCTGCCGCTTCCCGGCCCGGCCCGCGTTCGCATCGGCAAGCCGATGTCGCCCACTCCTGACGAGGGCTCGCGACAGTTCACAGCCAGGGTGGAGAAGGCGGTGAGGACGCTGGCGCTCGAGCCCGCGCAGCCTGAGATCCAGGGTTCGTGGATCGAGCGGTGGCGCTTGATGAGGCCGAGAGCGCTGCCCTATGAGGAGAGCGCCGAACCGCAACGAAGCTCCGAGGCCGCCCTTCGGCCGGTCCAAGCAAGCGCGAGAGAGCGCCCTGCTACCCCTGCCCCGGCATTGCCGTCTCCACCCGAAAAACTGGGTGGTCGCGCGCGATCCGCCGCAGCTCCGGCTCGGGCGAGTCGGCCGAAACGCCGCTGAAGAACACGCCGACCTCGGCCTTCCAGCGCTTGAGGTAAGCCCTCAGGATCGGGATCTTCTCGCTGTCGCCAATCTCAACGGCTCGGAAGGGTTGCGCCTTGCTCCCGAGGAGCAGCTCGCCAGTGCCCGAGACCCGAATGTTGCGCACCCACTGCGTCTGGCCTCGCGGCGCCACCAGGTACTGCTTGCCCTCGTAGGTGAGGAGGTTCACCGGCGCGCTTCGCCACTCGCCCGACGAGCGACCCTTGACGCGCAGCACTCGCGAACCCCAGACGCTGACCCCGGCCCGGGTCAGGGCGGCAACGGCCCGGTTGAATACGTTCTTGGTGAACCAGCCGGGCCGGCGGTAGTAGGCCATGTCGCCAACACCATACGCAGGGACGCGAGCACGCTGTTCGACTAGAGAAAGGCCGCAGCGCGTGTGGCATTGTTTGAGCGTGGCGCGCGAGTGGGTGGGGTCTGATATCGAAGCGCTGCGGCGACGACTTCGCTCAGGCACCCTGGCCGAGGCGCTCCTGGCTCCCAGTGCTGAGGTCGTCCTTAGGTCTGGCGAGCGCCAACTCACCCGCGACCAGCTTCGTGTCGAAGCCGGTCAGGTGGCGGGCGGCCTGGCAGGGGCGGGAGTCGCCCCAGGCGACAGGGTCGCGCTTTACGCGGCCAGCTCACTGGACTGGGTGATCGCGTACCTCGGCGTGCTGCGTGCGGGCGGCTGTGTTGTGCCGATGAACCCCGACTACCACGCGGCCGAGGCCAAGCACATCCTCACCGACTCGGATCCGACTCTGGTGATCGCCGACGCGCCGCGCGCCGCCACGGTCGAGAGCCTCGGCCGGCGCGTCATCGAGCTCGAAAGGCTGTCGCGCGGCACGCCGCCGCCGATGCCCGCCCTCACGCCCGACAGCCCGGCCGCGATCCTCTACACGTCCGGCACGACCGGCCGGCCCAAGGGCGCAGTCCTCGACCACGGCGGCTTGCTCGCGCAGGCGCGCGGCGCCATCGAGGTGTGGCGCTGGACGCCTCGCGACGTCCTCGTACATGCGCTGCCGCTCTTTCACCTCCACGGCCTCGGGATGGGCCTGCACGGCACGCTTCTGAGCGGCGCCAGCGCCACGCTCGTCCCGTTCTCGCCGGCAGAAGTCGTGGCTGAGCTGACCAGGGACGAGGCGATCCGCGGAACGATGTTCTTCGGCGTCCCTTCGATGTACCAGCGCCTGTGCGACTGGCTCGACGAGAACCCCGCGGACCTCTCGCATGTCCGTGTCTTCGTCTCGGGGTCGGCACCGCTTCCACCGGCGCTCTTCGAGCGGTGCCACCGTCTCCTGGGACAACCTCCCGTCGAGAGGTATGGCATCACCGAGGGGGGCATCGTAGTGACGAACCCGATCGACGGCCCGCGACAGGCGGGCAGGGTTGGAAATCCATTTCCGGGCGTTGAGTTCAAGCTGGGCGACCTCGATGAGGTGCTGCTCAAGGGCGGCCAGGTCTTCAAGAGCTACTGGCGCAATCCGCAGGCTACCGAGGAGGCGTTCACCGACGATGGTTTCTTCCGCACCGGCGACGTCGGTGAGATCGGCGACGACGGCACCCTTGCGATCCGCGGCAGGCTCAAGGAGCTGATCATCACAGGCGGCTTCAACGTGTATCCGCGGGAAGTCGAGCTCGTGCTCGAGACGCATCCCGCAGTCGAGGAAGTGGCGGTCGCCGGCGTCCCCAGCGAGGCATGGGGGGAGGAGGTCACGGCATTTGTGGTTCCGAAGAAGTCCGGCGGACTCGTCGAGGCCGACTTGATCGGGTATGCGCGCGAGCGTCTCGCGACATACAAGTGCCCGCGGCGCATCGTCGTGGTCGAAACGCTCCCGCGAAACGCCATGGGCAAGATCGAGCGTTCAAAGCTGCGCGCGTCATGAAGTTCCTCGACCTCACGCAGGACTTCTCCTTGCACACGCCGGCGTTCGCCGGCTACGCGGGCCCTGCCATCCGCTGGATAAAGCGTCTGGAGTTCGACAAGGCCGGCGGCCAGGAGATCACCATGACATGTCATTCCAGGCCAGGCGGTCGCTGGAAGCCGAATCCTGGCATCGCCTCGAGCTGCTCCGCCAGCGCCAGCAGGGCCCACTCCTCGCCGGAGCGTCCGACCAGCTGCACGCCCACTGGCAACCCATCCTGAAGTCCGGCGGGAACCGAGACCGCCGGAGTGTGAGCGAAGCTGACGGGCAGCACGAACTGGATGTAGCGCCCATACGGTTCGCTCAAGAAAGCCGGCACCGCCTCGATTGGCATGGGAACCAGGCCCAGCGTCGGGGTAAGCAGGAAGTCGAACCGTGAAAGCAGAGGCTTGACCACCACCTTGAACGCGGCTGCGTAGGCAGACTCGAAAGCCTGGAAATAATCGCGCGCGCTGAGGGCGCGGCCCTGCTCGACGAGCTTGCGGATCCCCGCCGCGAACTGCTCCGGGTCAGCGGGAAAGGACGCCATGCTTGCCCTGCGCACGACTCCGTAGCCCGCGGCCACAGACTCTGATTCCCACTCGATCCGTTCGACTCGATGGCCTGCAGACTCGAGGGCGTCGCCGGCACGCCGGCAGGCTTTGCTGCACGCCGGGTCCATGCCAATGGCGCTCGAGTCTGCGAGGCCGATCCTGAAGATGAGCCTCTTCTGCGATGCCGCGGGCGGTTGTGCCGCCGACAGCACCGAGTAGATGAGGCTGACGTCGGCGACGCTGCGCCCGATCGGGCCGATGACCGACAGGCCTGCCGGGTCTGTGATCTCGCTCGGGATTCGGTCCGGCGACGGCCGCAGGCCGACCACGCCGCAGCATGAGGCGGGTATGCGGATCGAGCCGCCCATGTCGGTGCCGATTGCAACGGTGGCCATTCCCGCCGCGACCGCCACCGCGCTGCCGCCGCTCGAGCCGCCGGGCGTGGTGCCCGCGCGCCACGGATTGTTGGTGGCAGGAAAGATCGCGTTGGTCGTTCCGACCGCTGCCGCGAGCTCGGGAAGGTTTGTCTTGCCGAGAATCGCCGCGCCGGCCGCGCGCGCTCGCCCCACCGGGACCGCGTCCTCATCGGGCACGCGGTTACGCCAAACGGCGCTGCCGTCGGTCCAGGGCATGCCGGTCACTGGAATGTTGTCCTT
>DATCAV010000187.1:0-8428 GCA_036512415.1 Candidatus Dormiibacterota bacterium | reverse complement strand
GTGGAGGAGACGTCTGCGGCGGTCGACTCGATGACGTCGGGATAGAGAGTGCCCTGGGCGAGGAAGTCGATTTGGCCGAGGCTCAGCGCCTCCGCTTCGAACACGGTGATGAACTCCCGCCCGACGATGCGTCTCTTCTGCTCGGGATCGATGACACCACGCAGGGCGTCGAGGAACCTGTCAGTCGCATCGACGTACCGGATGTTCATGTCCAGGTTGCCGTGCATGACCGCGAGCACTCGCTCCGGCTCCTCCTTGCGCAGAAGGCCGTTGTTGACGAACACGCACGTCAGCTGGTCGCCGATGGCGCGATGCACAAGCGTTGCGGCCACTGCCGAGTCGACGCCGCCCGAAAGTGCGCAGATCACGCGACCGCTTCCAACCTGGGCCCGAATGCTCTCCGTCGCCTCGGCGATGAAAGAGCCCGCCGTCCACGACGCATCGCACTTGCACACGCCGTAAAGGAAGTTGCGCAGCACCTCTCTGCCGCTGGGTGTGTGCACGACCTCCGGGTGGAACTGGATGCCGAAGATGCCGTGGCCATTGGTGAACGCTGCCACGGGCGAGTTGCCGCTCGAGGCGAGGGAGTGGAACCCTGGAGGCAGCTCGCTGACATGGTCACCGTGACTCATCCAGACGGGCAACTCGGAATTCAGGCCCTTGAACAGGCCGTTCGGCTCACGCACCGCAAGAAGAGCGGGCCCATATTCGCGAGCCTCGCCGGGATCGACCTTGCCGCCCATGTGATGGGCGATCAGCTGCATGCCGTAGCAGATTCCGAGCACCGGCACGCCTGCGCGCAGAGCTTCCGGGTCCACCTGCGGCGCGCCGGGTTCATACACGCTCGAGGGCCCACCGCTGAGGATCAGGCCCGCCGGGTGACGCTCCTTCAGCTCCACCCACGGCGTCGTCCCGGGCACGAGCTCGCAGTACACCTTGGCCTCGCGTACGCGCCGCGCGATCAGCTGGCTGAACTGCGAGCCAAAGTCGAGGACCAGGACCGTCTGTTGACCTTTTACGGGGGGGACACCCCCCCGTACGACGTCCGGGCGGAGCCCAGCCGCCGCGCCCCCCCGCGCTCCGCCCTTAATGGCCTTGGGAGGCCGGGCGGCCACTGCGCTCTTGGCCAGGTCAGCCTTTCCCCATACCGACGTGCTGGGCCTGCTGGAAGCTCTTGCCCTCTGAGGTGATCGATGGCGCAATCACCATCTCGACGTGCTGGAACTCCGCGATGTCGTTGGCGCCACATACGCCAAGAGCAGACCGTAGAGCCCCCGCAAAGTTTTGCGAACCATCGTCGACGCGAGCCGGGCCGAGCAGGATCTCTTTGAGGGTTGCCTTGGTGCCGACGTGGATGCGCGTGCCGCGCGGCAGGTTGGGGTCAGGCGTCGCCATGCCCCAGTTGAAGCCTTTGGACGCCGACTCCTCTGCGCCTGCGAGCGGCGTTCCGATCATGACCGCGTCGGCTCCGGACGCGAACGCCTTGCAGACATCCGCGCCGATGCGCATGCCGCCGTCAGTGATGACCGCGACGCGCCGGCCGCCTCTCCTCATGTGCTCGTCCCGCGCGGCGGCGACATCCGCTGTGGCCGTCACCTGCGGCACGCCGACGCCGAGAACGCCTCGCGTCGTGCACGCGGCGCCAGGTCCGACGCCGACGAGGATGCCTGCAATTCCAGTCTCCATCAACTCCAGCGCGGTCTCGTAATGCACACAGTTGCCGACCACAACAGGAATGTCGCACGCCCTGACCAGCTCCTCGAAGGAGAGCTGGTGGTAAGACTTGGACGAATGGCGCGCGGTCAGCACGGTGCCCTGGACGACGAGGACGTCGGCGCCGGCTTTCTGAGCCAGCTCGGCGCGCTCGGCGGCACGGGCGGGGATGGTCGAGACGGCGCACGCGACGCCCGCGGCCTTGATCGCATTGATGCGCTCCGAGATGAGCTTGGGCTTGACCGGCTCGCGGTAGACCTCTTTGAGGAGGGCGTTGACGTGCGCTTTGTCCGCCTCGGCGATCCGCTTGATGATGGGAGCGGAGTCTTGGTAGCGAGTGTGGACTCCGTCAAGGTTCAGGACTGCGATTCCGCCGAGCTTGCCCATCGCGATGGCAAATTCGACATCGACAACGCCGTCCATGGCGGAACCCCAGATCGGGATCGGAAGCTTGAGGCGGTCACCCAGCGCGAACGAGATGTCGACCTCGTCGGGGTTGAGCGTCACGCCACCGGGCACGAGCGCCACCTCGTCGAAACCATAAGAGCGGCGTGCGTACCGTCCTATTCCTATCTGGAGTCCAGACTGGCCAATCTGGAGGCCAGACTGCTCCCCGGGTACCACGCCGCGGGTTGCGAGCCGACTCTGATTCAGGGTGTGCTTACTCCAATGGCGGCGGGCTTTTCGAAATTATACGAGAAGCCGGGGGTGCGGCAGCGTGCGGTGCGTGGGCGCATATCCTTTGTCTGTGTACAGGACGCTGGAGTACCTTCGCGGGATCTCCGACGACGACGTTCGCCGCCTGCGCTCGCGCGGCATCCAGCACACCAACCAGCTCCTTCACCGCACCTCGCTTGGAATCGATCGCGAGCGGCTCTCGAAGAAAACCGGCATCACCCCCGAGCGCTTGCTCGAGTTTGCGCATCAGTGCACGCTGCTCGAGGTCTCGGGCATGGAGCGCCAGCTGCCAGTGATACGCCGACTCGGCATCGAGTCGATGAAGGCGCTGCGCGCCCAGGATGCTGGGGAGCTGCACGCAAAGCTCGCTGACGCAATCGGCCTGGCCGGCGCCCCGAGCCTATCGGATGTCCAGTACTGGATCAGCCAGGCAACGGCCCTGGACATCATCGAAGAGCCAGAGGAGAAGTCACCCCGGCAGGCGATCAGCTGAGCCGTCTCGCAAGAGAACCAGCGTTGCAGGGTTGGCCGGGGTCCCCCCGGCCATGACTTTGATACCTCTGGGGTCCCCGCGACGCAGTCGCAGGAGGCAGCCCTGCGGCGAAGCCGCACGCTCGATGAGGGAAACCGACCGGTTCCCTCTCATACTTTTAAGTAAAGCGCACTAGCGTGGCAGGGTTGGCCGGGTCCCCCGGCCATGACTTTGTCTCGGTGACTGCAAATCGCGGCGGGGAGAAACTGATTCGTAGATAAATCCCATCCCGGGAGGGAGAGCAGAGCCTGCGGCGAAGCCGCACGCTCGATGAGGGGAACCGACTGGTTCCCTCTCATACTTTTAAGTAAAGCGCACTAGCGTGGCAGGGTTGGCCGGGGTCCCCCGGCCATGACTTTGTCTCGGTGACTGCAAATCGCGGCGTGGAGAAACTGATTCGTAGATAAATCCCATCCCGGGAGGGAGAGCAGAGCCTGCGGCGAAGCCGCACGCTCGATGAGGGGAACCGACTGGTTCCCTCTCATACTTTTAAGTAAAGACGCTGCGCCTTCGCTTCAGGTTTTCGTAGACGCCTTGCTGGATCGTTTCACGGACCTCGTCGGCGAGGGCCATCACCAGGTTTCGGTCGTCGGCCGCGTCGGGCGGGTATGTCTCCACATGAAGCGGCGCGTGGAACTGGATGCGCCATTTGCTCGGCAGGGGGATCAACCCCAAAGGCCCGAGCCACGGCCAGAACGGGGTCACCGGCACGTAAGGCATGCCCAACGCCCTGGCCACGGAAGTGAGGTCGGCGATCATCGGGTAGATCTCTTCTGACCCCACCACCGACACCGGGATGATGGGAGCGCCGGCACGAATCGCCGTCGCGACAAACCCGCCGCGTCCGAACCGGCGGAGGCGGTAACGATCCTTGAAAGGCTTGCCGGTCCCTTTCACGCCTTCCGGAAAGACCAGCACCAGCTCGTCGCGCTCCAGCAGGCGGCGGGCGTCGTCGGAATGGCCCACGGTCTGCCCGGTCCGCCGGAGGAACGAGCCGACAAAAGGCAGGCCCATGAAGAGGCTTGCCACCAGCGCCCTCACGTGGCGAGGCTGAGGGTGCTCGATGAACATCGCCGTCTTGATCATGGTGCCGTCCCACGGCAGCACGCCTGCGTGGTTGGCAACCAGCAGCGCGCGCCCTGTCGCCGGCACGTTCTCGAGGCCCGTGGTCTCGACGCGCCAATAGTCGCGATACAGGACCTTGAAGACCGAGAGGAATGATTCAGTCCACTGCGGATCAAAACCGAAGTCGTCGACCTCATAGGCGGTGCCTCGCTGCGCAAGCTCACGCTGCTGATAGGCGAACTGAACGAACTCCATCACGCGGTTGAGGTCGATGATCTCGTGGCCGGTCGCCTCGCGTAAACGGGTCGACAGCTCGACGAGGCCCTGCATGGCATAGGCCGGCGCGTTGCGCTGCAGCTTTCGAATCGCTATGGGCAAACGGAGCTTGTTCGGAGCTGGCGCGACGATCTCGGCCTTGCGGCTGCGCCGTTTCAGCTGCCTCTTGGGCTCGGTCATGATGCTTGCCGGCTCTGCGGTCACCGTCGCGTGACGAGGGAGGTAGAGCCCGCTTGACGGTCGCGGAGCTCCTGCCTGCGGCGCCGCTGGAGGAAGACCTGCAGCTCGTACTCCTGGGGCGGTGACGGCGCCTCGATGACCTCTGCCTCTTTGCCTCTCGCGAAGGAGTCCATGACCGCACGAGTCGAGTAGGCCGGCCTCCAGCCGAACTCTTCGGCGAGCCTGGTGCAATCGGTGACCGAGCCGAAAGCGAGGACGTCGGCCAGATGGCCAGGCAGAAAGATTCCGGTCAGGGCGCGCAAACCCAACCTCGCGATCCACCCGGCGTACGGAAGTAGGATCGGGGCAGGACGGCCGCCCATGATGGCGATCGCCTGGCTCACGAGCACCACGCCGCTGCCGGCGACGTTGAAGACGCCTGGGTGAGATCCGATGACGGAACGCACGATGGATTCGACCGCGTCCTCTTCGTGCAGCAGCTGAAGGCGCGGGTCGAAGCCCGCGAAGGTCGGCACGATCGGCAGCGACAGATACCTGGCGAGCGTCGTGCCCTCCGCCACGCGATAGCCGAATCGCAATGTGGTGACATCGCAGTGCGGGTTGCGTAGGGCGAATTCGCCGACCAGCTGCTCCATCTCGCGCAGGTCGCGGGTGACGGACGAGCCCTGGCGCTCGGGTCCGACCATGTCCTCCGAGAAAAAGGAAGGATCCGTAGGGCCGGCGCCGTAGATGGCCTGGCTCGACTTGACCACCAGACGCTCCACCCGGCTGGAGGGGCCGGTACAACCGGTGAGGACGTTCATCGTGCCAATGACATTGGTCTCATGCGAGGCGCGTTCTTCGCGCGCTGAGTCCACGGTCACCGCCATGTGCACGACGGTATCGATGCGCAGCTGCCTGATCAGCTTTGCGATCGAGGTGTGACGTGTGTCGGCGTGGACGAAGTCCATCTCCTCGAGCGCGCTTACAGGGTCTGCGACGTCGCAGCCGAACAGAAAAGGCACTTGCGGAGCCAGGCGGCGCGCCACCTCGGCGCCGAGCGGGTTGGACACGCCGGTAATGAGGACGCGGCGTGGGGTCACGCGTCGATTATGGGTATATCCCTCGAACGCTCGTGGCGTTGGCTACGCGCTGGACCGCCAGCGCATAGGCCGCGAGGCGCATGTCGATCCGCTTGTTCACCGAGGTGTGGAGGATTTCGTAGAACGCGCGCGTGATCACGTGGTGGAGCTTGGTGTTGATCTCCTCCTCCTCCCAGAAGAAGGCCTGGAGGTCCTGGACCCATTCGAAGTAGGAGACGATGACCCCGCCGGAGTTGGCGATGATGTCTGGGATCACGAAGATCCCGCGCTCGTGGAGGATCGGGTCTGCATCTGGCGAGATCGCCGCATTCGCACCTTCGGTGATCAGCCGCGCGCGAATCCTCGGCGCGTTGTCAGAGGTGATCTGGTCCTGCACGGCAGCGGGCACCAGCACCGTCACCGGCAGCTCCAGGAGCTCGGCGTTGGTGATGTTTTCGCCCTTCTTGAAACCGGTGATGCCGCCCCTGACCTGGCGGTGCTCCTCCAGAGCGGCCAGGTCCAGGCCTTTCGGGTTGTAGACCCCACCCTTCGAATCGCTGACCGCTACCACGCGGAGCCCTGCCTCGGACAAGAGCCGCGCCGCTGATCTCCCCACCTGGCCGTAGCCCTGCACGGCCATCGTCGGGGTCTCGTCCTCGACGTGCAGGTACTTGAGGGCCTCCAGGGTCAGATAGGTGGCGCCTCGACCAGGGGCTTCGACCCGCCCTTCCGATCCGCCGACGTCGACCGGCTTGCCGGTCACCGACGCGGTCACCGAGTGGCCGGAATGCATCGAGATTGTGTCCATGATCCAGGCCATCGTCTGGGGGTTGGTGCCCATGTCAGGCGCAGGAATGTCTTTTTCGGGCCCCAGGAGGATTGCGATCTCGGTCGCATATCGTCGTGTCAGGTGTTCGAGCTCGTTTTGCGAGAGCTTGAGCGGGTCGCACGCGACAGCGCCTTTGGCGCCCCCGTACGGCAAGCCGACGGCCGCGCATTTCCAGGTCATCAACATCGCCAGCGCCTTGACCAGGTCGAGCGTGACCAGCGGGTGGTAGCGAATGCCACCCTTGGCCGGCCCCCGGCTGATGTTGTGCTGGACGCGCCAGCCGGTGAAGACGTGGACTCCCCCGTCGTCCATACGCACCGGGAAGTGGACGGTCAGCTCGCGCTTGACCTCGCGAAGGCCCCGGCGCGCATCGTCTGATAGGCCGATCACCTCCGCGGCTGCGTCAAAACGCTGCTGGGCGGCCTGGAAGGCGGAGATGCGTGTTTCGACCGCCATTTAGGGATTTCGATACTACTCGGAATGGCGCAAATCTCGGGTGATTTCCCTGCTATCAAGACACTATTCGAATTCCCCACTGGGCCAGAATTGAGCCGATGTCACGGAGCAGGGTGGTCAGCATCTTTGTGGTCGCGGCGGTCGCTCTGGCCACCGGGTTCCTCGTCGCCGGGCAGGCCAAAGTCCAGCTCCTGACCCCGTCGAACCAGCTGGCGCGATACCAGGCCCTGGTGCGCAGCGTGCAGGAGCTGGAGGCGGCCAACGCCGAGTCACGCCGTAAGATCGCCGCCCTCCGTGCGCAGATCGACGCTCTGGAGGCTGCCGCTGCACAGCGATCGGCGACGACCCAGGCCTTGCAGGGCAAGGTCGCCGACCTGCGAGCCCGCGCCGGGCTGACTTTGCTGCACGGTCCAGGGGTGGAAGTCGACCTTGCCGACGGAGTTCCCGGTACCGATTCAGGGGGCGAGGCCGGCTACCTCGTCAACTTCCAGGACGTGCAGGACCTGGTCAACCTCCTGTTTGCGCAGGGCGCCGAGGGGATCGCAGTCAATGGGCACCGGATCACGCCATTGAGCTACTTCTCCGGTTCGGGAGGCGAGGTGATAGTCGACCAGGGTCCTCCCCTCACCGCGCCCATCAAGGTCCAGGCCGTGGGCAACCGGACGCGGATGGAGGCCGCCCTCGACAATCCTTCGGTGCTGCCCGACATCAGGGCGCGCGAGGTGCAGTTCCAGCTCCAGGTCAGCTTCAGTGGCAGTCCCAACATTTCGCTTCCGGCCTACGACTCCAGCCTGGATACACGCCATGTCAGCCCGCTTTAACGGGGCCGCGGCCGGGGGCCCCGGCGAGAGATTTGGTGTCTGGGTGGTTCCTCTGGGACCCCCATGCCGCAGGCATGGGAGAAGCTCCGAGCACCGGAGCGCGCGCATCCGATGATGCGTAAGCGAGGAGCGCAGAAGGCGACGCTGCAGATGGGCCGCACAGGCGACAAAGATCCGTCGGGGATCCCCGGCCGCGGCCCCTGGGCCAGGACATCTGGACGCGCCATCAGTGTCTGGCTGATCGCCCTGCTCGTCGCGCTGGTGGCCACGATTCAGATCCGGACCCAGGCGGAGGTCGAACGGAGCTTCGCCGGCACCGACACCGCCTCGCTCGCATTCCTCATCGACAACCTCCATCGCGCCAACGACTCTCTGCAGGCTGAGACCGCCGACCTGACGCAGCAGCAGGCCAGGCTGCAATCCGGCGGCGACAACGCTGCGGACCAGGTGCTCACCGACGAGGCCAACCGTCTGCTGGCAGCGGAAGGCCTCGTGCCTGTTCATGGGCCGGGCGTCGTCCTCGTCGTCGACGCGGCCGGCCTGTCAGCGCTGGACTTACAGGACGCGCTGAACAACCTGGGAATCGGTGGCGCGGAAGCGATCGCGGTCAACGACAGGCGCGTGGTGGTCGGCGTGCCGATCGAGCAGACGCAGGGAGGCGTCACGATCGCGGGCGTCTTGGTGCCGCCTCCGTGGACCATATCCGCGATCGGCGACGCCAATCGCCTGGCGCAGGCGGCCGACCTGATGACGCAATCGCTGCGAGCGGATCGCCGCGTGCGCCAGGCGACCTATCGGGTCGAGGCCGACGTCGTCA
>DATCAV010000186.1:0-28611 GCA_036512415.1 Candidatus Dormiibacterota bacterium | reverse complement strand
AAGAAGATGCGCGCGGCGTTCTTGTCAGCCGGTGCGAACGCGACGGCGAGTGGCCGCGGCTGAGGGCCGGCGTCTTGTGAGAGCCAGGTCCGCGTCAGCCTTTGTCACTTGGAGCCGCCGGAAGTTTCTCAGCGCGAACCTGTCGCAGGCAGTCTCGGCTGAGGATCGCTTGCCCAGCACCTCGTACAGGTACCAGTGCATCCACTCGTGGCAATAGAGGAAGCGGAGAACCTCTCGGCGCAGCCGGAAGGACACCGGCTCGGACGTCCACGCGAAGCGCATCCGAGCGCCGCGCATGCGCCGCGCAGCGAAGATCACCGGCTCTTTGAACGGGCGGAATGGAACGGGCACCTGGAGGACGATCCGCCGCTCCTCGAACTCGCACCGGCCGGCGAGGTGCGGCCGCGTGCGGTAGCGCAGTGGCTTGACGACCACCTCGTACTCACCGGCACGAGGCAGCCCCTCCAGGATGCGCCTGGCTTCAGCGTCTGTCAGCCCGGCCAGCTCGCTGCGTACGACCATGACGAAAAAGTATGCGGGGGAGGCGGGTCCGGGCCGACCAGCGCTCTGGAAGCTAGCTCGAGCGCGTCAGGAAGATGTCGAACTCGATCAGTAGCGTCGAATCCACCGGCGTCTGGAGAACGCCACGCGCCCGGCCGCTTATCGCCGCTTCAGCCTCGCCGGCCTCGCTCCGTGCGAGTCGCCACCGCCATGAGGCCGCTGAGGACGGCCCCTTCGAACAGCCCGTAAAGGATCGATCGCGGGACCGGCTGGCCGAACGGGCCGAGGTTGATCAGGAAGGTGAGCACGGCAGAGATCGGAAACGAGATCGCGAGCTGCACCCACGTCTCCAACCCCTCCCACCAGACCACCAGGCGTGGCGGCTGCGGTCCCTGTTTCACCTCGAGCCCCTCCTTTATCTACTGGCGACTACCTTTGAGCTTATGCGTGGCGGTGGCCGCTTGACCAACACGGCGCTGCTCTGCCTCCTGACGCTGGCTTTTGTCAGCGGCTGGGTTGCGTTCGAGCTGAGCGGTGGGCGGGGGTCTGGCTGAACCGCCTGCTGCCCGAAGGGGTGGACGGTGTTTCGAGCATCTATGTCAGGTCCGTCACGGGCTACGGCCGGCGCTTTGACATTGGCGAAACGCCGCGCCTGCTCCTGGCAACCCGGCTCGACGGCGCGACGCTGGAATCTGGTCACGGCTTTCCGGTGAGGCTCGTGGTGCCGGGCCAGCGCGGCTTCGCCTGGGTCAAGTGGGTGGCGTCCGTCGAGTCGGATGCGGCGCCTTGGTGGTGGCAGCCACCCTTCCCATTACAGTGATTCCGAAGTGCGCCATATCCAGTCGCAAGGTTCCCTCCCCGACTTAGGCAAGGACAAACCGCTCCTGAGCGCGCTGGCGAAAAAGCTTCGGCTCGAGCGCAGTCACCGCGTCGCGATCCTCAACGCCCCGCCGGGATACCTCGACAGCCTGGCGCCCGGCCCCTTCGACATCCGCACGGAGCTTCAAACAACCGAGCTTTTCGATGCGGTGCAACTCTTCGTCAGTGGCGAAGAGGAGCTGCGGAGCCTCGGCCCCGCCGCCATCCGCGCCGTCAGGCCGGACGGCTTTCTATGGGTGACCTATCCCAAGGGTCAGAGTGGCAAGACTCCAGGCGTCACTGACCTGCCGGCGTCGCCGTGGTGGGTCAAGCAGGACGTGCTTGGCGAAATCACGTCCGAAGTTGGATACAAGCCCGTGGCTCTGGTGAAGATCGACGACAACTGGACGGCGCTTCGTTTCACTCGCTTAGCCGCACCGGCTTCGCTCGACGGCAGTGCATAGTATTCGCCGTGCCGGCACTGTTTGACGAGGCAAAGCCACAGATTCGAGGCGCGCTCGGAGGCAAAGTCGCTGTCGTCACCGGCGGCGCAAGCGGCGTTGGAAAAGCCATCGCGAAAGCGCTCGCACGCCAGGGCGCCAACCTCGTCGTCGCGGACTTCGACGCGCCCCGCATGGAAAGGACCGTCGAGGATGTGCTCAAGCTCGGTACGTGCGAATCGGCGATCGCTTTGCCGACCGACATTCGGAGTGATGCTTCCGTGCGCTCGTTGGTGCGCGATTCCATCAAAGCGATGGGCCGGGTCGACATCCTGGTCAACGCCGCGGGCGTGCTCCTTCAAGGCAAGCTCGACAAGATATCCACGCATGACTGGACCTGGATGCTCGAGACCAACCTCCTCGGACCCGTGCGCACCGTCACCAACTTCTTGCCGCACATGACCGAACGTGGGTCCGGCCATCTGGTCAACGCCGTTTCGTACGGTGGCCTCTTGCCGGGAGACCCGCTGACCATCCCATATGACAGCGGGCATGCGGCACTCGCCGCTTTCACGGAAGGACTTGCGCGCCAGCTCAAGGGCTCCGGCGTGTTCGTGTCTCTCTACTGTCCGGGCTCGAAAAGCCCGCGCATCGGCCAGAACACGAGGTCGCGCGGCATCGGCCGTTGGCTTGGCGCGGCAGACCAGCCGGACGACGGATCGCGACTCCTGGACCCGCTGGTCACCGGGCTGATCGAGTCGATGCATCACCCTCGGTTCCTGATCCTCGGCAACCCAGACGACTGGCCGTCGCTACAACGCCGTTGGGATCACATTGACGTCGCTCAAGCGGAGAGGAGCGGGGAAAAGGTCACCCAGCACTCGTGATCGCTCCGGCCTTTGGGAACGACCTGCTATCCAGCATCGGCATCTGCGTCGGCGCAGCGGCGTTGCTCGCCCTCGTCGGCTGGCGCCTGCGGCAGCCGCTGATCCTTGCCTACCTGGTGACCGGGGTGGTCATCGGTCCCAACGTGCTCAACTTCGTCAAGGACCAGGCCAGCATCCAGACGGTCGCCGAGATCGGCCTGATCCTCCTGCTCTTCATCATCGGGCTCGAGATCGACCTCAAGAAGCTGGCATCGGCCGGCGCGCCCGTTCTCCTGACTGGCGCTCTGCAGGTGCCGATATGCATCGCACTCGGCTGGGGCTTCTTCTACCTGATCGGCGTACGCAACACGCCCGGCGACTATTCGCTGCTGTACCTCGCCGCGTGCATGAGCCTGTCGAGCACCCTTGTGGTCGTCAAGCTCCTGTACGACAAGTTCGAGCTCGACACGCTGCCTGGAAGGGTCACCCTCGGCGTCCTCGTGATCCAGGACCTGTGGGCGGTCGGGATGCTCGCTGTTCAGCCCAACCTATCCAATCCAAACTTCTTCCCACTCGCGTTCTCGCTCTTGAAGGGAGCGCTGCTGGTCGTCGGCGCGCTGAATATCTCGAAGTACATCCTTCCCCACCTGTTCCGCGCAGTGGCCAAGGCGCCCGAGCTGGTGCTGGTCAGCGCCCTCGCCTGGTGCTTCTTCCTGGCCGGTGTCGCGCAAGCGATTGGCTTGTCGCGCGAGATGGGTGCGCTCATCGCCGGCGTCAGCCTTTCGACCTTCCCCTACAACCTGGATGTCATGGCCAAAGCGGTGAGCATCCGCGACTTCTTCGTCACGCTCTTCTTCGTCGCGCTCGGCATGCAGATCCCAGTGCCGAGCCTCGAGGATCACAACGCCCTGGTCCATTTCGCCGGACTCCTCGGGCTTTCGCTCGCGGCCTCAGCTTTCGTGATTCTGAGCCGGCTGTCGGTCGTGCCCATCCTCTACGCACTCCGCCTGGGTCACCGCGCCAGCCTGATTCCGGCGATCAACCTCGCGCAGGTGAGCGAGTTTTCGATCGTCATCGCATCCCTTGGGTTGACGACGCAGCCTCATTCCCAGATCACTACCGATGTCGTGACCGTAGTGATCATCACGTTTGCGCTCACCGCCGTGGTTTCGACATACATGATCAACGCGAGCCACGCCGTCCAGAAGGTGCTGAGCCGCGGGCTCAAGCTACTTGGCATCAAAGACCTGGACTCGGCAACTGACGTCGAGCCAAAGCCCGAGGGTCGCCAGGAGACCTTGGTCTTCCTCGGCTTCTTCAGGGATGCGAGCTCGATCCTTCATGAGTTCGAGCACGGAGGAGAGACCGACGCCGAGAAGGCGTTTCTTAAGAAGATCCTGGTCATCGACTTCAACCCGAGCGTGATGCGGGAGCTCCGCAATCGGAAGATCAGCTGTATCTACGGAGACATCGCCCATGCGGACACTCTCCGTCATGCCGGCATCGAAGATGCCGAGCTCGTGATCTCCAGCATCACTGACGACATCCTGCGAGGGACCAACAATCTGAGGATGTTGAAGAACGTCAGGGCCGCCTGCCCGAAGGCGCGCGTGATGCTCACCACCGAGCACATACCGCAGGCTCTCAGCTTCTACGCTGCGGGAGCCGATCTCGTGTACCTACCGAGGCTCCATGCGGCGCCACAGATCGCGGCCATGCTCAAGCAGGGCCTCGAAGAGGGCTTCGACAAGATCCGCGCCGCGGAGATCGAGCGCCTGCAGCAGCGCCGCGAAGTTCTCGCCTAGAGGGGTGCGGCCGGAGATGCCGACCGGATCCCGGGTGCAGGACCACGCGTGACGCGGATCCTCGCGATCGCCGACGAAGTTGACGAAGGGCTGCATACCGACAAACTCGCGCGACTCCGTCCCGACCTCGTGGTCTCTTGCGGCGACCTTCCTTTCGATTACCTGGAGTACGTGGTCAGCACGGTCAACGTCCCGCTGGTCTATGTGCCAGGCAACCACGACCCCGAGGTGCGATCAGGAGACCCGATATGGGCGCCGCTGCGGACCGAACACCCACAACCGGGGCCGCCGGGCTGTGACAACGCCGACGGCCGGGTCGTCGTCGCCGCGGGGTTGCGGATCGCCGGCCTGGGTGGCTCGATGCGGTACAAGCCCGGCCCGAATCAATACACCGAGGCCGAGATGCGCTGGCGCGCTCTCAGCCTCGAGGTCCGCGTCAGGCTGAACCCTGCCCGAGGCGCACGCAACGTGGACGTCCTGCTCACGCACGCGCCGCCGCTGGGCTGGGGAGCGCCCGACGACCTGGCGCACCGGGGATTCGCAAGCTTCATCAGGCTCGTCAAAGACCTGACTCCGAGGCTGCTCATCCACGGCCACGTTCATCCCTACGGCCGCACGCAACCGGAGCGCAGGCTGGCCGGCACGCAAATAATCAACGCGGTGCCTGTGCGGCTGATCGACCTCTAGAGAGGCAGGCGGCGGCCGGCGCCCTCCGCCAGCGCGCGCGCATAGACCAGGCTCGCTGTTGCTGCGTCCTCCACCGCGTGGCCGGTGGATTTGTAGATGGTGATGTCGTGGTCAGAGGTCCGGCCCGGTTTCGTGCCCGCCAAGACCTCGCCGACCTCGGTGATCGTGCTTGCGTCGAGCCCCTGCAGCTCATGCGCCCCGGCAGGGGGCGCGTTGGTGGCCGCGCCTCGCCACTCGACGAACACTTTGCCCGCGGCCACGGTCTCGGGGTCGAGCTCGGGGCCGAAGGTGCCGCCAACGGAGCTGACATGTGCACCAGGCTTCAGCCACGCGCGCCGGATGACGGGCTCGCGCGCGTCCGTGCAGCATGCGACCACGTCGGCGCCTCGGACCGCCTCCTCGAACGAGGCGGCGACACGCGCCTTGGGATGGCGCGCCGCAAGCGCCAGCGCCTTGGCATGGTCTCGCGATGCCACGCGTATCTCGTTGAAGTTGCGCACGTGGGTGAACGTGTCGAGGTGCGAACCGCCCTGCACGCCGGCGCCGAGGATCGCGAGCACGCTCGAATCCTCGCGAGCGAGCGCGCGCGTGGCCACCGCCGCAGTGCCCCCGGTGCGGATCGCCGTAATGTGGGTGCCGTCCATGAAAGCGAGCGGCGTCCCGTCCTTCTCGTCGAAGAGGGCGATCAGCGCTTGGTGGCTCGGGACTCCGTGCCCGTGATTGCCCGGGAACACCGAAACGAGCTTGACCTCCAGCGCGACGCCGGGGACGTAACCGGCCATCACCCCCATCAACCCATCTGGCGCCCGCGCCGCAGTGCGCGGCGGGACCGATGTGACCCCTGAGGAGAAGAGGACCAACGCCTTCGCGATAGCCTCGAGCATCGCGTCCACGTCGAGCAAAGCTTCGACCTCCGCCCGGCTCAGGTAGAGAAGCTCTCGCATCACTCGGCATGATATTCCCGCGGTGAAGGACTTCTTGCGGAGCGGAAGGTTGCTCACGCTGATGCTCGGCCACCTGACGGTCGACAGCTACGTGGGTGTTATTCCGGTTCTATACCCGATCCTGATCGGCCGATTCGGGCTCAGCCTGGCGACCGTTGGCCTGGTGAGCCTGGCGTACGGCGGCATGGCGGCGATATCGCAACCGTTGTTCGGCGTGATCGCCGACCGTTTCGGCACCAGGCTGACCGGCGTGGCCCTTGCCTGGACCGCCGTGACGTTCGCGCTCATCGGATTCGTGCAGTCGTTTCCGATGCTGCTCGTGATCGCATGCGCCTCTGGTCTGGGATCCGGAGCATTCCATCCCTTTGCTGCTCTAGATGTGCGCGCCCTGTTGCCGGCCTGGAGACGAAGCTTCGGCATGTCGGTCTACGTGACGGCGGGCACCGTCGGTGTGGCCATCGGCCCGTTGCTCGGTATCGTGTTGTTCGGAGCCCTCGGCCTGCATGGCACCGGCGTGCTGGTGATCCCCGGCGTCGTCGCCGGCGCCTACCTGCTGTGGAGGATGCGGTCGGCGGCGCCGCAGGTTGCAAAGAGCGCTGCGGCTGGTGGCGTTGGGCACGCGATCCCCGTGTTCGCGCTCGCCGCGGTCATCGGCGTGATGATGTCCCGCAGCTGGACCGTCATGGTCTTTCAGTCGTTCACTCCGACCTGGTATGCGCAGATGCATTACGGCCCGAGCTTTTACGGCCCGCTTGCCACCACCCTGGTGCTCGCGAGCGCTGTCGGCACCGTCGGCTGCGGATCGCTTGCGGACCGCTTCGGCCGCCGAACGGTGATCCTTGCCACGTTGGTGCTGAGCGCGCCTGCAGTCCTGCTGTTCACGTTGTTCCCCGGGCCGTGGGCCTTCTTGAGCGCCATCCTCATCGGGTTTCTCGCCGCTTCGACGGCGCCCCTCATGCTGCTGATGGCCCAGCAGCTGATGGCCGCGCGCGCGGGTCTCGCCTCAGGCCTCGTCATGGGCCTTGGTTTTGTGACCGGCGCCATAGGCGTCCCGATCAACGGCGCAATCGCCGACCACATCGGGCTGCAGAAGTCCTTGATGCTCCACGTCATCCTCGTGCTTGCGACGATCGCGATCGCCTGGTTCCTGCCCCGCGAGGATGAGATGGATCGCATCGCCGTCAGCCAGCAGGACGTGCCGGCCGCGGTCACTCCATGACAATGGGAATCGTGCTCACGACAAGCGGCCAGATGGAGATAGTCGTCCACGACGACGCAGCCGCGATGGCCAAGCTTTTCAAGCTGCCGGTTGCCAAGAGGCTGGGCGCGCTCGCGGCGATGCGTGGTGTCTCCGAGTTCGACGAGCCGGCCATGAAGCAGCTCAGGCAGATCCACGAACGCGGTGATGGTTTCAGGGTCGGAGTCGACGATCCACGCTACCCCGCTGCGTTGAAGCGCCTCGTCGAGGCGGACGCCTGGGGTCAGCTGAAGCGCGACCTCGCACGTGCCTGGGAGTATCAGCAGTCAGTCTTGCCCGGGATTCACCATGCCGAAGCCGTTGACGTGGTGTTAACGCTCGGAAATCCCGACGACCCCGTGTTCATGGAACGCACGCTGGGCTACTACGGGATGGGCACGATCCCCGGCAGCATCTGGATGGTGGCCTGGCCTACCGATTACAACGTGTCCAGGATCGGCGCCTGCGGGGTGCACGAGCTGGCACACAACATTCGAACTCCAAACGTGGAGGGCCACTTCGACCTCAAGGAGTGGGTGATCCACGAGGGCCTCGCCGAGGTCTTCACCGTCGAGGTGTGCGGGCCCGATTCCACGGGGGCGTGGTACGCGCCGGTCACCGGAAAATTGCTCGAGTCGACGTGGCAGAAGGTCACGGAGGCTTTTGGCACGGGCCGTTCTTTTCCGGACTGGACCCCTTACGTGCTGGGCGATGAGGTCGCTGGGCGGATGGGATTGCGGCCTGTCGGCGTACCCCACATGGGCGGCTACGCCGTTGGCCGGGCGATCATCGAGCGGTACCTGGCGGCCACAGGATTGAAAGCGGCGCAGGCCATAGTGCGTCCGACCGACGAGATCCTGGCCGGCGCCGGTCTTAAGCCGCGAGCGAAATGATCGGCAACGTGTACAAGGCCGCAGGCGGCGAGGCGGCCTTTCGACTGCTGGTGGAGCGCTTCTATGCGGGGATCGCGGACGACCCGCTGCTTCGCCCGCTGTATCCCGACGAGGACCTCGCCGACGCGACCGAGCACCTCACGCTCTTCTTGATCCAGTACTGGGGCGGACCTTCGACCTACAACGAGAAGCGCGGCCATCCTCGACTCCGCATGAGGCACCAGCCATTCGCGATCGGGCAGGCTGAGCGTGACGCCTGGCTGGGCCACATGAGGGCTGCCGTCGAATCGCTCGACCTCGTGCCCGCGGTCGGCAAAGCTTTGACCGACTACTTCGAGGCGGCCTCCACGGCGATGATCAACCAGCCGGCTCCGCGCTGACCGAGGCGACGGCGGGGCCCGCCGCAGGAGCGGCGCTTGGCTCCGGTTTGACGAGGTCCTGCGTCACAGGGATGGCGCCCTCCAGCTCGATGGTCAGCGTGTGTCCCGATGCCTTGGCCCGGCGCAGCGCAGACCGCAGGCGGGGAATCTCTGCTCGAAGCGGCTGCTCGACCCAGTCGAACGCGATGACGCGCTCGTTGACCTCCCAGAAGAGGCCGTTCTCCATCGATTCCATACGGTCGAGGGCAGCGTCGACGAACTCCGGCGGTGCCGCGGCAATGCCTTCGACGAGGATGTGAGAGACATCCTTCTGGTCTGCCGCCATCGCCCAGAACGTGAGCTTGGCGACGCCTTTGAAGAGTCCGTTCAGTCCGATCGGCCGGGCGTTCGGTATCAGGTCCAGCAGGTTGCGGACCAAGAGCAGCGCGAGGCGGTGCGTCACCTGCGGATCGCGATCGCGAGCCTCGATGGCGAGGTCGGCGACGTCCTCCGCGGCGGCGCCGAAGATCGCCGGCATGCCCGCCTCGTCGAAATGGCGGCCGTAACGGAGCAGGTGGGCGGCTGCCTCGACGGCGAGGTCTGGGCGCCACTCGAGGGCGCCGATGGCGAGCCGGCGGTACTCATTCATGATCGCCGATGCGAATGTCGGCGCCGACTGGTTGATCGCCGCGCGCAGGTATGTGTTGAAGAACCGAACGCACATCTCGGCCACCTCTTTGTCGCCCACCTCGATGGCGGCCAGACCGACATTGCGGGTGGACACGGCGATCGCGTGCACCGCTTCCTTGCGGTGGACTGGAGTCAGCCCGATCATGTCGACGAAGCTGGACATGATCGTGTACGTGAACCACGTACCGCCGCGATTCACCTCGGCGAGAATCTGGTCCGAAGCTCCCGGCATCTCGGCGTGGCCGACCTTGAACCAATCAGGTTTGAAGCCCTTCTTTATCGGCAGGTAGTCGTCGGCGATGAGCTGTCCCAGCACCTCGATGCTCAAAACGCAGATCGGGACGTCGCCCAGTTGAATCGACCCGAATGCGATGTCGGTCACCTGCGCCACCGACGTCATGAGCTCGCTGCGGTGCCGGCGCGCGTGCGGGCTGTTAACGGCTGAGCGCAGCTCACGGCGCGCTCGCCGCATGATGCCGCTGACCAGAGTCTCCGCCCGCATCACCTCGAAGATGTAGCCGACGTAGGGCAGCAGGATCGCGAAGTTGATCAATGCCAGGACCACCGCCGCGGCGACGCTCCACGTCGGCACATAGTTGACCTTGACCTCGGCGCGAACCAGGAACGTGTAGAGGATCGAGGCCAGCGCAAAGCTCAGCACCAGCGCATTCAGCGGGTTGCGAGTGAAGATTCCCATGATTCGCGGCGAGTACCGCGAGGAAGTGGTCTGAATGCCGAAGACCACGGACACGATGACGATGCTGAGTGTCACTCCCTCGGCTCCGCCGACCAGCCCCAGCGTGCCGGCCGCGGCTGTCGGGTCGGGGGTGAAGAAGTCGACTATCGACCGGTAGTGGATCGCGTCAAGAAAGCCGAAGAAGATGACGAGCATGAGCGAGACCGTGACCAGGGCCAGGCCGGACAGCGCCGCGCCAAACCAGCCGCGAGCGCCACTTTCGCTCACCACCGGACGCGCAGGTGATTGACGCGCCTCGTCAGCCACTGAAAGATCCCAAGAACACGGCCACGGCGATCCTAAGCGATTGGAGCCAGCACCAGAGATGCCGACCGGATCTTCGGCGCCCGTGCGGCCCATCTGCGTTGTTGCGGCCTCCGTTGCTCGCTTACGCATCCCGGATGCGCGCGCTCCGCTACTCGGCCGCGCCTAGCAGCTGGACCACCTGGATCACCGAATCTCTCGGCCGGCCCACCGGCGCTGCCTCCACCTCAAACTTAACCAGTGGCAATGATTCGCGCGATTGTCTTCGACTTCGACGGGCTCATCCTCGACACGGAGGAGCCGATCTATCGCTCGTGGCTCGAGGTGTACGAGGCGCATGGCGAGACGCTGCCGTTTGAGCGGTGGGTGCAGACAGTAGGATCGACCACCACCGAGTTCCATCCACAGCGCCACCTCGAGGAACGACTCGGGAGGCCCCTCTCCCAAGAGGTGGTCGACGGGCGTATCGGGCGGCGGACCGAGCTGATCCTTGCCCAGCAAGTCCTGCCGGGGATCCTCCAGCACATCGACGACGCCCCGGCTCTTGGCCTCAAGCTCGGCGTCGCGTCGAGCTCTACGCGTGACTGGGTCAGCGGCCACCTCGAGCGGCTCGGCATCCTCGGCCGGTTCGGCTGCGTGCGGTGTCGCGACGACGTCAACAACGCGAAGCCTGCGCCGGACCTCTACATCGCCGTGATGGGTTGCCTTGGTGTCAGCCCATCAGAGGCGGTCGCCATCGAGGATTCACCCAACGGTGTGATTGCAGCCAAGCAGGCCGGGATGCTTTGCGTCGCGATCCCCAACTCGATCACCGCCAGGCTCGACCTCAGCCAGGCCGACCTGGTGCTCCGATCGCTCTCGGACGTGCCACTGCGAGACCTGCTCCAGCGGCTCGATGGCGGTCAGCCCCGCGCCACGTCTTAATCTTTCGTCGTGCGAATTGGAATCCTGACCGGTGGTGGCGACGCACCCGGCCTCAACGCGGCCATCCGCGGTGTGGCGAGGCGCGCCTTCCAGCTCGGCCATCGCGTGAGCGGCGTGCAGAACGGGTGGGCCGGGTGTCTTGAAGACGGCATGATCGACGAGCTTTCGCCAGAGAGCGTCCGCGGCATCCTGCCGCTGGGCGGAACGATTCTTGGGACCTCTCGCACGAACCCGCTAAAAGTGAAAGACGGCATAGCCACGGTGATAAAGGTTCTGCGCCGCAACGGCATCGACGGCATCGTGCCCATTGGGGGCGACGACACCCTGAGCGTTGCGGCCGCGATGCATGAGGCCGGATTCCCGACCGTAGGAGTGCCGAAGACTATCGACAACGACCTGTCGCTGACGGAGTTCTGCATCGGGTTCGACACCGCGGTGGGCGTGGTCACGGACGCCCTTGACCGTCTACACACCACCGCGTCCGCCCACCACCGTGTGATGGTGGTCGAGGTCATGGGCCGAGACACCGGATGGGTGGCTCTGGTCGGCGGCCTCGCCGGCGGTGCAGATCTAATCGTGATCCCCGAGTTCGAGCTCACCCTCAAAGAGGTGGTCGGCCACCTCTATCGGCGGCGGGGCGACGGCAAGCTGTTCAGTATCATCGTCGTCGCCGAAGGCGCTCACATCCCTGAGCTCGAGGACGAGGCGGGAGGCGCCCAGGAGACCGATGCTTTCGGCCACGTGCAGCTCGCCAAGCGCGGCATCGGCGATGCGCTGGCGAGAAGGGTCGAGAGCGACACCGGCTTCGAGACCCGCGTGACGGTGCTCGGCCACCTTCAGCGTGGCGGCTCGCCCTCGCCGACCGATCGCATCTGGGCGACACGCCTTGGTGTGAGGGCGGCTGAGCTCATCGCAGAGGGCAAGAGCGGGGTGATCCCGATCCGCCGCAACGGAGAAGTTGAAGTCGTTCCCCTCGCCGAGGTCGTGAAGGAGACCAGGCGCGTGCCCAAGGAGCTCTACGACCTGAGCCGCGTCTTCGAGTGAAGGCCTCGACCACACGAAAGAAGCCAATGCTCGAGCTTGCGGGCGGAGGCGACGACGGTACCACCGGCCTCCTGGGCGGCGGGCGCGCGCGCAAGGACGATCCGCGGATCGAGGCCTACGGCACCGTCGACGAGGCGTCCAGCGCGCTCGGCCTGGCGAAGGCGCTGTCGGCTCACACGCGCGTGCGCGCGATCTGTGAAGAGCTGCAGCGTGGGCTGTACGCGCTGGGCGCGGAGCTTGCCACCAACCCCGAGTCCAAGGTGTCCTTCGGCTCCACCACCGCCGCAGGGGTCGAGCGCTTGGAGGAATTCACGGCAGAGCTCGAGAAGGCGGTTCCTATGCCTGACGGGTTCATCCTGCCCGGCAGCACCCCGGCCTCAGGGGCGCTGGACCTGGCCCGTGCGATCACCCGCAGGGCGGAACGCCGCTGCCTGACGCTCGAGCGCGGAGGCGGCTTCGACAACCCGCAGGTGCGCCGGTGGCTGAACCGCCTGAGCCTCCTGCTCTTCGTGCTGGCCCGGTATGAGGAAGGTCTCAGCGGCCGAGTGTCAAAGGCCGCGAAACCCCGTGTGAGAAATTCGGGCTAAGCTTCGCACCGGGTAGTTCCACATGGCTTACGCCGCCCTCGTCGCCGTCGCGCTTCTCGCTCTCTACTGCCTCATTTCCTATGCCGTCTATCGGCGCGCGTTCGTGCCAGAGAAGCCGGCGTTCCTCGACGACTTCACGTTCACGCCCTTCGAGTTTCAGGCGGACTCCGAAGAGGTCGAGCTGGTGACCGCGGACGGAATCAGCTTCGGGGCATGGCACTTCCGCCAGCCTGGCTCGCCGCAGACGGTCATCGTGTCCGGCGGGCACAAAGGCCAGCGCACCAACTCGCTCGGCATCTCCGCGGCCCTTTGGCGCAAAGGGTTCAACGTCATCCTCTATTCGTATCGCGGCATGCCCGGCAGCGACCGCGCCCCCATCACCTTTGGGATCAAGGAGGTGCTGGAGCTGCAGGCGGTCATCGCATTTGCGCGCAAGCGCATTCCGAACGCAAGGATCGGGCTCATCGGCTACTCGATGGGAGCCGTCGTGTCTCTTCTCGGCGCAGCGGGCGAGCCTGGCGTCGAAGCGCTCGTGCTCGACAGTCCCTTCAGCGACCTGCGCACTCTCATGGCCGAGAACGTGAGGCGGGCGATCAGGCTGCCAGGCGCACCGGTTGTTTGGCTGGCCGGCCTGATGCTGCGCCTTCGAAACGGTTCGCTTCTATCCGATTGCAGCCCGCAGGCGGTGCTCAGCTCACTGGAGCCGCGTCCACTCTTCTTCATCCACGGCGGTGCCGATGCCATCACGTCCGTGAATCACAGCCGGCGTCTTTACAACGCCTACCGAGGGCCGCGCGAGATCTGGATCATCCAGGGCGCCCCGCATACGGGTGCTTACTTCGCCGACCGGCCTTTGTACGTGGAGCGCGTGGCCGGCTTCTTCGCGCGACACCTGGGGCTCGACGTCAGCGGCCACCTGCGTCTGGTCGAGGAAGAAGAAGTTTCTTAGCTAGCGTGGCGGGGTTGGCCGGGGTTCTCCCGACCATGACTTTGTCATTGCCAAGTCAGGCGTCGCCCGGAGACTGTTGTTCAGTAGATCCCAGCGATATACCGGAGGGAGAGCAGGCACGCGCGAAGCGCCTGCCGATGAGGGGAACCACTGGGGGTTCCCTCTCATAAGGCGGGTCGAAGACCCGCCGTCAGGGTGCTCGACAGTAGGACTCCGTTGGCCCAGTAGGTGCCAGTCGGTCCCGCCGGCAGCAGGTCGTACGTCCGGTCGCCGGAGTAAGGAACCAGCTCCCATAGCTTGATGGTCGATCCGTCGAGACTGTCGCCGGCGGCGAGGGAGCCGAGGGCGCGTCCGTCCGCCGTCTTGTGACCGGGCGACGCAAGCAGCTCACGGCCGTCGGCGAGCACCAGGTGCACCATCAGGTGTCCGGCGGGGACCTGCGTGCTGCCGACCTCCTGCACCGTGGCTGCGACCCGCTTGCCGTCGCGGTCGGTCGTCCACACCTGCATCCCGGGTGTGATGTCGATGACCCGCACCGCGCCGCCGGGTGTGGCGATCAGCGTGCTCGCGGCCAGGCAGATCGGGCAGGGCGGCGGGCCTGAATCGGTTCGTGAGGTCACGGTCACGATGCCGTCCACGCGTACCGTCCCTTTGACCATCTGGATGGGGGACTGGTCTTTCGAACGCGCGCGGAATTCGAAGGCGTAGTCGTTTCCGTTTTGGGTCAGAACCATGGCGTTCATCAGCTTGTAGGCGCGGTAGACGGTCACCTTCTGCGAGTCGGTGAGATCGCCGCTGGGCAGATGCTCGTGGGCCACGATCGCGGTGTACAGGCTGGCTTGAGCCTGGATCTGCGGATATTCCGTTATCGCATTTGCCTGCTCGCCGCCCTCGCGGCCGACGGGGTAGAAGTCGGGATCGCAGTAGACAGGTGTGCCCACCGCATCCATGACCTTGAACTTGAGCTCGTAAACGCTGAGCGGAGCGCCGACCGGGCTCGGCGGCGCCGAGCCGCAAGCGACCAGAAGCAGGGCGCCCAGCGAGGCCGCCACACGCCTGCCCACAATCGCCCGCCAGGTTCGCTTTTCAGTTTGCATCGCTGTTATTGAGTACGCGGCGCCGCCAGCTCACGTAACGCGCGGAACCAAATGTACCCGTCCAGCGTATTGAACTGAGATGGGGACAGGGGGGCTGCGAGACGAACCTATAATCGCGTGGATGGGGAGGGCCCTGCCTTGGTAACCGATGTAGTAACCCGTGTTGCCGAGGCGGTCATGTCCAATGTTGGACGCGCGATCGTCAACAAGGAACACGAGGTCCGCTACTGCCTCGTGACCCTCTTGTGCGAAGGCCACCTCCTGATCGAGGACGTGCCTGGTGTCGGCAAGACGATGCTCGCCAAGTCGCTCGCCCGCTCTCTCGACTGCACCTTTCGCCGCATCCAGTTCACTCCCGACCTGCTCCCATCCGACATCACGGGAGTCCGCGCCTTCAACCAGAAGATCAGCGATTTCGAGTTCAGGCCGGGTCCTGTTTTTGCCCAGATCCTGCTCGCCGATGAGATCAACCGAGCCAGCCCGAAGACCCAGGCCGCACTGCTGGAAGCGATGGAGGAGCGCCAGGTCACCATCGACGGCGACACCCACGCGCTCCCCAAGCCCTTCATGGTCATGGCGACGCAGAACCCCGTCGAGTATTCGGGGACGTTCCCGCTTCCCGAAGCGCAGCTCGACCGGTTCCTGATGAAGGTGCGGCTCGGTTACCTGTCCGAGAAAGAAGAGGCGAACCTGCTGGGCCGGCACAAGGTGGAGTCACCGATGGTCGAGCTGCAGCCGGTGGTCTCGCCGAACGAGCTGACGAGCGCCCAGCGCGCCGTGCGCGAGGTGTTCGTCAAGCCTGAGCTTCGCGAATACATCGCGCGCCTGGTCGGCCGCACGCGGGGCAACCCTGAGGTGGCACTTGGCGCGAGCACCCGCGGAACGCTCAACCTTTTTCACGCGAGCCAGGCCCTTGCGGCAGTTCTTGGCAGGACCTACGTGATCCCGGACGACATCAAGGCGCTGGCCGAACCGGTGCTCGCGCACAGGATCATCCTCAGGCCGAATGCCGAAATGCAGGGCCAGAGCGCCGGCAAGCTGGTGGCGAGCCTGCTCGAGCGCGAGCATGTTCCTCAGATGGCATACGACGGATAGACCCAGCCTCGCTGGTTCCTAGATGAGCAAGGTCGCACTGGCCATGGCGCTCGGTCTACTGCTCTTCTTCACGTGGATCACCGGCGTGCGCCCGGCCTACGCCTTCGCTTATGCCCTGTGCCTGTTGTTCATCGTTGCCTGGGCCTGGCCTCGGTTCGCCATCCGCAATCTCACCGTAGTGCGCAAGCTCGACCCTGGCACACCCACGGTCGGCGAGCCCTTCGAAGAGGTGATCGAGGTGCGGCGGTCGGGCTTCACTCCCGCGCCGTGGGTAGAGGTACGCGACCTCAGCGGGATCGCCGACTATCAGCCAGGCCGCGTCATCTCGGTCGGCCACGACCCTGTGATGTGGAAGACGCGTGGCCTTTACCGCCGCAGGGGCTGGATGACCTTCGGTCCCACGTCCGTGCGGGTCCGTGAGCCGTTCGGCCTTTTCACTAGCGAGATGAAGGTGGGACAGCGCTCGTCGGTGCTCGTGTATCCGAGGGTGAGACCGATCCCTGACCTGGTGACTCCGAGCGCGCAGCAGGTCGGTAACTCGCCAACCTTCGGCGCCTGGGCGGACTACCCGCCTGAGACTGGTGGAGTCCGCGACTACACGACGGGGGACAGCTTCGGCCGGATCCACTGGGCGCTGTCGGCTCGCCACGGACGCCTGATGTCGAAGACGTTCGAGCAGCCATTGACGACCGACCTCTGGATTCTGCTGGACCTCGACAAGAGCGTGCACTTCGGCGAGGGAGAGGAGTCGACACTGGAGTACGGCGTCAGCCTGGCGGCGTCCATGGCATCGCAGGTCCACGGCCGGGGCCGGCAGGTTGGACTCATAGCCAACGATGCGAAGGGCACGATCCTCGAGCCCCATCGGGCCGTACGGCAGGACAGGCTCATCCTCGACTATCTCGCTATCGCCCAGGCCGATGGACGAGTGCCGCTGACCAAGACGCTTGCCTGGGATCGACTCCGCCGGCTGCCACGTCGCGCGACCGCGGTGATCACGCCAAGCGCCGACCCGGAATGGGTGCGCCTTCTGCAGGCGGCCAGCGGCCGGCGCTCGAACATGATGGTTTTCTACCTCGACACCGCGAGCTTCGGCGGCCCTGATCGAAACCCCAGCTTCGACCTGGGCCAGGACGTCGACCTCTATGTGGTCCGCTGTGGTGACGACTTCGCGCGCTTGGTGAGGACTCGAGATGCACTTCGCATCGGCTAGCAGCTCCGCCGCCCCGTGGCCGGGGAGGATCTGGAGCCGCACGCGGGCCTCGATGACCGGCGCTGTCGCCTGGTCGGCGGTCCTGATCCTGCTCCTGACCCTCATGATCGCCCGGTCGACCGCGACCGCCGCGTGGGTTGGCGGCATCGATGCGGTGGTGCCGGTGGCCCTCGCCGGGGCGCTATTCATGGGGCTGCTCGCCGTTTTGCCTGTGCCCTGGCCTGCGGGTCTCGTCGCCGGTCTGGTCCTGGGCCCGTTCGCCGCGCTCAATGCCTCGTGGTCGCAGCTGCACGCGACGCATCCGGGCGACCCTTTGTCGATTGGCCTAGCGAGCGTCTGGTGGACGCGCCTCCACGGCGGCGTCATCCCGGGAGACCCCGGGGCGTATGCAGTGTCGGACGACGCGTCGTTGTACCTCTTCCTGATCAGCTTGCTCATGTGGGTCACCGGAGGCTGGTTGGCTTGGTGCGTGCTGCGTTGGCGCCGGCCGTTGCTGGGCCTGGTGCCTGGCGCTGCCGCCTTTGCCACCAACCTGCTCAACTCCGCCAACCAGAACGGCTACACGCTGGTGATCCTCGGGCTCACGCTCGCGCTTCTGCTGTGGACCAACTACACGACGTCGGTGGCCAATGTCACACGGGCTCGCGTCAAGCTCACCGGCGACGCGCGCTGGGATTTTTGGGAGAGCGGCCTGGTGGCCATGGCCGGGTTGATCTTTCTCGCGCTGCTATTGCCGCCGCTGTCGACCACGGACCGCACCGTTGAGATGCAGGCCAGCGTCTTCTCGGGCTGGGCCGCGCTCCAGCAGCGGCTCAACCACGGCGCCTCGCTTGGCCCTGGCATCGGAACGAGCGCGACAGGCTTCTCGACCGACGTCGCCCTGGGCGGTTCGATCAAAAAGAGCCACGCCATCGTGTTCACCTACACGTGGAACGGAGATTCCGGGCCTCGATATTTTCGCGGCGTCAACATCGCGCAGACGTTGCAGGGGCAATGGCGATACTCCGTCGCGCCTGATGTGATTCGAGTAGCAAAGGGCACTACCCCGCAGTACTCCGAGGTTGATCAAAAGCTCGCGGCGACGACCTTCACCGTCAACATGATCTCGCCTCCCGGCGGCGGTAACCAGGACATCCTTTTCTATCCCGGCATCTTCAACAAGTCCAACCGAGACACGCTGGTGCGCCAGGTCGCCATTGTCACGGACCCCAACATCGCCACCGTCGATCGGTTGTCGAGTCAGCTGCCGGCGGTGTCAAACGGGACGTACTCCATCACGACGCAATACTCGGTCGCCACCGAGGACGAGTTGAACCAGGCGGGTACGGCTTACCCGAATTGGCTGGCTGGCTATTCCAGCCTGCCGGCCGAGGGTTATCGGAGCGCTGATGCCCTCGCCAGGATTCACCAGCTTGCGGTCGAGGTCACCAACAGGGCCAACGCCAGCACGCCTTACGAGAAAGCGAAGGCAATCGAGAACTACCTGCGGACATACAGATACACGCTGACGCCGCGGACGGCGCCGGCCGGAGTGGACCCGATCGATTTCTTCCTGTTCACGTCCCAGGAGGGCTACTGCGAGTTTTTCGCCACGGCGATGGGGGACATGCTCCGAAGCCTTGGTATCCCGACGCGGCTGGTCAACGGGTTTGGCGAGGGTCTGCCCGAGGCGACCACGCACTCATGGGTAGTGCGCGGGGAAGATGCGCACACATGGGTCGAGTCGTATTTTCCGGCCTACGGTTGGATCACATTCGAACCGACGCCAGACAGCGTTTACACACCTGTCCCGCGTGGCACGCAGGGCACCACGACGTGTAATACCGAGAACCAGTGCAACCCGCAGCCCCCTGGCGGCCCGATTGGCGACCCGAGGCCGCAGCCGACTTCGACCGCAAAGGTCCCCGTCCCAGGTGGCGGCAATACCCCCGGAGGCACGGGTTCAGGCTTCACCTTCCGCATGCCAGACGCAGGGACGCTGACGAAGATCGTGGGCATTCTGCTGGCGTTCGTTCTGGTGTTGCTGGCCGCCGCCGCTCGGTACCTGAGGCCGCGCTCGGTGACGCTGGCGTGGAAACGCGCCCTCGTCCTCGCACGCATGGCCGGCGCTGAACGGAGGTCTGGCGAGACTCCTCTCGAGCTCGCCCGGCGCGTCGCGGGCAGGTTCCCTGAGGCAGCCGACGCAATGCGCTCGCTGGCTGATGGGTTCGTGGTGTCCGCCTATGCGCCGCCGGAGCTGGCGCCAGGCGCGCGCACCTCGGTCCTCGAGGCTTGGTCCGCCCTTCGCCCGCTGCTCCTGCGGCGCGTGGCTTCGCGCCTACGCCTCACCAGGGCCTGAGTGACTGAAACCGGCGTGGCGGGACGCACGTACCCGGCGGTTACGTTCGAGATCGACAAAGACAGCGTGGCTGCCTTTGCGAAAGCCATCGGCGCAGATCCCGCGGCCGGAGTGCCCCCGACATTCGCCGCCGTCTACGCTCTCGGCGCCACCGCGCCGCAGCTGTTCGGCGATCCGGACGTGGCCATCGATTTCGCGAAGCTCCTTCACGCGGAGCAGGAATTCGAATGGATGCGGCATCCTCAGCCGGGCGAAACCGTCACCTCGCAGGGGCGGGTTGCGTCCGACATGAGCCGCCGCGGCATTCGTTTCGTGTCGTTCGAGACCGAGACGAAAGGGGCGGACGGCGATGGCATATGCAGGTCTCGCGCGCTGTTCGTGATCCGCCAATGACGCGAACGGTGACATTTACCAAAGAGCAGATAGCTGCCTACGCCGAGGCGTCTGGCGACCACAACCCGATTCACCTCGATGACGACTTCGCGCGCTCGGTGGGCCTGCCGGGGGTCATCGCCCACGGCATGCTGCAGATGGGCATTGCGGGCACCGTCGCCGCCGAGGCAGCCGGTGGAGGCGAGCGGCTGCGCCGTCTTGTATGCAGGTTCTCGGGGATGGTCGTCCCCGGCGACAGGGTCATCTTCAGCGCGGAACCGGCAGGTCCGGGGAAGTTGGATATCCACGCCGTCAACGAGACAGGTGAGGCGGTCCTCACCAAGTCGTCAGCAGAGTACGTTTAGCCGCGCATGACACTCGACTTCTCGCCGACTCCAGAGCAGGAGGCGATCAGGCAGCTCGCTCACGAGTTTGCTGAGAAGGAAATTCGGCCGGTGGCCGCGTACCACGACGAGACCGAGGAGTTTCCGTACGAGGTGGTCAAGAAGGCGCACAAACTCGGCCTCACTCCGGCCGCCTTCCTGCCCGAGGAGTACGGCGGCCAGAACCTCGATTTCCTGACCGAGCTCATGATCAATGAGGAGCTTCACTGGGGCTGCGCAGGCATCGCAGTGTGCATCCAGTCGATGGCGCTCGCGATGGCTGGGATCCGTTCGAGCGGAACCGAGGAGCAGAAGAAGCGCTGGCTGCCAGAGTTCACGAACCCCGACAAACTTGTGCTGGGCGGGCTTGGCTTGACGGAGCCTGACTCGGGATCGGACGCTCTCGCGATGAAAACGCGGGCAACGCGCACGGGCGATAGCTACGTGCTCAACGGCACCAAGCAGTTCTGCACGAACGGCGGCATCGCCGACTACCACGTCATCTATGCCAACACCGATCCTTCGAAAGGGCCGGCCGGCATCGCCTCGTTCCTCGTCCCCAAGGGCACTGCTGGGATGCGGATGGGGCGCAAGGAAAAGAAGCTGGGCGTCCGCGCGAGCCACACGGCCCAGGTCATCTTCGAGGACTGCCAGATTCCGCTCGACCACCGCCTTGGCGGCGAGCCTGACGCCGAGAATGCCGGGCCCGGCGCGCTTGGCGCGCTGATGACGCTCGAGGCGACGCGACCTGGCGTGGCGGCTGGCGCGCTGGGCATCGCTCGCGCGGCTTATGAGTTCGCGCTCGAGTACGCGCAGGACCGCAAGCAGTTCGGCAAACCGTTGTGGCAGCACGAGGCGATCGGCTTCAAGCTCGCGGACATGGCGATGAAGATCGATGCGGCGAGGCTCCTCATCTGGCGCGCCGGTTGGATGGCGACGCAAGGCCAGCCGTTCGAGAGGGCGGAGGGTTCGATGGCCAAGTGCTTCGCGGCGGACGTGGCGATGGAGGTCACCACCGACGCGATCCAGGTCCTCGGCGGTTATGGATATATAAAGGAGTACCCGGTCGAGAAATGGTTCCGTGATGCCAAGATCTACCAGATCTGGGAGGGAACCGCGGAGATACAGCGGCTCGTCATCTCGCGCGCGATCTCCGGCTCACGCGGCACCATCAGGTTGAGGGGGTAAGGGATGTTCGACCTATCGGGAAAAGTGGCAATCGTCACCGGCGCTTCGCGCGGCCTCGGCCGTCAGGATGCGTTGACCCTCGCGCAGGCGGGAGCCGACGTCGTCATCACCGACATCCTGGTCGAGGACGACCCTGACCTCCAGAAGTCGGCGGAGGAGCTGGGATCGGCGCTTGCCCAGTACGCCACATCGCAGGGTTGGGTGCACACGAATCAGACAGCCGAGGAGGTCCGCAAGATGGGCCGCCGCTCGGTCGCGATCAAGATGGACGTCACCAATCGCGAACAGGTTCGCGAGGTCTTTAAGAAGGTCAAGGACGAGTTCGGCCGTATCGACATCCTGGTGAACAACGCAGCGACGCTAGACAACGCCGCGCAGATTCAGAACATGAGCTACGAGCTCTGGGATCGCGACATCAAGGTCAACCTCACCGGTGCGTTCAACTGCACCAAGGAGGTCTGGCCCTACATGATCGAGCAGAAGTGGGGCCGCGTGATCTTCATGGCGTCGGTGGCCGGCACCATGGGAGGGTTTGGCCAGGCCAGCTACTCGGCTTCGAAGATGGCGGTCATTGCGCTGGCTAAGACCGCAGCACTCGAGGGTGGGCGCTACAACATCACGGCCAACGCGATCGTGCCGGGAATCATCGGCACCGAAGCCTTCAACATGGGCAACCCGGACATGAACGAGCGGATCGCAAAGCGCACCGTCTTCAAGCGCCCGGGCGAGCCGAAGGACATCTCGCACGCCATCGCGTTTCTGTGCTCGGACGAGGCCGGCTACATCACGGGCACCGCGCTCGAGGTGGCGGGTGGCATCCCCCTCTTCACTTTTTAGCCAAGTGTCCGACTGATGGGCGACTGCATCGATATCAAACGCGACGGTGCCATAGCGCGTGTGGTCATGCACCGCAAGGGCAACAACGGAATCGCCGAAGACCTGATGTCGGAGCTCGCGGCAGCCTTCGCCGATCTGGGCGACGACCCCGCCGTGCGGGCCATAGTGCTCGCGTCCGAGTACGAGAAGTACTTCAGCGTGGGCGCTGACCTGACCATGCTCGCCGGCATCGACCGCGAGGCTGCCGACGCCACCGACCAGGTCGCCGCATTCATGAAGCGGATGAACGCGCACTTCTCGGCCATCGAGAGCTGCCCCAAACCGGTCATCGCAGCCATCAACGGCCACGCCCTGGGCGGCGGCAGCGAGCTCACCCTCTGCTGCGACTTCCGGATCATGGTCGAGGACGGGCGCTCGAGGATCGGCCAGACCGAATCCGCGCTGGGAATCATCCCCGGAGCCGGCGGCACGCAGCGGCTGCCTCGCCTGATCGGCAAGGCCAGGGCGATGCGTTACCTCATCGAGTCGACGCGGCTCTCAGCCAAAGAGGCGGAGGTGGTCGGTTGGGTCGACAAGGCGGTGACGCCGGAGGAATTCCAGGGAGCGGTCGACGAGCTGGCCGGCAAACTGGCCAAGGCAGCGACATTCGCGATCGCGATGATCAAGGATGCGGTGCGGCGCGGGTACGACCTGCCGCTGGATCAAGCGCTCGAGATCGAGGCGCACAACTTTGCGCGCGCTGCCCTGAGCACCGACGCCGCGATCGGCATCATGAGCTTCCTCAGCAAGCAGGAGCCCGAGTTCACGGGATCCTAGAGGCTCCCGTCGCGCTTGATGCCGGCTAAGGCCGGCTTTGGCCGTTCATGCCGAGCTGAGCAGTTCGGCGGCGCACTATCTCGACCACCTCGTCGACGCGCTTCGGGTCGGTGCCGAGGCACCGGATGACCAGCTCCTTGGTCTCGAAGTTCGGGTATGAGCCAACGGATACGTCCGGGAAGGATTCCTCGAGCTCCCGCATGAGCGGATAGAACCGGGCTTCGACGGCGAAGGTGAACCGCACCTCGCGGACGGTGGCCGCCGAGCCTTCGGCGAGGAACTCCGGCTCTATCTCCTCGGTGAAGATGCTCTTCAGCTCCAGTGGCACGCCGGGGAGGACGAAGACGCGCTTGCCCTTGGCCTCGTAGAGGACGCCGGGAGCCATGCCGCGACGGTTCTTGAATACGTGCGCAGGGTCGGCTGGGATCCGGGCCATGCGCAGGTTGCCCTCGGTCACGTCAGGCGAATCGAGGAGTCCAGCCTCGTGCATGCGGCGCACTCGCCGCTCGATTCGCTGGCGCGTCTCGTCCCAGATGATCAGCTCGCGTCCAAGCGCCTCGGCCAGCGATGCAAAGGTCCTGTCGTCGGGCGTCGGCCCCAGACCCCCGCTGCAGAAGACGTGGGTCACCTCGGGGTCGTCGAGCTCTCGCCGTACCTGCTCGACGATCTCATTCGGGCGGTCGCGGATCGCGGTGATGCGCTTGACCGGATAGCCGAGGATGCGCAGGCGTTCGGCGAGCCAGGAGGAGTTGGTGTCAAGGGTGAAGCCGCCGACCAGCTCGTCCCCGATCGCGACAATGCTCGATGACGCCATGCGGGGGACGATACTCGATGGGTGGAACCCGAGCGCCTTCACGGTGTCATCAAAGGAGATGTCCAGGGCGTCGGCTTCCGCTTTTTCCTGATCCGCCGCGCCCAGGCGTTGGGGCTGACCGGCTGGGTGGCGAACCGTGACGACGGCGTTGTCGAGTTCGTCGCGGAGGGAAGGCGGCAGGACCTGGAACAGCTGGAGCGAGCCGCCCGCGAAGGGCCTCGAATGGCCCGCGTAACGGCGGTGGAGGTCAACTGGTCGGAAGCGACCGGGGACCTCAGCCGCTTCGACATCACCTAGTCCGTGTAACCTAACGCTCCGCGCCGGAAACTAATTCAGCAGGAGTGGTAGTGGAGGACGTGGTCACTTAATGGATCCGAATACAGTCCTGTTCGCCGTGGCCGGGGGCGTGGCCGCGGTCGTGTTCGCTGTCATCCTCATCGGCCTCGTCTTGCGCACACCCACCGGCAACGACCGCATGCGGGAGATCTCGGCCGCCATCCAGGAGGGCGCTTCCGCCTACCTGAACCGCCAGTACACGGTCATCGCAATCATCGGCATCGTGATCGCGCTGGTGATCGGCTGGGCGATCAACTGGAAGACCGCAGCGCTCTACGTCGTCGGCGCCGTTCTCTCGGCAGCCGCCGGCTACGTCGGCATGAACATCGCGGTGCGCTCAAACCTTCGAACCGCGGAAGCGGCTCGGGGCGGACTCAATAAGGCGTTGCAGGTTGCCTTCCGCGGCGGTTCGGTGACGGGGTTCATGGTCGTCGGCCTCGGGCTCCTCGGCGTGGCGGGCGCTTATTACGTCTTCAAGGATCCCGATGCCCTGGTCGGCCTCGCCTTCGGCGCGAGCCTCGTGTCGGTCTTCGCCCGGCTGGGCGGCGGCATCTACACGAAGGCGGCGGACGTCGGCGCGGACCTGGTCGGCAAGGTTGAAGCGGGTATTCCAGAGGACGACCCCCGAAACCCGGCGGTTATCGCGGACAACGTGGGGGACAACGTCGGCGACTGCGCAGGCATGGCGGCCGACCTGTTCGAGACCTACGCGGTGACCATGATCGCGGCGATCCTGCTCGGCTCTCTGCTCTTCAAGGACCAGATCGGCTGGGTGATCTACCCGCTGTTGCTCGGAGCCGTCAGCGTCGTGGGATCGATAGTCGGGACGTTTTTCGTTCGCGTCTTCAACCCGAACTGGATCATGGGCGCGCTGTACGCCGGACTGCTGGTGGCCGTCGTGATCGCGATCGCGGGCTTCTACTTGGTGACCCAGTACATGACAGGCAACGGCTACCTGAAGCCGGGCGGCGGGGTGAGCGACCCCAACAATCTCTTTTACGCGGGGCTCATCGGCGTCGTGATCACTGTCCTGATCGTCGCGATCACGGAGTACTTCACGGAGACCGCGTACTGGCCTGTGCACCTCATCGCGAAGGCGTCGGTGACCGGCCACGCGACCAACATCATCGCCGGGCAGGCGATCGGCATGATGGCGACTGCCCTGCCGGTGCTGGTGATCGGCGTGGGCATCCTCCTGAGCTACAGCCTGGGCGGACTCTACGGCATCGCGATCGCAGCGACGGCCATGCTGTCGATGACCGGCATCATCGTCGCGATCGACTCGTATGGTCCGATCACGGACAACGCCGGCGGTATCGCCGAGATGGCAAACCTTCCCGAGTCCGTCAGAACCGTCACAGACCGCCTGGACGCAGTCGGCAACACGACGAAGGCGGTGACGAAGGGTTACGCGATTGGCTCGGCCGGCCTGGCCGCCCTTGTCTTGTTCTCCTCGTACACCGAAGAGCTGGCCCGTTCCGGGCACCCGACCAAGTTCGACCTCTCCGACCCGCACGTCATCGTCGGCCTGTTCCTTGGCGGCATCCTGCCCTTCCTGTTCGGGTCGCTGGCGATGCTCGCGGTGGGGCGTGCCGGAGGCCTCGTGGTCGAGGAGGTACGGCGCCAGTTCCGCGAGATCAAGGGGATCATGGAAGGCACCGGCAAGCCCGAATACGGAACCGCTGTACGCATCGTGACCGCCGCCGCGCAGCGCGAGATGATCCTCCCGGGCATCATCCCCGTCATAGCGCCTTTGGCCGTGGGCTTTATCCTCGGCCCGCAGGCCCTCGGCGGCATGCTGATCGGCGCGATCGTCACCGGTCTGTTCCTGGCCCTCCAGATGACCAGCGGAGGCGCCGCCTGGGACAACGCGAAGAAGTACATCGAAGAAGGCAACCTCGGTGGCAAGGGCTCAGAGGCTCACAAAGCCTCGGTGACCGGAGATACCGTCGGCGACCCCAACAAGGACACCGCGGGACCGGCCATCAACCCGATGATCAAGGTCATCAACATCATCGCGATCCTGATCGCCGCGTCTGTCGCCGCCCATCACCTGGTCCAGTAGAGCCCCTCTGCCGGGCTATGCCCGGCACCTCCCCATAAATAGGGAGGGCGGCCGCTAGACTCGTTTCGAGGGTGGACGACTACCAGAAAGAGATCGCCGACCTGGAACTCCAGGTCGAGCAGCTGGTCGAGGCTGAGGAGGACGCCAAGACCATCGCCGAGCTGTCGATGCAGCTCGAGATACTCAGGGCGATCTACTCGCGAGCCGTCGACCTGCTTGCCCGCGGCCAATCGGATGAGGCGTTGAGATACGGGCTGCGGATCCAGGGCTATGGCGACTGGACGCTCGACAACGTGTACGCCTTCGTTTACGAGCGCGCGGTCGCGTTGGAACCCAAAGCCCATAGCACGTTCGTCGGCGGCATCAAGACGACCGACTTCGCGCTTCTTCTCAACTCATAATCTGGGTGTATGGAAACCCCGCTCACTCCACTCGAGTTCGCGCGACGAGCCCGCAAGCTGTATGGCGGGCGCGAGGCTGTCGTCGACGGTGACCTGCGTCTGACCTACGAGCAGTTCATGGACCGGTGCGACCGCTGGTCGTTGGTGCTCCAGGGGATGGGGGTGAAGAAGGGCGACCGCGTCGCCTACATCGCGCCGAACACCCACGAGCAGCTCGAGTCGTTTTACGCGGTGCCGCAGATCGGCGCGGTGCTGGTGCCGATCAACTACCGCCTCACGGCAGAGGATTTCGTATACATCACCACGCACTCGGGCGCCAAGGTTCTGTGCGTCCACCCGGATTACCTCGATGCTGTCGATGGCGTTCGGGGCCAGCTCGGCGGAGTCGAGCATTTCGTATGCCTGGGCCCGTCGGGCGGCCGGAAGGGTTGGCTGGAATACGACGCGGCCATTGCCAAGGCGAGCGCGGACTTCGAGCGTCCCGAGATCGCGGAGAGCGATCTTCTTGCTCTTAACTACACGAGCGGCACCACGGCCAAGCCGAAGGGCGTGATGATCACGCACCGGAACGCGTGGGCCAACATCGTCGGCACGCTGGTCCATTTCCACATGACGGTCGACGACCGCTACCTGTGGACGCTGCCGATGTTCCATGCCAACGGCTGGACGTTCGTGTGGATCGTGACGGCCGTGGGCGGCACCCACATCTGCCTGCCGAAGGTGGAGCCCGCTCGAGTCTTCGACCTCATCCGAACAGAGAATGTCGGCTGGCTCTGCGCAGCGCCCACGATCCTGATTGCGCTGGCCAACGCGCCGGCGGACGTTCGGGGCGTGGTGCCGAAAGGAGTGCAGGTCATCACCGCGGGCGCAGCGCCTGCCGCGGCGACCATCGAGCGCATGGAGGGAGACCTCGGCTGGGAGGTGACGCAGGTTTACGGATTGACCGAGACCGCGCCCTTCATCACCATCTGCGAGCCTCGACCGGAGCACAAGAAGCTGGGCACCACCGAGCGCGGGATCGTCAAGGCTCTGACCGGCGTGGAGCTGGTCACGTCGGGTGAGCTGCGGGTGGTGGACACGGACGGCAGGGAGGTGCCGGCAGACGGGCACAGCCTGGGCGAGATCGTCGCGCGCGGCAACGTGATCATGCTTGGGTACTACAACGACCCGGAGGCGACCAAGAAGGTCATGGGCGACGGCTGGTTCCACACGGGCGACGCGGCGGTGCTGCACCCAGATGGCTACGTCGAGATCAGGGATCGCATCAAGGACGTGATCATCAGCGGGGGAGAGAACATCTCGAGCCTGGAGGTCGAAGGCGTCCTGTTGCGCCACCCTGCGGTGCAGGAAGCAGCGATCGTCGGGCTGCCGCACGAGAAGTGGGGGGAAGCGCCGCACGCATATGTGGTCTTGAAGTCGGGGGCCACCGCCACAGAGGCGGAGCTGATCAAGCTGTGCCGGGACCGCCTGGCGCACTTCAAAGCGCCGCACAGCGTGACGTTCGTGCCGGAGCTGCCAAAGACGGCGACTGGAAAGATCCAGAAGTACGTACTGCGAAAGGGAGCCGCCGCGGTCGTCAGGCAGTAGCTAATCTGGCCCGCGGGGCGATGGCCCGAAGGTAACGGTCGGCGGGATGGTCCGCATCCGCCCATCGTCGCCACGCACGATCTGCCAGTTGCCCTCATGGACCATCCAGTGATGCCGGTAGCAGAGCAACGCCAGATTGGGCAGGTCGGTCGAGCCGCCATGAATCCAATGCACCAAATGGTGTCCTGACGCCCAGCTCGCCGGCCGGTCGCAACCCGGCCAGACACAGTGCTGGTCACGGGCATTCAGCGCCTTGCGCGTTCCCGTTGGGATCTGGCGCTTGGC
>DATCAV010000185.1:0-8039 GCA_036512415.1 Candidatus Dormiibacterota bacterium | reverse complement strand
TGAAGGGTGTCCAGCGCGACAGGCCTGGAGAACTTGAACTCCAGCTGGAGGTCGGTGGCGACGTTGGTCTGGCCGTCCCTGAGGTTGAGCGTGACTGCCGTCGGCATGGTGTTGGCGTAGACGACGAATCCGCCGGCGGCGGTGAAGAGGACAGCGAGGACCGCCGCAAGGGCGATCCAGCCTCGACGGGCGAACCCGCTTTTTCGGGGTCGCCGCAAGGCCGCGGCCGGTAGTGATGAGTGCTGGATCTCGTGCAAGGGCGTAAGGAAAACGGGCCGGACGGGAATTATGTCACGGAGTACCCGGCCCCAGACCGGCTTTTACGAGCGGCGCTGCGCGCATTCCGGGCAGGTGCAGAGAGCCCGCAACAGCGAGAACGTGTACAGCCCGGTGGCGTGGCCGCTCTGGAACGCGATCTGCAACGCGTACTGTCCGATCAGGCTGACGTCCTGCAGCCGGAGCTCTTCGGGAGCGAGGTTCTTGACGCGCGACAGGCGGCCCGGCGCACCCGCCTCACCGCGACATTCGGCGCATGGGCAGGCCCAGCGCAGCTGCTCCCCGCCGTAGGTGCTGCGGTGGCCGTCCTCCCAAACCACGTCCATCACCTGGCGTTCGCGGTCGACGTCGACGTTGAGCGGAAACGGGTCTGGATCTTGCAGTTGGTGACCCGACCTCTACCGGACGTTGATCACCGGCAGCTGCCGGAAGGACTGGATGGAGGTGCGGGCGGCCACCTGCGAGGCAATGTGCGTGAACGCCTGGGCGCCTGCCGAGTCGGGCCTCGAGATGACCACAGGCGTCCCCGAGTCGGCATCCTCGCGGATGCCCTCTTCGAGCGGAATCGCGCCGAGGAAAGGCACGCCCAGGCGCTTGGCGGCCGCTTCGGCGCCACCGTGGCTGAAGATCTCGTGCCGGTGCCCGCAGTTGGAACAGACATACCAGCTCATGTTCTCGATCAGGCCAAGCGGCGTGACATTCAGCTTCCTGAACATCTGGAGGGCCTTGATTGCGATGTCGGTGGCGACGTCCTGCGGTGTGCACACGATCGCCACTCCAGTCAGCGGGATCGCTTGCGCCAGGGTCAGCGAGGCGTCGCCGGTGCCTGGTGGGAGGTCGATCACGAGGTAGTCGAGCCGGCCCCAGTCGACCTGGACCATCATCGCCTCGATCGCCTTGCCGACCATCGGCCCGCGATAGATAGTCGGCTGCTCGCCGGGGTAGATCAGGCCGAATGACATGACCTTGAGGCCGTGAGCATCGATCGGTTGGAGGCGGCCGTTGACCTGCTCTGGCACAGAGTGCGAGCCGATCATGGCGGGGACCGATGGACCGTAGATGTCGGCGTCGAGAAGGCCGACCTCGGCGCCGGCCTTGCGCAGCGCGGCCGCGAGGTTGACCGCGACGGTGGACTTGCCCACGCCGCCCTTGCCTGAAGCGACGGCGATTGTCTGCTTGACGCCGGGGAGGATCTCCGAAGGCTTGGGGCGCATGAAGGCGGGCCGGACGTTGGCGGTCATGCGGACCTCGACGGCGCTGACTCCAGGGATGTCTCCAACCAGGTCCTGCGCTTGCGACTTGAAGCGGTCGCGCACGGGACAGGCCGGCGTCGTGAGCTCGAAGGTGAAGCTGACTTTGCCCTCAGGATTGACCTCGAGCTCCTTGATCATCCCGAGGCTCACGACGTCGCGGCCGAGGTCGGGATCCTGGATGTGGGAGAGCACGCCGAGCACCTGCTCAGGGGAGGGAGGGCCCATCGCCAAGGCATGTTACCGGTAGCCGAGACCGCACTCGGGCTTCGCCAACCCTGCCTGTTAACTTCGACTTGTATGAGTCGAGCCGCCCTCCTCGCGCACCAGGCGGCCTGCCGCGCGTGTCACCTTTGCGTCGACGACGGCATCATCCCCGAGGCGAATCCAACCTTCGAGGGGCATTGGGGAGCGCCCTTCATGCTGGTCGGCCAGGCTCCAGGCCCGACTGAGAGGATGTCGCGCCGGCCCTTCTCCGGCCGCGCAGGCAAAGAGCTCGACCGCTGGATGCTCCGTGCCGGCTTCGCCAGTGCCGAGGAGTTCCGCAGGCTCACCTACATCGCCGCGCTGATGCGCTGCTTCCCGGGACGGAATGCGGCCGGCACCGGCGACCGCCGGCCGCCGCCGGCCGCCGTCGCCAACTGCGCGCACTGGCTCGATGCCGAGCTGCGCATTCTCAAGCCGAAAGTCTTGATCCCGGTCGGGCAGATGGCCATCAATCGCTTCCTCGGCCCCGGGTCTCTGGAAGCGCGCGTGGGCAAGCACTTTGGCGAAAAGCCCGTCGTGGTTCCGCTCCCGCATCCATCGGGCGCCAGCCGATGGCTCAACGATCCTGCAAATCGCCGGCGGCTCGAGGGGGCGCTGGAGCTCATCGCCGATCTCCGCTTGCAGCATGCGTCGCCGTCCAAGAAAATCTCAGCACTGCCGCGCGTAACAGGTAGCCTGCACAAGCATTCTGCGCGTCGGTCGCAGCGGCTCATCGACAAGGAGAAGGAAGAGTGAAGTACTTGCTCGTGTATTACGGCGGAGGAATGCCCGAGTCTCCGGCCGCGCAGGCGCGGGTCTTGAAGCAGTGGGAAAAGTGGTTTGCGAAGGTCGGACCGGCGATGGTGGATGGCGGCAATCCGTTTTCCGGGGCGGTCAACAAGATCAGGGCTGACGGCAGCACCGCGAAAGGTCCGATTGGCAAGCGCGCGAGCGGCTACAGCATCATCGATGCCCCTTCGCTCGACAAGGCGACCAAGCTGGCGAAGGGTTGTCCCATCATCAGGAGCGGCGGCGAGATCGCGGTCTACGAAACCTTCAACGCGATGTAACGCTTGCCTTCCTTTTTCGTCGAGCGAGATGGCGAGCGTGCGGTAATCCTGGGCGACGACGCTCGCCACCTGGCTCGCTCGCTGAGGGCGCGGGTGGGGGAGGAGATCGAGGTCGTCGACCCCGCAGGACTCATGCTCACGCTGCGCCTCGATCGCGTGTCCGCCGAACGGGTCGAGGGAACTGTCGTCGCGGAGCGTCCGCACAATCCAGAGCCTCAAGCGCGAATCGTGATCGCCATCGCCCACCTACCCGGCCCCGCGCTCGAGCTCGTCCTCTCTCGGTGCACGGAGGCCGGCGCCTTCGCGTTTCACATCGTCCAGGCGGACCGAAGCGTGGCGCGTGGTTCCAAGCCCGAACGCTGGCGCACCATCTGCCGCGAGGCGGCGATGCTCGCCGGCAGGCTGGCCGTCCCTGAGGTCTTGGGCCCGACACCCCTCGAAGAGGTGATCGCCCTGGATGAGTACCCGGTGATGCTCGCCCGGTCCGCATCAACCCGCCTGGCCGACATGCTCGAGCCCCAAAACCTGACCCTACTTATCGGCCCCGAAGGGGGCTGGTCGGAGCGTGAGCTCGCAATGGTTCACCGGCAGGCCACGTTGGGTCCTCGCAATCTTCGTGCCGACACGGCGGCCCTGGTGGGCCTGGCCACCGCCCTGGCGAGACGCTCTTAAAGTTCGCTTCCCTAAGTCGCTTCGAAATGAGATAACATTGGGCATGGGATGGTGGAGCAGAAGGTTTCTCAAAACCTCGTAGATTCCAGCTGCCCGGTCTCGGTTGACCTGGCGGTCTTCACGCTGGCGGGCCGTGAGCTCAGCGTCCTCCTTCGACGCCGCACCGAGCCGCCTTACCCCGGCTTCTGGGCGCTGCCCGGCGGCCTGCGCTGCCCAGGCTCTTCGCTCGATTCCCAGGCGCGCTCCCTCCAGGCGGGAATCACCGGGGTCGATGGGGGCTGGATCGAGCAGCTGAAGACCTTTCACCGTCCACAACAGCTCGACACCGCGGGTTATGTGGTGGTGCCTGGACGCGACCCGCGCGGCGATGTGCTCTGTGTCGCGTACATCGCGATCGTTCCGGTTGCGGCCGCAGAGGCATGTGCGGGCGAGAAGGATGGCGTCGAGCAGGAGTGGCACCCGGTGAGGCGGCTGCCGGTGGAGATGGCTTTCGACCACCGCGAGGTCGTCGACTACGCGGTACGACGCCTCCGGAGCAAGGTCGGCTACTCATCGGTGGGATTCCAGCTTCTGCCCTCAGAGTTCACCATCTCGGAGCTTCAACACGTTTACGAGGCGGTGTTGGGGCTGTCGATCAATCGAGGCAACTTCTGGCGCAGGGTCGTCGACCGCGGCGTGATCGAGCAGACAGGCAAGGAGCGCAGCGTCCGCGGCAAGAAGGCATACCTCTTCCGTTTCACCCAGCAGGCCTTTGGCTTGCGCGAGGAGCCAGATGGTTTCATCGAAGCCTGACCTGCACCAGGTGGTGGTCGCCGCCCTCGCCGAGGACCTTGGCGAGGGCAACGTCGATGTGACGACCAGCTCGATCGTCGACGCCGACCTTATGGGCGAAGCGGTCGTGATCGCGCGCAAGCCGGGCGTGCTGAGCGGCAGCGACGCCGCCGCGCGCGTGTTCGAAATGATCAGGCCGCGCAGCGAGTATCGGGCGCTGGTTTCCGACGGCACGCGTCTGGCGGCCGGTGATGAGGTGGCGAGGGTGACGGGCTCGTTGAGCTCGATCCTGATCGGCGAGCGAACCGCTCTCAACTTCTTGCAGCGACTCTCGGGAATAGCGACGATGACGCGCCGGTACGCGGACGCGTTGGCGCCGTACCCGAACGTGACGCTGCTGGACACGCGAAAGACGACGCCGGGCCTGCGCTTTCTCGAGCGCGCCGCAGTGCGCGCCGGAGGTGGTCACAACCATCGCGACGGTTTGTGGGACGCGATCCTCATCAAAGACAACCATGTCGCGGCCGCCGGCAGCGTACGCGAAGCGATCAAACGCGCTCGAAAGGCGGCGATGCCAGTGGAAGTAGAGGTCGAGACTCTCGAGCAGCTGGCCCAGGCGCTGGACGGCGGTGCGGAGATCGTGCTCCTGGACAACATGCCGGTTGAGCTCATGCGGCAAGCAGTTGAAATCACGGCGGGCCGCGCGAAGTTGGAAGCATCAGGGGGAATGACGTTGGAAGGAGCCGTCGCGGCTGCTCGAGCTGGAGTGGACCGGATCTCGGTCGGAGCACTGACGCACTCGGCGCCAGCGCTGGACCTGAGCCTGGAGGTGACACGGACATGGCGGTAGAAACGATCTCTCTTGAAGCGGACGCTGCCGAATATTCCCGGCGCGACGTTCCGCGCGATATCGCCGGCATGAGCGCGGAGATCCGCGAGCTGGCACGCAAGCGGAACGCTGTCATCCTCGCGCACAACTACCAGGTGCCCGAGGTGCAGGACGTGGCGGACTACGTTGGCGACTCGCTCGGCCTTTCCCGGCAGGCAGCCGCGACGCCTTCCGACCTGATCGTGTTTTGCGGCGTCCACTTCATGGCGGAGACAGCGGTCATCCTCAGCCCCAAGAAGCGAGTCCTGATTCCCGACCTCGCCGCGGGTTGCTCGCTGGCCGCGACGATTAACGCCGAACAGCTGGCCGCGTGGAAAGCGGAGTTTCCCGATGCAGTAGTCGTTTCGTACGTCAACACCACAGCGGAGGTCAAGGCGCTCAGCGACTACTGCTGCACGTCAGGCAATGCCGAGCGTGTCATCCGGGCGATACCCGAAGACAAGGAGATCCTGTTCCTGCCCGACATGTTCCTCGGCACCTACCTGGAGAAAGTCACCGGGCGGAAGATGCATGTCTGGCCAGGCGAGTGCCACGTGCACGCAGGGATCAGGCCGGCTGATATCGATCGGGCCCGCGCAGAGCACGGCGACGCCGACCTGCTCGTCCACCCCGAGTGCGGTTGCGCCAGCCAGTGCATGTACTTCAAGGCGAGCGGAGACATCGACGCGGACCGAACCCACATTCTCAGCACCGAGGGCATGGTGAAGCATGCCCAGCAGCACCCAACCCGAAGCTTCGTCGTTGCGACCGAGCTCGGCATCATGCATCGATTGGCGAAGGAAGCGCCCCAGGGCCGCTTCTACGCCGCGAGCGAGCGCGCCATCTGCCGCTACATGAAGAAGATCACGCTCGAGAAGCTGCTCATCTCGCTGCGCGATGACGTCTTCGAGGTCACGGTGCCTGAGGACGTTGCCGACCGCGCGCGCGGCGCCATCCAGCGGATGGTCGAGTTGTGATCAATTCCGATCTCCGTGACCCGGTTGCCACTGACATCCTGGTCATCGGTGACGGGCTTGCGGGTTCCGCCGCAGCGCTGGAGGCGGCGCGCCTGGGCGCGCGCGTCGCGCTGGTGACCGCCGGCCCCGCCTCATCCGAGAGGGCGCAGGGCGGGATAGCGGCCGCAGTGTTGCCTGAGGACTCGCCCCGGCTGCACGCCCTCGACACGCTGGCCGCCGGCGCAGGGCTGTGCGATCCGGACGCAGTGACGATGCTGACCTCGGCAGGTCCTGAGACGGTCCATTGGCTGGAGTCGCTTGGCGTGCGGTTCGATGGTGGCGCTGCCCGCGAGGCGGCTCACTCGATGGCTCGCGTCCTTCACCTGGGCGGGGACCAGAGCGGTCACACGCTGATGGCGTTCGTGCACGCGGCGATCGATCGCGATCCGCGCATCACACGATTCAGCGCAAAGCTCCACTCGCTGCTTGGTGACGGAGTGTGCGAGGGAGCCGAATTCTCCGGCGGCCTGACTGTTCACGCGGGCGCGATCATCCTGGCCACCGGCGGGTATGCCGGCCTCTACGAGCGCACCACCAACAGCCGGTTGAGCAACGGGAAGGGCATCCTGGAAGCTGCGCGTGCGGGAGCGTGTGTCGCCGATCTCGAGTTCGTGCAGTTCCACCCGACGGTCTTCGCGGGACCGCATCCATTCCTGATCACCGAGGCTCTGCGGGGCGCGGGGGCGTATGTCGTCGACGCAGCCGGAGAGCGATTCATCGATGAGCTGCTCCCACGCGACCAGGTGGCGGTGGCTCTGGCCAGACATCGCGGCCCGGCCTTCATCTCGGCGACCCACATGGATCCCGAGCTGCTACGCCTGAGCTTCCCGAACTTCATGCGCAACTGCCGCCACGCGGGCATCGACCCACTTCGCGAGCCGGTACCGATCACCCCGGCCGCGCACTACACGATGGGCGGCGTGGCGACCGACCTGGACGGGCGCGCATCTGTCCCGGGCCTGTTCGCCGCCGGGGAGTGCGCACGCACCGGCGTTCACGGCGCCAACCGGTTGGCGAGCAACTCGCTGCTCGAGGCAGCCACGTTCGGACGGCGCGCCGCGGCAGCGGCCATCGCGACCGCACCAGTCGCAGGCTCGAGTCGCGCGCGAGCTCACATGTGGCGGCGTGGCGAGCTGAGCCTCGTCGAGGTCCGCCGCGTGCTGGATTCGGCGGCTGGCGTACAGCGCAGCGGCGCTGGCCTCACGCGCGGCCTTCGGGTGCTGCGGTCAGGCGCGAGCTCGGCAACGGCCGCGGACGCCGCTGAGATGGCTTCGATGATCTGCTCGGCGGCGCTGGCGCGGCCGCTCAGCCTGGGCGCGCACCAGAGACTCGACCAGCCGGCGCCGATCGCGGTCTAGCGCTTGAGAGCGCGGTAGGTTCTCACCTCGCCGACGATCGCAACGGCGGAAAACGCGATGAACAGAACCAACCCCACGACTGCAACAAACGCGCCGATGGTCCCCGCCCAATCGATGGCGCCAAGGCCGGTGACCACGATGCCGAACGAGGCAATGACGTTTGCGTAGACCCTGATGCCAGAGGGCGATGCTGCGTAGCCCGGCGCCAGGGCACCCAACGAGCGCGAGGTCAGGTTCCTGATGAGGAAGTCGGCCGCAACGTTGGTGTACAGAATTCCGCCCGCAACCAGAATGAGCAAACCGAGCGCCGTGATCATGCCGCTGGCAATCTTGGCACGGTCAATCCGGTCTGGCACCTACGATTCATTGCGTGTCAACCGTCAAGCAGGCGCTGGTGCGGAACTTCTGCATCATCGCCCACATCGATCACGGCAAGTCCACGCTCGCGGACCGGCTCCTCGAGTTCACCAACTCGATCAGCAAGCGAGACATGCAGGACCAGGTCCTCGACA
>DATCAV010000184.1:0-11735 GCA_036512415.1 Candidatus Dormiibacterota bacterium | reverse complement strand
GAAAGAAAGTCTGTTGCACGAAGGGCGGGCCCGCATCAAGGTCGTGGGCTGCGGCGGCGGCGGCGGAAACGCGGTCAACCGAATGATCTCGAAAGCGCTAAAAGTCGAGTTCATCGCCGTGAACACCGACAAGCAGGCGCTGGAGCGCTGCCAGGCCGACGTCAAGGTCCACATGGGGAACAAGATCACCCGTGGCCTGGGTGCCGGCGGCGACTGGACGCGCGGTCGCGACGCGGCTGACGAGAGCAGGACAGAGCTCTCGGCGGTCGTTCAGGACTCCGACATGGTGTTCATCACCGCCGGCATGGGCGGCGGCACCGGCACCGGCTCAGCAGCGATCGTCGCCCAGCTGGCCAAGGAATCAGGCGCGCTGACCATCGGCGTGGTAACGCGTCCCTTCGCCTTCGAAGGCCGGGTGCGCAACGAGACCGCCGAGGAGGGCATCAAGTCACTCCGCAGCCAGGTTGACGCGCTCATCGTCATCCCGAACGACCGGCTGGCCCAGGTCGCCAACTCGAAGACGACCCTCGAGGAGGCCTTCCGCATGGCGGACGACGTCCTGCGCCAGGGCGTGCAGGGCATCTCCGACCTCGTCACCAACCCCGGCGTCATCAACCTCGACTTCGCGGACGTGAAGGCGATCATGGAAAACGCCGGTGAGGCCCTGATGGGCATCGGACACGGCGCGGGCGACAACCGCGCCGAGGATGCCGCCAAGCAGGCCGTGTCGAGCCCGCTGCTCGAGACCTCGATCGACGGGGCGAAGGGCATCCTCTTCAACATCACGGCGGGTAAGGACATCACCCTTCAAGAAGTGCAAAAGGCGGCCGAGATCGTGCGCGCCGCGGCCGACCCCAGTGCCAACATCATCTTCGGCGTCGTGCGCGACGACACGATGCAGGGAGAGATCAAGATCACAGTCATCGCCACCGGATTCGGCGCCAAGAGCTCGACCGAGGTGCGCCACGACACCCAACGCAGGGCGATCGAGCGCGAGCGGCCTGAGTTCGGCACGGACGAGATGGGCGATATCAACATCCCGGCGTTTCTCCGCAACCGGATGTAGGAATAGATAGAACACATTGCGCTGCCCGTACTGCGGACATCCCGACCTGAAGGTGGTCGACTCCCGCGACTCTGAAGTCGGGGAGGCGATCAGGCGCAGGCGTGAGTGCCTGCAGTGCGGGCAGCGGTTCACGACATACGAACGCATCGAGGCGGTGCCGTTCTACGTCACGAAGAAGGACGGGCGCCGCGAGGACTTCGACCCGCAGAAGCTCTTCACCGGGCTGAAGAAAGCGACCGAGAAGCGCGACATATCGCCGGAGCGCTTGCGAGCGATCGTCGACGACATCGAAGCGGAGCTAAGGCGGTCAGGTCGGGTCGAGATCCCCAGCGGCGAGATCGGCGAGATGGTGATGGACCGGCTGCGAGACCTCGACGAGGTCGCGTACATCCGGTTCGCATCCGTCTATCGAGAGTTCATGGACCTGCAACAGGTCAAGCGAGAGATCGAACAGGTCCTCAGCTCCAGGAGGCCTGCGTAAGGCCTCCGTACTCCTCCCCGCTCGCGGGGAGGTCGGCTCCGCTCGCGCCGCGAGCGCAGGCGGGTGGGGGCGCCCGGCCTAACCCACAGCAGTCAGCGCTATAAGCTCAATTTGAATATGGCTGTTGCGTCGCGCTTGCTGAAAATTCCTGAGCTCGAATCCGAACCGGGCCTGCTGCACGGTTTCTCCACGCTGCTGATCGGCAACGTCGGTCTGAGCCATGCGCCTGACCCGGATCCGGTCCTCGCGTCGCGCCGTGATTTCGCTCGCACGTTGGGCACCGACCCGGAAGCGCTCACCGTGGTGGGCGCGGTTCACGGCGCCGCCGTCGCCCGCGTCGACGAGCCGCAAGGCGTGGTGCAGGGAGTCGACGCCCTGGTCACCGATCAGCGCGACGTGCCCCTTTTCGCCACGTATGCGGACTGCTATCCCATCGTCCTGTGGGATCCACAACGGCGCTGCGTCGCCCTGGCCCATGCGGGTTGGCGCGGCACCGCCGCGCGCGTGGGTCCTGCGGCCGTGCGGAAGATGGCCGATGAGTACGGGTCGGACCCCGCCAACATCCACGCCGGCATCGGCCCGGGGATCTGCGGCGGCTGCTACGAGGTGGGGGAGGAGGTCGCGTCCCACTTCGATCCGCGCTTCGTCAAGCCTGGAAGGGACGACCGCTTTTTTCTTGATTTGGGTGCGGCCAACAGAGCCCAGCTCAACGAGGCCGGTGTCAAAGAAGTGCACGTGCTTGGTCTCTGTACCAAGGAGACTCTGTTTCTGCCGTCACACCGGCGTGAACCTGACGGCACTCGATTCGGCGCGATCGTCGCGCTGAGATGATCGAGGAGGTCAAGGACCGCCTCGCGCTGGTGCGCGAGAAGATCGCGCGCATTCGCAACCCGGACGAAATCGTCATCGTCGCCGTCACCAAGGGTTTCGGGCCCGACACGTGCAGGGCGGCTCTTGCGGCGGGCTTGCACGTCCTTGGCGAGAACCGCGTGCACGAGGCGATCCTGAAGATGGATGAGGTGCCCGGCGCCGAGTGGCACCTGATCGGCCACCTCCAGACCAACAAGGTTCGCCAGGCCGCCGGCCGCTTCGCCCTCATCCACTCGGTGGACTCGGTCCGCCTGGCGGCCGAGCTCGCGCGGGTCGAGCCTCAACAGGCTGTCCTGCTGGAGGTAAATGTCGCGCGCGAGCCGCAGAAGCACGGCGCCGACCCCGATCGAGCCCAGGAATTCATCACTGAGATCGCGAGCGTCGTCGACCTGCGAGGCCTGATGGCGATGGGACCCTCGCAAGGCGATCCCGCCCCCGCGTTCAGGGAGCTGAGGCGAATTCGCGAAGAGGCCGAGCAGCGACTGGGCAAGAGCCTGCCGGTACTATCGATGGGCATGAGCGGCGATTTCGAGGTGGCGGTGGCGGAAGGCAGCACCATGGTGCGACTCGGACAGGCGCTCTTCGGGCCCCGCCCCAGCTGACTGCTGTGGGCGCCATTGCTTCGCTCCTCGCCCTGCTTCTGTGGGCCTTCGTCATCATCATCCTGGTCCGCGTGGCGTTCACGTGGGTCAGCCCGTACCCGACCCACCCTGTTTACAGGCTGGCCTTCCGGATCACGGAGCCGGTACTCGCACCGGTACGCCGCTGGCTCCCTCCTGTCTCGGGTATGGACCTGTCACCGATCGTCGTGACGGTGGCCTGCTACTTCGTGATCCACGCGCTCGGCTTCATCACCTGAATGCGAGAGGCCAGCCTCCCGCGACATCGTCGCGGGGACCCCAGAGGAATATGAAGGAAATCGATGTTTGAATCCGTAAATCAAAAGGTCAGCTTTCCAGAGCTCGAGAAGGAGCTCATGGCGACCTGGAAGCAGGAAGGGACGTTCCAGAAGTCGCTGGAGCTGAGGTCGGGCCGGCCGCGCTTCGTCTTTTATGAGGGGCCGCCCACCGCCAACGGCAAGCCCGCGACCCACCACATCCTCGCGCGAGCCTTCAAGGACCTCTTCGGCCGCTACAAGACCATGCGGGGCTTTTATGTGGAGCGGAAGGCGGGGTGGGACACGCACGGGCTCCCGGTCGAGATCGAGGTGGAGAAGAAGCTCGGCATCTCGGGCAAGTTCGACATCGAGAACGAGATCGGCATCGAGCGTTTCAACCAACTCTGCCGGGAGAGCGTGCACGAGTACGTGTCCGACTGGGTCACGTTCAGCGAGCGGATGGCGTTCTGGCAGGACTACGACGCGGCCTACTGGACGCTGACCTCGGACTACATCCAGTCCGTCTGGTGGTCGCTGAGCGAGATGTGGAAGCAGGGCCTGATCTACAAAGGGTTTCGCGTTGCGCCTTACTGCTCGCGCTGCGCCACGCCCCTGTCGAGCCACGAGCTGGCCCAGGGATACCGCGACAACGTGCCGGACCCGAGCGTGTTCGTCCGATTCAGGCTGAAGAACGACCCCAAAACGTCGATCCTCGCCTGGACGACGACGCCGTGGACATTGCCAGGCAACGTCGCGCTGGCCGTCGACGAAGACGTCGACTACATAAAGGTCAAGGACGGTGACGAGTTCCTGATCCTCGCGGAAGCCAGGATCGAGGTGCTCGAGCACAGGCCTGAGGTGGTCGACCGCATGAAAGGACGCGACCTCGTCGGCCTGGACTACGAACCTCTCTATCCCTACTCGATCCCGACCGAAGGTCGCGCCCACTACGTGGTCGACGCGGACTTCGTGTCGACCGACGAGGGCACCGGCGTGGTGCACACCTCGGCCCTCTACGGCGTCGACGACCTCAAGCTCTGTCAGGAGAAGGGAATCCCCTTCCGCCACACCGTCGGACTCGACGGCAAATTCCTGCCATACGTCGACAAGTTCGCCGGCCTGCACGTCAAAGAGGCCGACCCGGTGATCCTCGACGACCTGAAGGAGCGTGGCCTCCTCTACAAGGCCGAGACGATCCTGCACACGTATCCCGAGTGCTGGCGCTGCAAGACGCCGCTCATCTACTACGCGCTCGACTCGTGGTACATCCGTACGACCGAGCGAAAGGCGGAGCTCATCGCCAACAATGCGGCGACCAACTGGGTGCCTGCGCACGTGAAGACAGGCCGCATGGGCGACTGGCTCGAGAACAACGTCGACTGGGCGATCTCACGCTCGCGCTACTGGGGAACGCCGCTGCCGTTCTGGGTGTGCGAGAAGTGCGGTGAGCAGCGCTGCATCAGCGCGGCCTCGGAGCTCGGCCTCGCGGATGACGCCGACCTCCACCGGCCTTACATCGACAGCGCGACGCTGCCCTGCACCAAGTGCGACGGCACGACGCGGCGCGTGCCCGAGGTGCTTGACTGCTGGTACGACTCCGGCGCCATGCCGTTCGCGCAGCGCGGCTACCCGCGCAAGGGCGTCGAGGAGTTCAAGGAGACGTTCCCGGCCGATTTCATCTCGGAGGCCCTCGACCAGACGCGCGGCTGGTTCTACTCGCTGCTGGCGATCTCGACGCTCTTGTTCAAGCAGAACGCATATCGAAATGTCATCTGCCTCGGCCTCGTCGTCGACCCCAAGGGCAAGAAGGCGTCGAAGTCACGCGGCAACGTGCTCGACCCGAACTACATTTTCGATAACTTCGGCTCGGACGCCGTGCGCTGGTACTTCTTCACCTCGACGCAGGTGGGCGAGAACTACCGCACCGGCGACGCCGCCCTGCGAGAGACAGTGCAGCAGTTCTTCATCCCGCTGTGGAACTGCTACTCGTTCTTCGTCACCTACGCTCGGCTCGACAACTTCGATACCGCGCAGCCGCAGGTGCCGATCGCAGAGCGGCACGTGCTCGATCGCTGGCTGCTCTCGCGGCTCAGCGGGTTGAACTCGGCGGTCACCGGGGGCCTCGACCGATACGACGCCATCGAGCCCGCTCGGCGCATCCAGCGATTCGTCGACGACCTGTCGAACTGGTACATCCGGCGCTCGAGGCGCCGATTCTGGAAGTCCCAATCGGACCGCGACAAGCTGGCCGCCTATCAGACCCTGTTCGAGGTTCTGAACAGCCTCAGCCGGATGATGGCGCCGTTCACGCCATTCATCGCCGACGCGATGTACAGAAACCTGTCCGAAGGCGGGTCGGCCCACCTCGCAGACTTTCCGGACCCGTCGGGGCCGCAGGACCCCGAGGTCGAGGCGAACATGACCAAGGCGCGCCAGGCCGTGGAGCAAGGCCTGTCGGCCAGGGACGCCATGCGCATCAAGGTCCGCCAGCCCCTCGCCTCAATCTCATTGCCAGGCGACCCGCTGCCCGAGGAGATCGCGGCGATCGTCCGCGAGGAGCTGAACGTGAAGCAGCTGATCTTCGGCGCCCCCGAGGTGAAGCTCGACACCGAGATCACCGAAGAGCTGCGCCTCGAGGGACTGGCGCGTGAGGTGGTGCGGCTGATCCAGGACCGGCGCAAGAAGCTCGGCCTCAACGTCGAAGATCGAATCCACACGCGCTACGTTGCAGATGGCATGCTCGTCCGCGCGATGGAGAAGCATGCCGACTACATCAAGACCGAGACGCTGTCCGTCACGCTCGAGCCGGGTCGCGCCGATGATTTCGCGGGCGAGCAGCAGATGCTCGAAGGAGAACAGATCTGGATAGGCCTCAAGCGCGCCTGACCACCGGCCGCGTGCTCTTCGTGGTCATCGCGGTCTGCGTATTTGCGCTGGACCGGCTGACCAAGAGCCTCGTCAGCGCCAACGTTCCTTTTGGCACCGAGGTTGCGGTGATCGACCACCTGGTCGGCATCACGAACGTGCACAACTCAGGGGCCGCGTTCGGCTTCGCTCCTGCCTTCGCGATCATCTTCTTGACTGCCTCGATGGTCGTGTCGATCGGTCTTGTGGTTTACGTCGCCCGAAATCCAGGCGACCTGCGCACCGATGCGATCCTCGGCATGATCTTGGGCGGGTCGCTCGGCAACGGCTTCGACCGGCTCGCCTATGGGACGGTCACCGACTTCATCAACGTCCATTTCTGGCCGGTGTTCAACGTCGCGGACTCGGCCATCAGCCTTGGGGTGGTGGCGCTTCTGGCCGGGTACGTACTACGCAAGCCCGACGCCGCCTGACCGCGGCCGCCGCGTCGCCCCGTCTCGATCGCTTCCTCGCCGAGCAGGAGCCCGAGCTGAGCAGGTCAGCTGCCGCGCGCCTCATCAAGGGTCACCTGGTGCTGGTCAATGGCCGGACCGCGGATCCCGCGGACCGCGTGGTTGCCGGCGATGTCGTCGAGTTCGAGATTCCCGAGGCCTACGCGATCGAGGCCTCAGCCGAGCCCATATCGCTTGACGTCGTGTACGAAGACGAGGACCTGGCGGTCATCGACAAGCCGGCAGGCATGGTCGTCCACCCTGCGCCGGGTCATTACACGGGCACGCTGGTCAACGCTCTCCTCGGGCGAGGCGGGACCTGGTCCGTGGTCGGGGGTTCAGCGCGGCCCGGCATCGTGCACCGGCTGGACAAGGGCACCTCGGGCCTGATCGTCGTGGCGCGCAACGACGTTAGCCATCGCGCTCTTTCCGCGCAGCTGAAAGACCGCACTCTCAGCCGCACCTACATGGCGATCGTGCGGGGCCGCGTCAAGGAGGAGGCGGGAGAGCTCGAGGGGCCGATCGGGCGCGATCCGAAGGAGCGTAAGCGGATGGCGATCGTGAGCGGCGGGCGGTTCGCGCGCACTCGGTACGAGGTGGTCGAGAGAGGGCGCGGGCATACACTCCTGCGCTGTGACCTCGACACCGGGCGGACCCATCAGATCCGCGTGCATCTGGCCGCGCTGGGCCACCCAATCGCGGGCGATGTCGAGTACGGGAGCCGAAAGCCTGGCGACCCGGAGCGTCCGATGCTCCACGCGTGGCGGCTGCGCCTTCGCCATCCGCGCACTCAAACCGACATGACGTTCGAGGCTCGTCCTCCTGCCGACTTCGAAGCATTCTGGGCCTCGGTGCGGTGAGCGGAAAACGCGGGCTTCTCGTGGTCATCTCGGGGCCGTCAGGCGTCGGCAAGGACACGCTGATCGAGCGCTTGCGCGAGCGCGACCCGAGCTTGCGGTACTCGATCTCGTACACGACGCGCAAGCCGCGGCCGGGCGAGGCGGACGGTGTCAACTATTTTTTCGTCAGCCGCCAGCGATTCGAGGAGCTCATCGCGCAGGGCTTCTTCCTCGAGTACGCGACCTACAACGGCAACTACTACGGCACGCCGGCCGCGGCGGTGGAGGAAGCCCGTGCGGCTGCGCACGACATCCTCCTGAAGATCGAGGTGCAGGGCGCGGCGCTGGTGCGAAAACGCGCGCCGGACGGCCTGTTCATCTTCATCGCGCCGCCGTCGAAGGAGGAGTTGGTCCGCCGCCAGCAGCTGCGCGAGGGCAGTGCGTCGGACGAAGACATGGTCGAACGCCTGAAGATCGCGGAGACGGAGATGAAGCACGCATCCGAATACGACCACGTCGTGATCAACGCCGAGCTCGAGCGGGCGGTCTCCGAGGTGCTCGAGATCATCCAGAGCGCGCGCGAGCGCCAGACTTAATCGCATGCCGCTGGACCCAACCCCGATCCCCAATGAGCTCCGCGGCTTGCGCATTGCTTTGCTGGTGGCGGGCGGAATCGCCGCCTACAAACTGGTCGACCTGGCCTCTGCGCTCACGCAGGCGGGAAGCCAGGTCCGGGTCGCGATGACCCCATCGGCGGCGCGGTTCGTCGGCGCTCCATCCTTTCGAGGCGTCACCGGCAACCCCGTGTTGACCGGCTTGTGGGCAGCGGACGGCGCGCCCGAGCCCCACGTCTTTCTTGGCGACTGGGCGCAGGTGGTGCTGCTGGCACCGGCGACCGCGAACATCATCGGCCGCATCGCGAACGGCCAATCGGACGACATAGTGACCGCCACCGTGCTGGCGTCGCGTAGCCCCGTCGTCGTGGCGCCGGCAATGAACGATGCGATGTGGTCCAAGGAGGCGGTCCAGGACAACATCGCAACGCTGCGCAAGCGCGGCATGACCGTGGTGGAGCCCGAGTCCGGTCACCTCGCCAGCGGGCATGTCGGCGCCGGCCGCCTCGCGGGCTCGGCTCAGCTCCTTGGTGCGATGGCGTCTGCTGTGCGTACGCGCTACGACCTGGCGGGGCGCCGCGTGGTGGTCACCGCCGGGGGCACTCGTGAACCGATCGACCCCGTGCGGTTCATCAGCAACTACTCCAGCGGCAAGATGGGCTTTGCCATCGCGGCCGCGGCGGCGGACCGAGGCGCTCGCGTCGCGCTCGTTACGACCGCGTCGCATCCAGCCCACAACGGCGTCGAGGTGCGGCCGGTGGAGACAGCCGAGGAGATGCTCGGCGAGCTCAGGGCCCAGCTGGACGGCGCGGACCTGCTCGTGATGGTCGCGGCCGTCGCCGACTTCCGGCCGGCGAAAGTCTCTGGCAGCAAGATAAGACGCGAGGACACGGCGCGCCTGACGCTGGACCTCGAGCCGATCCCGGACCTGCTGGCCACAGTCGGTGGTGAGAAGGGAGGCGCCGGCGTGTTTCGTGTCGGCTTTGCGGCAGAGGGGTCGGATCTCGATGCCAAGGCGCTCGAGAAGATGAAGAAGAAAGGCCTGCAGGCGATCGTGGCCAACGACATATCGCGAAAGGACGTCGGCTTTGGCAGCGATCACAACGAGGGAGTGATCCTGTTCGCGGACGGCACCCGGCAGGAGATCCCCCGGATGACCAAGCGCGAGATGGCCGATCGCATCCTTGACCTGGTCGGACCGCGGCTGGGTTCGAGGGGGGAGGGCCCCCCTCAGGGTGCCGGGCCTGGCGAAGCCAGCTCCCGCCACACCCCCCCGGCTAAAACTCGGTAGATATTTGCTCTACGCCGAGGTTGCAGTCGAGGCTGGGCGGTCGCTCGATCGGGAGACCTACAGCTACCAGGTGCCGGATGGCATGGACGTGGTGCCAGGGCACCGCGTCACCGTCCCATTTGGCCGGCGAACCTCCTTCGGCTTTGTGGTCTCCCTCGGCACCGCCGACCCCGGCGTAGAGACCAAGCCGATCGCTTCGGCCGGCAGCGACCCGCTCCTCCTGCCGCACCAGGTGGCGCTGGCGCGCCTGGTCGCCGACCACTACTGGGTGCCTTTGATCGAATGCCTGCGCGCGATGGTGCCGCCGCGAGTTCGCAGAGGAGGATCGAGCGGCGCAGGTCCATCGACCCGCCAGCGCCGCCACAGCCGCCTGCTCGAGCTTGCCAACTCGGCAGCTCCGCCAACAGTCACCCCCGAGCTGACCGATGAGCAGGTAGCTGCGCTGAAGGTCAGCGGGGCCAACCAGCTGACCCTGCTGCACGGAGTGATCGCCAGCGGCAAGACGGAGGTGTATCTCGCGGCTGCCGAGCAGGCGCTGGCGGAGGGCCTTGGCGTGCTGGTGCTGGTGCCTGACCTTTCCTTGACGCCACAGCTGGTGGAACGCGTTCGGGCGAGACTCAACGTGCCCATCGCCATCCTCCAGAGCCAGCTGACGGAGCTCGAGCGGGCGCAGCAGTGGTGGCGGGCTCGACGCGGGGAGGCTCAAGTCGTGCTCGGCAGCCGTTCAGCGGTCTTCGCGCCGATCCCGCGATTGGGTCTTATCTGCCTCGACGAGGAGGGGTCGGCCTCGTACAAGCAGGACCGCACCCCTCGGTACGAGACGGGATGGGTGGCGCGGCGCCTCGCGACGGTGACCGGAGCCCGCCTGATCGCCGGCTCTGCCACACCGAGCGTCACCACGTACTACGCGGCCACGCAGGGCGAGCTGGCTCTGGCCACTCTCAGACGGCGCATCAAGGGGCAGGACGCCGAGGTAGAGCTGGTTGACATGCGCGACGAGGCGGCGGCCGGCAACCGGCAGCCGCTTTCGCGGCGCCTGATCGAGGTCGTGGAAAGAACCCTGGAAAACGAGGAGCAGGCGATCCTCTACCTGAACCGCCGCGGCATGAGCACCTTTGTGTTGTGTCGCGACTGTGGCAAGTCGGTGCAGTGCCTGGGTTGCTCGGTCGCGCTCGTGCAGCATGCCGAGATCGATGGGTTGGTCTGCCATTACTGCGGTTACTCGCGCGCGATGCCGTCGGTGTGCGACCACTGCGGCAGCCGGAACATTCGCGGCATGGGGATGGGCACGCAGCGCCTCGAAAGCATCGTCAAGAAGTTGTGGCCGCGAGCGCGTGTTCTGCGGCTGGACAGCGACGCCGCGCGCGGGCCCGATTCGTACTTCGACATCTGGGAGACGTTCAGCGAGCGGCGCGCCGACATCCTTGTGGGGACGCAGCTCGTCACGCGTGGCCTGGACCTGCCGGCTGTGACGTGCGTCGGTGTCGTCGATGCGGACCTACCGCTGCATTTTCCGGACTACCGCTCGGCGGAGAATACGTTCTCGCTCGTGGTGCAGGCGGCGGGACGGGCGGGACGCGGTGGGCGTGCATCGCGCGTGGTGGTGCAGACCAGCAACCCGGAGCATTACAGCCTTCGTTGTGCCGCCACCGGTGACTACGACGGCTTTTACGTAGCCGAGCTCCCGTCGCGGAAGGCGTTTGTGTTTCCGCCGTTTGCGGAGCTGGCGGTGCTCACGCGCACCGACGCTGACGACGCGCGCGCTGCCGCGGTGGCGCGCGAGGCGGCCGAGGAGATCGCGAGCGGGCTATTGCGCGAGGGGATCGAGGGGGTCCGCGTGATGGGCCCGGCGCCCGCCTTCATTCATCGCTTGCGCGGAGAGTACAGGTGGCAGGTCACATTGAAAGGTGACGGGTTGGAGCGGGCGCGTCACCTCGCTCCTCGGGGCAAAGGGTGGAGCTACGACGTGGATCCGGTGACCTGACGAAAATGAGAGGTGATTCGCGTTGGCTGGCTTAACCGGGCTTAACTCAAGGGCGCCCTGGGTAAAATCGATCCCGTGGTCCGCCCGATCCTCAGCTTCGAGCATCCGGTGCTTCGCCAGAAGGCGAAGAAGGTGCCGCGCGTCGACACGTCGATCCAGCGCCTGATCGACGACCTGTCCGAGACGATGCTCGATGCACCGGGGGCGGGGCTGGCGGCCAACCAGATCGGCGTGCCGCTGCGCGTGTGCGTGGTCAAGGGCGACGACAACCAGATCTGGGGGCTCGTGAACCCCGAGATCGTCAAGCACGATGGCGTGCAGGTCGGGTACGAGGGCTGCTTGAGCTACCTCGGCTGG
>DATCAV010000183.1:0-6004 GCA_036512415.1 Candidatus Dormiibacterota bacterium | reverse complement strand
AGATCCCTCACCCCGGGATCAGGGACCGGGAGTTCGTGCGGGAATCGCTGCGCGAGCTCGGGGTCGCTGCGCCCTAAAGCGCGGGTGAGGACGCAAGTCCTCCCCCGCGGAACCCCCTCCTGTTAGCCACCACGCCTGCAGGTGTTTGGACAACAGGCCTTGGTGACGGCCGGAATGAATCCGGCCTAGGGCTCCTCTTTGTCCTGTCGCTAGTGCGGCTGACGCCGCTTATCTACGCCGGGCGCGCGTTGGTGAATCGGTAGCCGATTCCCGGCACGGCCAGGATGTAGTAGGGCCGCGACGGCTGCGTTTCGATCTTCCGGCGCAGGTTCCTGATGTGCACGTCGATGACCCTGGTTTCGATCGGGTACTCATAACCCCAAATCGAGTTGAGGATCTTCTCGCGGCTCAAGACCTTTCCGGCGTGGCCGGCGAGGAACGTGAGCAGGTCGAACTCGGTGTGGGTGAGCTCCACCTCCTTGTTCGCCTTGTAGATGCGACGCTCATTGACGTCGATGACCAGATCGCGAAACTCGAGGCGGCTTCGCGTCGCCTCAACCGACTCGAGCCGTGTCCGGCGCAGGTGGGCGGCCATTCGGGCCACCAGCTCCCGGATGCGCAGTGGTTTGGTCACGTAGTCGTCAGCACCGATCTCGAGCGCGACGACAACATCGATCTCGTCAGACCGGGAGCTCATCATGATCACGGGCACTGCCGCGTCGGCCTTGCGCAGCTCGCGGCAAACGTCGAACCCGGAGCCGTCTGGAAGCGCCACCTCGAGCAGGATCAGGCTCGGGTGAGCCAACCCCACCTCCCGGAGCGCGTCGGCGCCATTGTCAGCCTCCACCACCTGGTAGCCGTCCTGCGCGCACGCGTTCCGCACCTCGCGGCGTGTCGCCGTGTCGGGGTCGACGATCAGGACCTTGCGCGACGATTCGGTGGCGCTGATCACGCTCCAATACTAACTGATCTGAAGAATTGTTAGGATATGTTGCGTTTCAGGCCCCGAACCCCTAGCCGCGCCTTTTTCTCGATGTCGAGCAGCCGGGCGCCGGCCGCCGACAGGACGATCTCCCAGGCTCCGGTAAAAGCGACCTCCTCTCCGCCGTACTCGGCTTTGAAGAAGCCGAGCCCGTGCCACGGGTGCTCGGGACCGGCGCCAGGAGGTGGCACTCCCCACAGGTCGTAATCGCGGCAACCGGCCTCCGCGGCCGCCCGGATGCCCGCCCACCAGGCGAGGTCGTTCCCCATCAACTCCGGGTGCGCGCCGGTTCGACCCGCAAACAGGTGATAGGCACGCCCGCCGTGGCGGGCCACGAGCACCGCCGCCAAACCTTCGCGCGTCTCGGGATGGCGGGCAACGTAGGTGCGGCACCAAGGAAGGCGCTCGAGGAGGAGCTCGTAGTAAGCCCTGGCCGGCAGGCTGATCGACTCGCGCCGCTCGACGGCCTCGGACTGGCGCGCCAGCTCGGCGGCATCCTTGCCTTCCTCGACCACCGCACCGCGCTTCAGGCCGGCGCGAATGTTGTAGCGGCGGCCTTGGCGGAAGGAGGCGAGCATCTCGTCAGGGGGCTTCAGGTCGAGGATCCGGGTGTGCTCCGGTTGGGTCGGCTTACCTTTTATGAACCCCCGTTCCGCCAGGACTTCGCTAAACGCTGCCGGCGCCTCGGGCTCGAGTCGCAGCTTGGCCATCTTCGCGCCGCGCGCCCATTCCACGAGAGCATCGATCGACTCAGGGGTTGCGGGCACGGGACCGCGCGGAACGTATGCCTCGCGAACCGGTCCGACGCCGCGGAGCTGGATGCTCGCCATCGCGCCGGCACCGAGCCTCACTCGCTCGACGCTCCAGCCGGCTCGTGACTGCACCTCTCCCCATCCCCAGGTCTGCAGCAATGGAGAATGGGAAGCCGCCTTTTCCAGGTCGCGATCCCAGTCCGCTGCGCCAGTGGTCATCCGATCTCCGGGATTGCCAAAGATCCCGCCTCGAGATGCCCGATGTCATTGACGCCGCTGACGACCACCCGGCCGTTGCGCCTTTCGAGCACCGACACCGATGCGTTCTGAATCCTGAAGGGAAAGATGCCCCGACCGGGGCGGCCGACCACGTTGTGGAGAGCGATCTGGATCACCCCGCCGTGCGTGACCAGCAGCACATCGCCTTGCGTGTGCCGGTTGAAGAGCGTGTCGAGCATGGCGCCGACCCGCGCCTCGAAGGCGGCCGATCCCTCGCCCCCGGGGACCAGGTCCCAGTCCGGCTCCTCGGTCCAGCTCGCCCAGGCTTCGGGGAAACGGGTGGCCAGGTCTTCAGTGCGCAGGCCTTCCCACTGGCCCAGATAGATCTCGCGCAGCTCGGCCATCGGCACGGGGTCGATGCCCAGCGACTCGCCGACCAGCTGTGCCGTCTCGGCAGCGCGCTTCAGATCGCTCGAGTAAAAGCCTGCGAATTTCCGGCCTGCGAGCCGCCGCCCCAGCTGCGCCGCCTGGCGCCTCCCTTCGTCCGAAAGCGGAGGATCGAGCTGGCCCTGGATTCGGCGCTCCTGATTCCAGGTCGACTGGCCGTGGCGCACGAGCAACAAGCGCGCTGGAGTTGCTTCGCGCGCTTGCGGAACGGCTCCGCCGGCCTCGGGCTGCACTGAGCGCGCGGATCTGATACCGATATCTATACTAACTTTCTCTCAATCCCACGATCGGGCTGGGCCGATCTCAGGAGATGCTTTTGCAGTCACACGGCACGCTGGCCGAAACGCCCCTTCGCTCGTTGCTGGAAGCCGCTCAAGGCGAGCGGTCCACAGGTACGCTCACGCTCAGGAACGGCAACGGCGAGGCGACCGCTCTGTACTTCCTCTTCGGCCACCTTTTCCATGCCCACGGGGACGGTTTGGCGGGCGACGACGCGGTCGTGAGTGCCCTAACCTGGAGTAAAGGCGAGTTTGACTTCGACGCGAAGGCTAAGCTACCCGCCGATGAGACTGTCAAGGCCGGCATCCCCGAGCTGGTCGAAGCCGCGGAGTCGGCGCCGAGGCACGGCGCGCCCGAACCCCCCAAGGTCGACAAGGCCGAGGCGCGAGGGGAGCGCCAAGATCATCTTGAACCGGAGAGAAAGGTGGAAGCACCCCAGCCGAGACGCGGCGTGAAGCACCGACCGCAACCCAAGCACGGGCGCGAGCCGATTCCCGTGCCCGCGGGGCAGGTCATCTACGACTCGTTGAAAACGTCGTTCGTCGACTTTCCGCGCCTGATCACCACCCTCGAGAAGGAGGGGTACACGGGCTACGTGCGCCTGCTCACCGAAGACGCCACCGGGCTGATCCTGTTCCGTGAGGGGTCCGCCCTGGAGTGCATCTACGACGGCGCGGCCGAGCCCGGAGGCTTGATGCTGGGCAAGACGGCGCTGCACCAGTTCAACGAAGACGTCACGGCTGGACATGGCGTGCTGGACGTGGTCGGCCTTTCGCCCGAGCTGATCGACGGCCTGTATGAGCTCACGGTCTCGAAACCGATGTACACCGAGCTGTACGCAGCCTGGGTGGACATGAAGGCGCTGCTCAAGTTCCTCAGCGACCGCAAGCTGAGCGGCAGCGTGATGATCCGTTCGACCGGAGGCACCGGCGTGATCATCCTCTCGGATGGCGATCTGGCCGGCGCTTATACGAGCGAGTCTCGTGACATCTCTGACAAGCCCGACCGCGCGCTCGCTTTGTGCGACGACCCGAACGCGATGATCGAGGTCAAGTCGGCTGACGCCACCAAGCACCCGCCGCTCGACGTCGACGAGGTGGTGGCCTCGCAGCGCGGCCCACGCCCCTCGCCGGCAGTGGCCGCGACAGCACCGCCGCCGGTGGTCGAGCCCGTCACGAGCCCGATGCCTGTCATCGAGACGCCGCCGCCGACTGCGGTCTATCCGACCTACAGTCCGCCGCCGACCACCCATCCGACCCCACCCTCGATGCCTGCGATGCAGGTCGCTCCGACCACGCCACCGCCGCCCGCGGCGAGCGGCCCGCAGCGCGACTGGTCGCCGATCGTGTCCGAGCTGCAGGCGATGGCTGAAGACGCGCTCGGCAACCGCGCGCGCAAGGTGAAGGACATCCTTGGCGCGGCCGACCCGTCGGAGGCCGGCATTGAAGGCGCCATCGACCAGATCCCCAGCATCTCCCTTCTGTTCGTCGACTCCTCGCGCCTGGAGCAGCTGGCGCACGAGATGAGGGCTCGCCTCAAGTCGCACCTCTAGCCTGCTCTCCCGCGCCGAAGGCGCGGGGGCCCCAGCGGACGCTGCGCCTTTTGGCGTGATCAGGAACGTCGCAGGTACTGTGACGACATGAAACTTGGCGCGATCGCCCTCGCCTCGCTGGTCCTTGTGGGGCTTGCAGCCTGCGGCGGCAACCCGCCCCAGATCGTCGATTACTCGCCGGTGCGCGGCGCCATCGATGTCTCGACGGCGGCGCCGATACGAATCACTTTCGACCACGACGTCGACCAGCAATCGATCGAGTCGCGGCTTCACCTGCAGCCGGCGACCAGCGGGAACCTGGTCTGGCTCAACCCGCGGCAGCTGGCGTATCAGCACCCCACGCTGGCTCCGAGCTCGACGTATGACGTGGTGCTGGAGGCGGGATACAAGGACTTCGCCGGTAACACCGCGGTGCTGCGACACCACTGGTCGTTCGTCACGGAAGGGCCACCGGCCTTCTCCGGCTCAGCGCCGGCCAACGGCGAGAGTGGCGTCGACCCGGCCGCATACCTTACGGTCGACTTCACGCGCGATATGAACGGCCCGAGCCTGCAACGGGCCTTCAGCATCTCTCCCCCGGTGCCGTTCAGCGTCCGCCTCAACCCGACCGACGGGCGGCGGGCGATCATCGCGCCCGGGACTCTGCTCGAGCCCTCGACCGCTTACACGATCACTGTGACGAGCACTGCGCTTGATGCGGACGGCAACCGACTCTCCGCCGACACGAGCGTCGCTTTCACCACGGGACCGATTCGCCCGCTGCACAACTGGGTCGCGTTTGCGACGGCGAATGCGGGTGGCACATCGGGCGCTCTATGGTTGGTCAACGAGTCGGGCTTTCCACGCAACCTCTACGACGGAAGCTCTGTGCGTTCGTTCAGCTGGTCGCCGGAGGGAGACACGCTGCTCCTTCAAAGCGACGGCGGGACGTGGTCGGTGTTGACTCCCGGACAGGATGCAAAGCCCCTCGGTTTCAAAGCGGCGTGGGCGGCTGCGCTTGGTTCCGGGATGGGCTACGTGTTCATCGACGACGGTGGCGCGCTGCACCGCCTTTCATCCACCGGGGTCGACACGTTGATTTCTGGGGCAGTCACGGAGGCAACTGTTTCACCGGACGGAGCAAGGCTTGCCTTTGTCGAGGTCGGCCCACAGTCGAGCGTCATCTGGGGGTACGACGTCGGCCTTCAGGCGCGTTATGAGCTCGCGGTCGAGAACGGCCAGATCAGCGACGCCACGTGGTCCCCGGCCGGAAACCGGATCGCCTACCTCCGCCACGACGTCGGCGTGACGACCCTGAAGGTGCGGGATCTCAGTGGCGCTGCGGCCACGAACACCATCGCCATCGCCATCGCCGGTGATATCGGCGCGCCGGCGTGGCTGCCCGATTCGGTCCACCTCGTCTTTGGGGCCGCAGTGCAGACGACCACTGGCACGTTGCAAAAGGCGTTCGTGGTTAGCGCCATCGCTCCGCCCACCGCGCTTACATCAGCGCTGGGCCTGCCCTCCGATCCAAGCATCGCCGTGGCGAACCCCGTCCCGTCACCGGACGGTCATCAGATCGCATTCCTGAACGGAAGCCAGGTCTGGTTGATGAATGCCGACGGCACGAGACCGACACCACTGACGACGTTCGACGCTACGTCGTTTCCCTACTCGTGTCGAACGCCGGCCTGGACGCGCGCCTGAGTGCTCTCGATCGCGCCCTCGAACAGGTTCCCCAGCCGGTCTGCGGTGCGCGTCCACGAGAATCGCTGCGCCAGCAACCGCCCGCGG
>DATCAV010000182.1:0-4891 GCA_036512415.1 Candidatus Dormiibacterota bacterium | reverse complement strand
TCTTCCGGCGTGAACACGTTCGGCGATTCTAGCTTCGTGATTTCATGGCAGTGTGAGCCGGCAAGGGATCCGATATGTCGGACGGGACGCTCAGGCCTGAGCCGGCTTCTCCCCCAAGTAGAGGGTCTGCTTGCCGAGGACCAGCCAGGCCGGAGGGAAGTTCAGGTACGCGCGCACCAGCAGGGGGTGCTGCGGGATCCGGCTCTTTGTGGTGTAGGGCAGGAACCTCGCAATCACCTTCTTGGTTTTGAATCCCGCCATGACCGCCGCCTCGGCAAGACTCTTTTCAGTAAGCGCCGTCTGGTGGTCGATGAAGTCCCAGTAGGCACCTCCGATCAGACGGATGTTGGGCTGGAGAATCACGACGGTCCCGCCCGGTTTGAGGATTGCGTGGGTCACCCGCAGCTGCTGGAGGACTGCTTCGGTCGACGGCAAGTGCTCGAGGTAATTGCTGAAAAAGGCGATGTCGAAGTAGTTGTTTGGAAGCACCTCATCGAGATCAAGGCCGCTGGCCGGCACAAAGCGCACGTCCTTCGGTAGCGCCGCGCTCACGTCGCGTATGTCGGTCGCCCAACGTTCCGCCGCCCGAATGTTGCGAATGAAGTAGCCGAGGTCGCAAGCAATATCGACGACGCGCGCGTCGGGCTTGATGTAGCGTTGAAGGAAGCGGCCGAGCTCACGCCAGATCGCCTCCTTGCCCGCCTGGTCCTCGTGGCTGAAGCGCTGCTCGTAGACCTCCTTGAGGACGATCGGAGGCAGCTTGCTCGTGCCCCCCTGCGGCCCGGGTTCCGGTTCTTCGTTCAGTCGCATGATCGCGATCGCCATCTCCGGTACTTCAACGCGCCGTCTGGGGTATTCGGTCTCATCGGTACACCAGGTTGGCGCCGAACGGAGCGAAACCAAGGCGTTCGTAGACTCTCGCCGCTTCGTCGCTGGCGGCGTCGAGAAAAGCGAAGTCCCCGCCGTTCGCGAAGTGCCGCCGTACAAGCTCCGAGGTGATAGCCGCGGCAACGCCTCGGCGCCTGTGCTCCTGCCGCGTGACGACCCCGATTATCTCGGCGGCGCCTTTGAGCGAATGGGAGACGCCGGTGCCCACCGGCTCCCAATCGAGCCAGGCGAGCAGGAAGACGCTGTTGGCTCGGGCCATGTCGGCGCGCAAACGTTCCACCGGCGGTGCCGGACGATCGATCTCTCCCCCGTCGGTCCACCGTATGGATTGGAAGGCCTCGAGCTCTGCTGGTGCCGCGGCCGATGACAGCTGGGTAATGTGCACCTCTTCCGGCGTGGCGAACGGCTTGAAAGCTTCCGGGCGGCAGGACATGAGTGAGTTGCGCTCGATCAGCTTCAACCCGGCGTCTTCGAGCCACTCGCCGACCTTCGGAAAAAGCGTCTCGTTGTATGCGATCTCGAGCGGAACCTTGTGGCGCTTGAAGGTCGAACGCAGCTTGGTCAGCGCCTTTAGCGTCTCGCCTTCGGCAGCGGTTCCGTCAATGAGGGTGACCCAGCCGTTTCGTGCGTTCTCGCCTGGCGCAGACAGCACCGCCCGGAAAGGCCCCAGTGAAAGCATCTCGGCGCCGTCGTCGCGATCAGCGAGGGCGTCGCGCTGCCAGGTCTGAAAGCGGTCGGTGTCGCTCATGCGATTGCCCGACCTTAATGCACTTGGTTCGCCTACGCTGAGGTCGAATGTTGCTGCTGCGCACCTTCTTGCCCATCCTGAGGTGCACTTGAGCACTCGCCCCGCGGTGGCCAGCGCAGAGAACGCGTTTGCGGCAGACCTCTTCAGCGGCCTGCCGAAGCGCTACGACCTGCTGGCGGAAGTCCTGTCGTTCGGTCAGAACGGGCGGTGGCGCAGCGAGCTGGTCACCCAGATCGCATCGTCTGAACCGAAGACCGTTCTCGACGTCGCCACCGGCACCGCCGGCGTCGCCATCGCGCTGGCCAATCGAACGGACGGCGAGGTGACGGGCGTCGACCTCACCGAATCAATGCTCACGCGTGGCCGTCAGCGCGTTAGTACAGCCGGCCTCGAACACCGCATTCGGCTCCAGGTCGCGCGAGCCGAAGAGCTGCCATTCCCCGATGCCACTTTCGACGCCGTCTCCTTCACCTATCTCTTGCGATACGTGCGTGACCCCGCGGCCACACTTCGCGAGCTGGCGCGAGTCCTCCGCCCGGGTGGCGTGCTCGCCAGCCTCGACTTCTTCGTGCCACCGGCCCGCGCGTGGCGTGCAGCGTGGTGGCTCTATACGCGAACGGTGCTGCCTCCCGCCGGTCTCGCCCTCGGCGGCCCGGAGTGGTGGCGAGTCGGTCGATTCCTGGGGCCCAACATCTCGTCGTTCTATGGCGCATGGCCGCTGAGCCGGATCGTCCATGGGTGGGAGGCCGCCGGCATGGCGGGCGTGCATTTCAAAGCGATGAGCGTTGGCGGCGGCGTCGTCATGTGGGGTCGCAAAGGCGCCGATGGCACCCGTGACGCCTGAGACCCTCGCCCCCGCGTTTTACGCGGCGCGTTCTGGCGGCTGGCGCCGAGACCTGTGGGCCGTGCTTCATCCGCCGTATACCGCCTGGCACCTGTCTTATGTGGTCATCGGGGCGAGTCTCGCTCCGAAGCTCGATGTCGTGCGCCTGATCGCGACGCTCCTGGCTTTCTTCCTGGCGGTCGGCATCTCAGCTCACGCGCTCGACGAGCTGAAGGGCCGGCCGCTTGGTACGGAGATCCCGCGTGCCGTGCTGACGACCGCCGCGGCGCTTGGCCTGGTCGGGGCCGTCGCGCTCGGAGTCGCCGGTCTGACTCGGCTGGGGATCGGTCTGCTCCCCTTCATCGCCCTGGGTGTGCTGTTTGTTTTCGCGTACAACCTCGAGCTGCTTGGTGGCAAGTTGCACGGTGACTTCTGGTTCGCGCTGTCCTGGGGAGCGTTCCCGGTGCTGACCGCCTATTTCGCACAGAGCGGCCGCCTCTCGATTGGCGCGGTCGCCGCCGCCATTGCAGCTTTTGCCCTTTCCTTCGGGCAGCGGACCCTCAGCACTCCCGCTCGACTGTTGCGCCGCCGCAGCAGATCGGTGACCGGGAGTGTGACGATGCGCGACGGCTCGGCGGTCGAGCTCGATGAGGCGACTTTGCTCCGTCCCCTCGAGCAGGCTCTTCAGGCCTTCTCGTGGGGGGTGGTCACGCTGGCCCTCGGAATGGCGGCGTCGAAGCTCCTATGACGCGGTATGATGCATTGTGTCAATGAGGTCCGCTGAAGTCCCCGCGCCCAAGCCGCTCCTGCGGGGCTGGTCTCACGGGCTGGCGGCGCTGGTGTCAATTGGCGGGCTCGTCGCCCTGATCGTGGTCACGCGACAAGACCCGGCAAAGCTCTTGTCGATGATCATTTACGGCACCGGTCTGGTCCTCCTGTTCGGAATCAGCGGGACCTACCACATCGTCAACTGGCCGCCCAAGGTCAAAGACTGGCTGCGCCGCGCGGACCACGCGATGATCTTCGTCTTCATCGCGGCAACCTACACGCCACTTGTGTTCAACGTCCTCGATGGGTGGTGGCGCACAGTCGTGCTGGTTGCGATCTGGATTTGTGCCGCGGCAGGAGTCGCCGGAGCGGCGCCGTTCCTGCGCATCCCTCGCCGCTTGCTGGCCGCGCTCTACCTCGCGATGGGGTGGCTCGCAGTGGTTGCGCTCGTTCCGCTGACCGCCGCGCTCGGCTGGGCGGCTGCCCTGCTCATGGCATTGGGCGGCCTGCAGTACTCGCTGGGTGCCGCCGCCTATGCGTTCAAGAAGCCGCGCTTGTGGCCGCGTGTGTTCGGCTACCACGAGGTGTTTCACGTCGCCGTGATCACCGCCAGCATCACGTTCTACGTGGTCGTGCTCAACTACGCCGTCCCATTTCACCGCGCTGGCTAATTTGGGCCATCGTGGCAGGGGAGGCCGGGTCTCCCCGGCCTCGACTTTGTCTCTTGCAACTCTCAGTCGTTGTCTGGAGGACCTAATTCGTAGATAAATCCCGGGAGGGAGAGCAGACGCGTCGGCGAAGCCGACCCGTCGATGAGGGGAACCGACTGGTTCCCTCTCATGGCCGAAGGCCCTTATACCGGAAGCACTCCGTGCTTGCGATCCAGCCGCGGTGCCGTTCTAGTCGAGTAGGCGTGGAACCTGGTAATCAGGGCTGCGCGAAGGTCGTCCGGCTCGACCACGTCATCCACGATCAGGTTGGCGGCGAGCTTGTACAGGTCGACGTCCTCGCGGTATTCGTCCTCGAGCTGCTTACGGCGCGCCGCCCTCTCGTTCTCAGGCAGCTCCGCCAGCTTGTTGAAGAACACCGCGTTGACAGCGGGCTCCGGTCCCATTACGGCGATCTGCGCAGATGGCAGCGCGATGACGCAGTCGGTATCGAAGGCTGGGCCGGCCATCGCATAGAGACCGGCGCCGTAGGCCTTGCGCACGATGACTGAGATCTTCGGCACCGTCGCCTCAGAAACCGCGCTGATCATCTTGGCGCCGTGGCGAATGATGCCGCGCTTTTCGACGTCGGTGCCGATCATGAAGCCGGGCACGTCGGCCAGGAAGAGCAGCGGGATCTCGAATGCATCGCACAGCCAGATGAAGCGCGCGGCCTTGTCGGCGGAGTCGCTGAACAGCACGCCGCCCTTCTGCATCGGCTGGTTCGCCAGAATCCCGACCGCCTGCCCATCAAGCCGAGCCAATCCCGTCAGCAGCTCCTTCGCGAAGAGCTTCTTCACCTCCACCCAGCTGCCCTCGTCGATCAACGCATCGATCACCTTGCGCATGTCGTACCCGCGGTTCGCCTCCGCGGGGATCAGGTCGGCGATAGGTTTTCCGGCGCGGGGCCTCTTGGCAGTAACCGGCAACGGTTTCTCGCCCGATCGCTGAGGCATG
>DATCAV010000181.1:0-3179 GCA_036512415.1 Candidatus Dormiibacterota bacterium | reverse complement strand
GACCAACGCGGCTGCCCTCGCCAGGCGATCGGCCCGCGCGCTCTCGGTTCGCAAGTAGACAGCGCTCCCGCCCAACACAACGGCGAAGCAGGCGAAGGCCGCGATCGCTGCGCTGACGTGCAGATAGAAGATTCGCTGCGGTTCCTTCTGCAGGTAATCCTCCGGCGCGTAGAAGAAGATCAGGGCTCCCGCCGCGAGCATCAGCAGCACTGCTAGACCGGCCAGCCTTGTGTACCTAGTCATCGAGGACGAACCTCGCCGCGAGCGAAGTGAGCACCAGGAACAGTATGTCGAAGTCGATGAGCAGGGCCACCGCCTGGTTGTAGTTGCCGCTGGCGCCCATCGCGACCTGGACAGCCTGCCCACCCGCCACGATGAACGGAATCCACAGAGGCAGTGTGAGAAGTGGAAGCAGGACCTCTCTCGAGCGCACCCGCGCGACGATGGCGGCGAACAGGCAACCCAGCGCGGCCATCCCAATCGTGGCAATCAGGACGGCGGCGACGAGCTCGGCGTTGAATGGCGTGCCGAAGAGCAACGAGAGCGCAGGGAGCAGGACCGCTTCGCATGCGATGAGCAAGAGGGCGGCGGCGATGGCTTTGCCCGCAAAGATCGCCGCAGCCGAGGCTGGCGTGAGCAGCATCGCCTCGAGCGAAGCCTGCTCGCGTTCGGCGGCGAAGGCTCGGCCGAAAGCGACCAACCCTGCAAACACCAGCGCGAGCCAGAGCACGCCCGGCGCGATGACGGTCGCGTTCCGGGAGTCGATCTGGAAGCCGAAGTTGGCGATCACGAGCGCGAGCACGACGAACTGGCCGAGCGCAGGCACCAGCTCGCGCGTGCGCCATTCGGACGTCAGGTCCTTGCGCGCAACCGCATAGGCGACAGCGATCGACCGGTTCACCGCACCACCCTCAAGCGAGTCCCCGCGCCCAGCGACCTGCCGTTGCGCAACACGACGGTTCGCTGGCACAGACGGTTGGCGAGAGCGTGGTCGTGGGTGGCCAGGACCACCGTTCGGTCGCGCATGACGCTGGCGAGAAGGTCAGGTCCGCCCGAGTCGAGGCTCGCGTCGGGCTCGTCGAGGACCAACAGGCGTGGACCGTGCAAAACCGCGCGCCCAATCGCTAGGCGCTGCTGCTCACCACGTGAAAGCCGTCCCGCCGGTCGACGCGCGACGTCAGTGAGCCCGACCAGGTCCAGCGTCTCCGGCACGCGCTTGCGGTCGACGTCGTGCAAAGCGCAGAAGAACTCAAGATTCTCAACCGCGGACAGCGCCGGATACAACCCCGGCGCGTGGGCGACGAAACCGATTCGCGCCCGCAGAGCCTTGCGCTCGCGCACGGCGTCGAGTCCGAAGATCTCGAGCCGCCCTGAGGTGGGACGTGCAGCGGTGGCGAGGATGCGAAGGAGAGTGGTCTTGCCGGCGCCGTTGTCACCCAGCACCGCCAGGTGCTCGCCCTGGTCGAGGGCAAGATCGACGGAGTCGAGGGCAACCTCTGAGCCGTATCGCTGGGTGAGCTCGTGGGCGACTATCGCGCTCACTGCGTCCCCTCGCTACCGTGGGCCGTCGTCGGTGCGGGCTCCTCAGCAGGCGTCTTGATCAACGGCCACAGCACAAACGGGCCGGCCGCGAACAGAAGCAGCGTCGCGACGATCAGCGCCACCTATGCGGGCTGCGGGCTGGCCGCACGCGCGACCTGGAGCTCGAACGCCCTGCGCCTCTCCCCCACGTTGCCCAGGATGACGCCCAGGATGATGATCGCGCCGCCGGCCCAGATCCAGGTGACCAGCGGGTTGACGAAGATCTGGAACGAAGCCGAGCCGTCATCGTTCAAACCCGCGAGCACGACATAGACGTCGGCGATTGGCGTGCTGCTTATCGCCGCGTGCGTCAGCGACTGCCCACCAAGCCCGGCGTAGGTTGCACGCGCCGGCTCCAGGGTCTGATCGCCCAGTCGCATTGCGCCGACGAGCTCAGTGTGATCGGCGAGCTGCCGTTGGTCAGCGCCGGTGTAGGTCAGCGTGTATCCGGCGACTGAGACCTGCTCTCCGGGCTTGAGGGAGACGTCCCTCTCTTGCTGCCAGAAATGTGATCCGGCGATACCCACGACCAGCACTACCATGCCGAGGTGCGCCAGGTAGGCGCCGTAACGCCGCCTCTTTCGCACCACCACCGCGGCCGCTTGCGCCAAGCCGTGTCCCGACCGGCGCAGCTTGAGGCCCATGCGTGCGTACTCGACGATGCATGTGGTCCCCGCCGCGGCGGCCAGCGGGATCGCGAGGAGTGCAGGCACAGATCGCACGCCCGCCAACAGGAGAGCCGCCAGCACGATCCCTACAGCAGCGATGGGCCACCTGAGCGATTGGAGCAGGGTCGCACCTGCGTGGCGCCAGGGCAGAAGAGGTCCGGCGGCCATCAAAGCCAGGAGCACCACGAAAAGCGGGCCTGCCGCGCGTTCGTAGTAAGGCACGCCCACCACCCGTTCCTGGCCGAGCATGCCCGAGACGAGGGGCAGCACCGTCCCCCAGAAGACGACGGCGATCACCCCGATCAACAAAAGGTTCTGCAGGACGAACGCGCTCTCTCGGGACACGGTGGGTGCAGGACGGCTGGTGCTTGCCAGCGAGCCTGAGCGGAACGCCAGCAGGCCGACCGAGAAGATGAGGCAGACGAACAGGAACCCGAAGAACCAGGGCCCGATCGCGCTGACCGCGAACGTATGCACGGAAGGCACCACACCGCTGCGAACGATGAAGGTGCCGAAAACAACCAGCAGGAAGGCGAGAATGACGAGTCCGAAGTTCCACGCCCTCAGCCTCCCTCGGCGCTCCTGTACCTGCGATGAATGCAGGTAGGCGGTGGTCGCCAGCCAGGGCATCAGGGCCACGTTCTCGACCGGGTCCCAGCCCCAATACCCGCCCCAGCCGAGGACGTGGTAGGCCCACCACATGCCGAGCACGAGGCCGGTGCTCTGGAGCGCCCACGCCATCAGCGCGAAACGGCGAGTGTGCGCAATCCACGCGGCGTCCGACCGCCCGGCCAGCAGCGCCGCGGCGGCGAAGCTGAAGGGGATAGCGAACGACGCGAAGCCCGCAAGCACAACGGGCGGGTGGATTAGCATCCCACCATCGCGCAGGACCGGATTGAGGCCCAGGCCGTCCGGCGGCGTGATGGAGAG
>DATCAV010000180.1:0-2596 GCA_036512415.1 Candidatus Dormiibacterota bacterium | reverse complement strand
GATTGTCCATTCGAGCTTCTCCGCCAGCTCCGCCTCGGTGGGCTCCCGTAGCAATTCGAGGCACATGAGAATTTCGGTCCGTTCGTAATCGGAGGCCGCGGCCTCCAGCAGCCGGGCGTCGCGGACCGACGCTGCCTCAGTAGCGATCGCAGCATCCATCTGCGCTCCCACCCGGTCCTCCGCAAAGGTGCCGAAGTCGGTCGCGCCGCTGCCCGCAAACGAGCGGACCGCCTCGATCACCCCGATCGAGCCTTCCTGGACCAGGTCGGCTGCTGAAAGCCCCTTGTCTTTGCGTGCCCCGGCGAGCCGGATGACCATCTGCACATTGGCTGCCACCAGGCGCTCCTCGCTTGGGCGGTCTCCCAGGGCCGCCCGCTCGAGCAGCGCCTGCTGCTCAGCGGGTTCGATCGGCCGGCCCGACCGCATGCTGTGGGCCAGTTCGGCCAGCTCAGCGCCATCGCCGTCGATCGAGTCACGTGTCTCGGATCGCTCGCCCCTCTCGAATTGCGCCGCCATCACCCAAATTTTACGACTTGACGTGGTCCGAACCGCGCGGGCGGGCGCGCCAATGTTCCACGTTTTACACAACACCGCTGTCCAGCGAACGCCATACTCGATCTATGCGCGCAGGGTGGGCGCTGCGAGTCGGGATCGTGGCCTTCGGAGTGGCCCTTTTGGTTCCACTTCATGCCGCTGCGGCCACACCCCACGTCGAGCGCGCCGACCTGGTTGGCGACATCAACAACATCATGGCCGCCTACATCACGACCGCCGTGAATCGAGCCGAAGCCGACCACGCCGATGCCCTCCTGGTCGTGATGAACACGCCGGGTGGGATCTCGACTTCGATGGACGATATCGTGACCACCCTTCTCAATTCGAAGGTCCCCGTGGTCGTTTATGTCTATCCAAGCGGTGCTCGCGCCGCCTCGGCCGGGCTGTTCGTGGCTCAGGCGGCGGACATTCTGGCGATGGCGCCGGGCACCAATATCGGCTCGGCCCACCCCATCAACGCCACCGGCGCCAACCTCACAGGAGACCTGGGAGCCAAGGTTCTCAACGACGCGGTGACCAGGGTTCGCAACCTGGCTTCGATGCACGGCCGCAACGCCGACTGGGCCGAGCAGGCGGTTCGCAACAGCGTGAACATCAACGCCGAGGACGCGGTCAAGCTACACGTGGCGGATCTTGAAATCGCTGATCCCGCTGCGCTGATGAATGCGATCGAAGGACGGTCACTCCCTCGGACCACCGGCGAGCTTGTGCTGCACACAGCCGGCGCCCGCATCGAGGACTTTCCAATGCCTTACTGGCAGGTGTTCCTCAACGCCTTGATCGACCCAACAGTCGCCGCGCTGCTGTTCCTGCTCGCCGCTTACGGGATCATCACGGAACTGACCACGCCTGGCGCGATCCTGCCCGGCGTGGTCGGTGGCATCGCGGCAGTGCTGGCCCTGGTGTCGCTTGCGAACCTGCCGTTGAACATCGCCGGCGCCCTGATGATGCTGCTCGCATTGATCCTGTTCGTCGCCGACCTGAAGGTAAACACCCACGGCATCCTGAGCTTCGGGGGCGTGCTGGCTCTGATCCTGGGCATGGCATTTCTCATCAACACCGGCCCGGTCGGGCTGGGCGTCAACCCAGTCGTGATTTTTGGCTCCGCGGCCATCACGTTTGCGTTCTTCGTCTTTTTTGTCGACAGGATTCTGAGGTCACGCCGACGCCAGGTCCTCACCGGCGCGGACGCCTTGGTCGGCGCGCTCGGCGAGTCACGCGAGGAACTGTCGCCGGAGGGGCTAGTCTTTGTACGCGGGGCGCTGTGGAAAGCTGTCGCCTCGAACGGCCGGATCCCGGCGGGCACCGCCGTGCGCGTCGTCGGCCGGAAGGGTCTGCAGTTGGAGGTGGTCGCCCGCGAGGCGAGGGAGAACGAATAGTGGACTTTGGCTTGCTGACCATCCTGGCAGTGATCGTCGTGCTGGCCCTCATCGTGGCCATTTCCGCGATCCGCATCATCAACCAGTACGAGCGCGGCGTCGTGTTCCGGCTGGGGCGGCTCATCGCTCTCAGGCAACCCGGCTTGAACTTCATCATCCCCTTTGGGATCGACCGCCTGGTCAAGATGGACATGCGCGTCATCACGCTCGAAGTGCCGCCCCAGGAGATCATCACCAACGACAACGTGACGGCCAAGGTGAATGCCGTCATCTACTTCCAGGTGATCGACGCGCAGAGAGCGGTGACGGAGGTTCTGAACTACATAAACGCCACCTCCCAGATCGCTCAGACCACGCTGCGCGCGGCCCTTGGCCAGGCGACCCTGGATGAGCTGCTGGCGAACCGCGACAAGATCAACCAGAACCTGCAGAAGATCATCGACGAGCAGACCGAGCCCTGGGGAATCAAGGTGGCGGTGGTCGAGATCAAGGACGTCGAGCTGCCCAGCACGATGCAGCGTGCGATGGCCAAGCAGGCCGAGGCTGAGCGCGAGAAGCGGGCCAAGATCATCAACGCGGAAGGTGAGTTCCAGGCGTCCCAGACGCTCGCGAACGCCGCCCAGATCATCTCGTCGCAGCAGGGCGCCCTCCAGCTCCGTTTC
>DATCAV010000179.1:0-2467 GCA_036512415.1 Candidatus Dormiibacterota bacterium | reverse complement strand
CGACGCCGGCGTCGATCAGGTCGGCGGCCATCAGATGCGCGCGGCGGCCGGTGTTCTCGTACATGAAGCGCCCCGTGTCGGTGATCAAACCGATGTAGAGCGCCTCGGCGACGCTGCGCGTGGGGCGCACGTCGAGCCCGTGCATCAGGTCCCACACGATCTCCGCCGTGCACGACGCGTCGGCGACGACGTGGTTGAGCGTGCCGAAGCGGGTGTTGTCGTGGTGGTGGTCGATGTTCAACAGCTGCGCGCCGTCGCGCAGGACGCCTGCGGAGTTGCGGTCGATGTTGCCGCAGTCCAGGAACACCACGGTGCGCTCGGCGACGTCCGCCGGGGGCGCCTGGATCAGGCCGTCGAGCGCGAAGAAGCGGTACTCCAAAGGCAGCGGCAGATCCTCGGGCGCGATGAACATCGCCGAGTCCTTGCCCAGCGCGCTCAGCAGCCCCTGCATGCCCACCAGCGACCCCAGCGCGTCGCCGTCGGGACGCTCGTGCGCGGCGAGCACGAAGCGGGAGTCCTCACGAATCCGCGCGAGCACGCGCTCGCGCGTCACCTCTGGGCTCTCGCCGTCGCTCATAGGGCAACCTCTGGTTGCTGGGTGGTGAGGTTGTTCTCGTTTTCTTTCCGAGAGAGGGAGATCTCGCTCGACCGCTGGTTGGGCGAGGCCTGAGACTCAGCGCACATAGCTGACCACCACCGGGAGAGCGCCTCGCTCGCTAGCCGCGTAGACGGCCCGCATGAGACACGCGCCTCCCGGTGGTGTGAGGCACCCAGAGCGGCAACAGGGCGTCGCCCCACCGAGGGCCTGCCTATGAGCACCCGCCACGGTACCTCCTGGCCAGCGTTTTTCAAGCGAACCTCGACCGAGGAGGAGGATCCATGGGCGCAACCTGCGGGATCGACTGGGCCAGTGACTGGCATGACGTTCACATCGCCGACGAGCACGGAGCGCTGCTCGTTGCCGAGCAGTTCAGCCACGACGAGCGTGGCATCAGCGCACTGATCGAGCTGCTGCGCAGCAGTGAGGTCGAGTGCTGCGCGATCGAGCGTCCCGACGGGCTGCTCGTCGGGCGACTGCTGGCAGCCGGCATCGTCGTGCTGGCGATCCACCCCAACCAGGTCAAGGCGGCGCGTGATCGCTTCCGCGCAGCGGCCGGCAAGAATGACCGCTTCGACGCTTTCGTGCTGTGCGAGCTGGCCAGAACCGACCGTCACCGCTTCCCCGTGCTTGCGCCCTCTAGCGATGAGACACTGGCGCTGAAGGCACTCATGCGCACGCGTGAGGATCTCGTCGACGCGCGCGTCGCCTTGGCGAACCAGCTGCGCGCCCAGCTGCAGGCATTCTGGCCCGGCGCCGAGCGGATCTTCGCCGACATCGACAGCCCGATCGGACTCGCGTTCCTCGAGCGCTATCCGAGCCCCGTCGACGCCCGCAGCCTCGGCGAGAAGCGCCTTGAAAGCTTTATCGCGCGTCACGCCTACTGCGGCCGACGCACCCCCGCTGAGCTGCTCGCCAGGCTGCGCAGCGCACCCAACGCCATCGTCGGGGAGCTCGAGCAGGACGCACGTCGCTCCGCCGTGATCGGCCTCGTCGCCGCTCTGCGTCCCATCGTTGAGCAGATCAGCCAGCTCACAAGCCAAATCGCCGGCGCCACCCGAACGCATCCCGACGGGGCGATCTTCCTCGCGTTCTTCCGTGACCCCAAGAGTGTCGTGACCGCCGCCGGGCTGCTCGCCGAGATCGGCGATAACCGCGCCCGCTACCCGACCAACGACTCGCTCGCCGCCGACGCCGGCCAAGCCCCAGTCACAATCCAGTCCGGCAAGCGCAGCAACGCCACCTTCCGCTGGGCCTGCGACAAGCGCCTGCGCAAGCACATGAGCGTCCTCGCTGACAGCACCCGACACTGGCATCCCTGGGCACGAGAGGTCTACCAGCGCGCCCGCACCCGCGGCTGCACACACCCCCACGCCATACGCATCCTCGGCCGCGCCTGGAGCCGCATCCTCTGGCGCTGCTGGCAAGACCACACACCCTACGACCCCGCCCAACACAAAGCCCTCAACCAACTCCTCGCACAAAAGGGTTGACACAGGACGTCTCATGCCGGCGCACCTTCGGTCGCGGTAGGCGGCAGTCCTTGGCGGCGGTCGAGTAGCGGTGCGGGGGAGCGCACCGGGGGCAGCGACTCGTCGAAGTTGTGCCTTGGTGGCGGTGAGCTGGTCGCCCACTCCAGCGTATGCCCGCCCCACGGGTCGGAGCCCGCCGGCACGCAATGGCGCAGGGATCGCACGACATTCACGATGAAGATGAGCACTGAGAGCGCGATCACGGCGGCGCCGGCAGTGGAGAGGTCGTTCAACGTCTGCCAGCCTATCGAGGCGGGGTAGGAGTCGACGCGGCGACGCATGCCCTCCCAGCCGAGGATGAACATCGGGAAGAAAGTCAGGTTCGCGCCGAGCGTGA
>DATCAV010000178.1:0-4060 GCA_036512415.1 Candidatus Dormiibacterota bacterium | reverse complement strand
CCTAAAGCGGCACTGGACGACATGGCCGCTGAAGATGCAGAATAAAGCTCTTCTGCCGGGGTGCGCTGGATGATCTTCGAGAACTCCAGCCGCCCCCCGCCGTGAAGAGACCGAACTTCGCCTTAAGCCCGTCGGCTCGTTTTGGTGGCACATGAAGTCTAGCTCGACAACTTCGCTCTAGCAGTCTGCTGAAAAAGGTTTTTGAGGAATGTCCATGAACAACATTGATTCAATCCGACCCGCAAAGGTGAAAGATCGATTCAAGCTGCGAGCCCGGCCGATTCCTTTGTTGCTTAATACGACGCGGCTTCCGAGTTTTTCAGCAAACTGCTAGAGCGTTTCCCGGCGGATTTGAATCGGGATTCCCAAATGTCGCGGAGAGGCAGAGTCTTGAGGGGTGATTCGGCTTTTTGGGGGGTGGGTGATGCCCAAGTCTTGTTCATCGGATTTGCGCGAGCGTGTGATCGAGGCGGTCGAGGAGGGAGCCTCGCGGCGTGAGGCGGCGGAACGCTTTGATGTCAGTGCCAGCTCGGCGGTCAAATGGTATCAGTCGTGGGAGAAGGAGGGCCGCCGCGGGCCAAAGCGGCGCGGCGGGAGCCAGTCGCCCCTGGAGGGCTACGCGGACCGGATCTTGGCTCTGGTCGCCGCGCAGCCGGACGGGACGCTCGACGAGCTGGTCGCGGCCCTGCGCAAGCGACGGCTTTGTGGCAGCCGCAGCGCGCTGTGGCGGTTTCTGGAGCGCCACGGCATCAGCTTCAAAAAAAAGTCTGCGGGCAGCCGAGCAAGACCGGGCGGACGTGGCCCGGGCTCGCCGGCGCTGGATCCGGCAACAGGGCCTACTTGATTCGTCCAGCCTTGTCTTCATTGACGAAACCTCGGTGAACACCACCATGGCTCGTCTTTACGGTCGATGCCGGCGTGGCGAGCGATTGATCGGGCGGGTGCCGTTTGGAACCTGGCAGACGCTGACGTTCGTGGCTGGCCTGCGCTGCGACGAAATGACGGCACCCTTGGTGATCGACGGCGCCATGAACGGCGAAACCTTTCTCGCTTACATCGAGCAAGGCCTGGCTCCCACGCTCAACCGCGGCGATATCGTCGTGATGGACAATCTCAGGGCCCACAAGGTCGCCGGGGTCAAGGAAGCGATCGAGGCCGTTGGTGCAGATTTGCGATATCTGCCCGAGTACTCGCCCGATCTCAATCCGATCGAGATGTCCTTCAGCAAGCTCAAGGCCTATCTGCGCAAAGCCGCCGAGCGGACGCAACGGAGCCTTCGCCGCCGAATCGGGTTTTTCGTGCCGCGCCTCGGCGCAGACGAATGTGCGAACTACTTCGCTCATGCGGGATATGTTTCAATATGAGCGGAATCCGCTCTAGTACCCGCTTTCGCTGAAGTCTGATTCGTGATTCAACATTGGAATGATACCCGATGCAGTGGAAGTCCGGCTGAGGCCGGAAGAGCGCGCGGTGCTTGAGGCTCGGCTGCGGGCGCCGACGACGGAACAGCGGCATGGGTTTCGGGCGCGGATCGTGTTGCTGGCGGCCGAAGGACGCTCGACGCGGTCGATTGCGCGGGAGCTGGGAACCATGCCGCGGACAGTGAGCTGTTGGCGGATTCGGTTTGCAGCTCAGGGGCTTGGGGGATTGGAGGACAAGCGGCGGCCGGGGCCGGCGCCCAAGTATGGGGCCGAGACGGGCCGGCGCATCCTGGGGCTGTTGGATGGGCCGCCACCCAAGGGCTTCGCGCGCTGGACGGGGCCGCTGATCGCCGAAGCGCTGGGCGATGTGCATGAGCAGCAGGTGTGGCGCTTCCTGCGCGCCCAGAAGATCGACCTCGCCGGGCGCAAGTCCTGGTGCGAGAGCGACGATCCCGAGTTCGTCGCCAAAGCCGCCGAGGTGGTCGGGCTCTATATGGCGCCGCCCGACAACGCCATCGTCATCTGCGTCGATGAGAAGCCCTCGATCCAGGCCCTGGAGCGGGCCCAGGGATATCTGAAGCTGCCCAACGGCCGGGCGCTGAGCGGCCATAGCCACGACTACAAGCGCAACGGCACCTCGACGCTGTTTGCCGCCTTCGAGGTGGCCACCGGCCAGGTGATCGCGGCTCACAAGAAGCGGCGCCGGCGCCTCGAGTTCCTCGATTTCATGAACGGCGTCGTCGCCGCCTATCCAGGCAAGGATCTGCACGTTGTCCTCGACAACCTCAGCACTCACAAGCCCAAATGCGATCGCTGGCTCAAACGTCATCCCCAGGTGCATTTCCACTTCACCCCAACCCGCGCCTCCTGGCTCAATCAAGTCGAGATCTGGTTCTCCATCCTGGAAGGAAAGTCCCTCTCGGGGGCATCCTTCACTTCGGTCAAGCAGCTCAAGGAGCACATCGATGCCTTCATCGAGGCCTATAACCGCAATCCTACGCCCTTTGCCTGGACAAAGGCCGTCGTCCATCAGCGCCGCTTCAAAGACCGCCGTATCAGCCAATTGTGAGTCTGGGTACTAGTACCTCTGCACAGGGATTATGACTCTTTGGCGGGGTGTGGGTAAGCGCGGGCCAATTTGGCACGCGCGCGTTCGGTGGTGAACATCCACTTGATGCGAGCGCCTTCGGCATTGCGCTGTCGCTCCCAGGCGGCGATCTCGGAGACCAAGCGCTGGCGCTCGTCGATGCGCCGGTCGAGGCACTGGCTGCGCAGCACGCCGATCTCGATCTCGACCATGTTGAGCCAGCTGGCATGCTTGGGGGTGTAGTGGAATTCCAGGCGGCGCAGGATCCGGCGGGCTTCCGGGGCGGGGAAGGCGTCATAGAGGGCGCCGGGGGAATGGGTTGAGAGGTTGTCGAGCACGACCCTGACCTGCTCGGCCCGGGGATAGTCGAAGTCGACGAGCTCGCGCATGCATTCGGCGAAATCGCATGCCGCCCGCTGGTCCGTGACCTTGACCCTGCGCCAGGGCCGGTGGACGTCGAGAAAGACGAACAGATTGACCGTGCCGTTGCGCCGATACTCGCAGTCGTAGCGCTCGAGCTGCCCCGGCTTGGCCAGGATCGGCTGGCGGACCTCGCCGATGAGCTGGGTCGGGCTCTCATCGAAGCACACTACGGGGTGCTTTGGGTCGGGAGCCTCGGCGTAGAGGTCGAGCACGTCTTCCATGCGGGCGACATAGCTGCCGTCGACCCGCGGAATGCACCACATGTCCTTGCGCCAGGGCTTGAGGTCGTTCTCTGCCAAGCGCCGGCGCACCGTCTCGCGTGACAGGCCCGCATGCGCGGTCAACTTGACCATCGCGCCGGCCAGCAGCTCCAGGGTCCAGCGCGCCCGACCCTCGGGCGGCGTGGAACAGGCGGTCGACACCAGGAGGGCCTCCTCCTTGCCGGAGAGCTTGCGTGCCGCCCCGGGGCGCGGCTCTTCGCTGAGAGCGGCCTCCAGGTTGCCTTCCACGAAGCGCCGCTTGGTCCGGTACACCGTCGACCCGCCGACGCTAACGTTGGTTGCAATCTCCTCGTCGCTGGCCCCGGCATCGCCGGCCAGCAGGATCTGGGCCCGCTTCAACTTGCGCGCGGCGTGCTTGCCCCCGCTCAGCAGGCCCCTCAGCTGCTCGCGCTCGGCCTGGCTCAGCTCGACCCGGTAACGTACATTCATTGCTGCCCCCTGGATGGTGAGGGCACAACAGATGAATCAGATGCCGGACGCTTGTCTCCCCTCTTCCAGACCCAGCTTCACCCCCAAGCAGGGGCAATATCTGGCCTTCATCCACACCTATACCCTGGTCATGGCCCGCCCGCCGGCCGAAGCCGAGATGCAACGCCACTTCCGCGTCACCCCGCCCTCCGTCCATCAGATGGTGCTTACTCTGGAGCGCGCAGGCCTCATCCGGCGAAAGCCCGGCGTCGCACGCAGCATCGAAGTACTGGTCCAACCCGAAGCCTTGCCGCCCCTAAGCCCTAGCCCAGATCAAATCGTCAAATCCTCTGTGCAGAGGTACTAGTTTACCGCTACTACTCCGACGATAAAAATGGCTCGATCTACAATGGTCTAAAGATCGAGATGCAATTGCGTTC
>DATCAV010000177.1:0-24505 GCA_036512415.1 Candidatus Dormiibacterota bacterium | reverse complement strand
TTGAGGTAGTAGTGGTAGGCGGCGTCGTAACCCGCGTCCAGGAACACGGCTCCGAGCACGGCCTCGAACATGTTCGCGAGCAGTGATTTCAAGTTGCGCCCGCCGCCTTTCGCGATGCCCTTGCCGAGATAGAGAAAGGCGCCCATGTCGAGCTGCTCGGCCAGCAATGCGAGCGTGTTGGTGTTGACCATGGCCGAACGGGTCTGCGTCAGCTCGCCTTCGCTCGCTCCGGGGTGGTGCTTGTAGAGATACTCGGCCGTGATGAGCTGAAGGACCGCGTCACCCAGGTATTCGAGACGCTCGTTGTCGCGCGGGGACAGGTGCGGGCTCTCATTGGCAAACGAGCTGTGGGTCACAGCCTCCAGCAAAAGGCTGGGGTCGCGGAAATGGATGCCGATCTTCTGCTGGAGCAGCTCGAGGTTTGGAGCGGGAGGCGCCGCAGTCTGTGCTATGAGCCGGACTTCTCCTGGATGTACTCCCAAGCCTGGCCGACTGTCGTTATCTTCTCGGCGTCGTCGTCGGGGATCTCGAGGCCCGTGTTTTCCTCGAACGCGTAGATTAGCTCGACCAGGTCGAGCGAGTCGGCGTTCAGGTCTTCCTGGAAGGACGCGTCCATCGTCACTTGCTCTGGCTCGCAGCCAAGACGCTCGACGACGATGTTCTTGAAGTCTTCGAAGCTTAGTTTCTGAGTTTCCAAATCTCGCCTCCGGTGCGCGTGGGCGGGTGCGCCGCTACTTTACCAGCCCCGGCGGGACCCGGGTTTTTAGCTTCCGATTTCCAGCTCTGCGCATGCGGCCGCCGTGCCGACCGCTACGGCGGCTGCGCCGGGCACCAACTCGCGCATCATCCCCGTCAACGCCCGCTTGGGGCCCACCTCGATGAACATGTCGCAGCCGAGATCGACCAGCGACCCGACGCACGCCGCCCACCGCACCGGCGACCTCAGCTGCATCTCCATGATGTGAGAGATCCGGTCGCCGCCCTGATGCTCGCGCCCTGTCAGGTTGGCCATGACGGGGAGCCTTGGTGACCGCCACTCGATGCGTTCGAGAGCCGCCCGCAGGCGTTCTGCGGCCGGGGCCATGAGGGGCGTGTGGAAGGCGGCGCTCACGTTCAGCGGGACGATTCGCTTAGCTCCTGCCGCCTGCAGGGCTTTGGTCGCTGCCTCGAGTCCAGCTGTGGTGCCGGCGATGACCGTCTGCGTCGGCGTGTTGTAGTTGGCGGGCCAGACGTCTTCGATCCCTGCGAGGGCGGTCTCGATCGCCTCGGCTGTCAGACCGAGGACCGCGGCCATCGAGCTCGTGCCGGCGGGCAGGGCTTCGGCCATGGCCCGGCCGCGCTCGACCACCGCCTTCACGACCTGCGGCGCGCCCACGGCCCCGGATGCCGCCAGGGCTGCGTACTCGCCGACTGAGTGTCCTGCCGCGGCGACCGCCTCGATGCCGCGACGCCTCAGCAGCAGCGTCAAGCCAAGGCCGACGAAGCACAGGGCCGGTTGGGCGTTCTGGGTGAGCTTCAGCTCGTCGTCGTCAGCGGTGGTGAGCAGGCGCACCAGGTCGACATCGGACGATGCGCTGCACTTTTCGCACAGCTCCGCGATCTCGGGGTCCTCGAGCAGGTCCTTGCCCATTCCGGCGTGCTGGGAGCCCTGACCGGGGAAAACGAAGGCGATCTTGGGCATGGTGGCCCCCCTATGCGGTCTTGATCACCTCGCGGCCCGCGTAGTGGCCGCAGCTGGGGCAGATCGAGTGCTGGCGCCTGGGCTTCTTGCAGTTAGGGCATGGCTGGAGCTGGATGAGCGCCAGCGCCAGGTGAGACCGGCGTCTGCCCTTCCTGGATTTGGATAGCTTGACCTTTGGTTGTGCCATCGGTGGCGAATTTTACCGGATATGCCAGTTTGGCCCCGGGCTAGGCCTGTTCTGTCTCGGCGGCAGCGGGCGTGGTCGACTGCAATGCTTCCACCCCACGGCGGACCGTGGCCAGGGTTCTGCCCAGGTGAGCTTCCAGCTGCTTCAGCTGCTCCAGGGCGTAGCTCTCGGCCTCCTGGACTATGCGGTCCGACTTGGCCTGCGCCTCCTTGACGAGCTGGGTGGCCTGCCGCTCCGCCCGGCGCAGGACCTCGTGGTCGGACGACGTCTCCTCAGCGCGCTCGTTGGCGCGGGACATGATGCGCGCCGCCTCGGCGTGCGCCTCGGTGATGATCCGCTGCTGCTCCGACACCGTCCAGTTGGCCTGTTTGATCTCGTCGGGGAGGTTGAAGCGAATCTGATCGATCAGCTCCATCGCCTCGTCCTCGTTGACCATCACGTTGTTGGATAGAGGGACGTGGCGTGCGTTGTGCACCAACTGCTCGAAATGGTCAAGAAGCTCGTCGACCTTTATTTGTACTTCTCCTTCAGCGCCTTGGCCACCGCCGGCGGCACGAGGTCCGAGACCTTGCCACCGTAGCTCGCGATGTCCTTCAAGATACTTGACGACACGAAGATGTGGGCGAAGCCCGACATCAGGAACACCGTGTGGATGTCAGGCGCCAGCTTGCGGTTCATCAGCGCCTGTTGAAGCTCGGCGTCGAAGTCGGAGTACGCGCGCAGCCCCTTGACCAGCGTGGTCGCGCCGCGCGATCGGGCGTACTCGACGGTCAGCCCGGTGAAGCTCGCGACCTCGACCCTTTCTCGACCCTTCAGCGATGCCGAGATGAGCTGCATGCGTTCCTCGACGCTGAAGAGAGGCTGCCTCTTCTCGGGATTCGCGGCGACGGCGATGATGACCTGATCGAAGATCTTGAGGGCCCGCTCGACCACGTCGAGGTGGCCGTTGGTGAAAGGATCGAAGCTACCCGGATAGACCGCGGCCTTCGGTTCGTGGTTCATGCGCGCAACACGCTGACCATCGTGTCGCCATAGCGCCGCTGCCTGTCGACGTGCATGCGCGTCAGCGCGGGCAGCTCCTGGCGCCGCGAGTGCTCCACGACCACAGTCGCGCCTGACGAACCGCGGTCGATCGCTTTCAGCGCGCGGTCGAGGATGGGGTCCTCATAGGGCGGATCCATGAACACGAATCCGGCCTGCTTCAACTGGTCCGGCGAGCTCTCCAGCCAGCGCACGACGTCAGCTCGAACGACGTGCCCGCGCGCGTTGAGATCGAGGACTTCCAAGTTCTGGCGCAGGATAGCAAGACCACGCGGCTCGCGGTCCACGAACGTGACGCCGGCCGCGCCTCGCGACAGAGCCTCGATGCCAATCGCTCCGGAGCCTGCGAAGAGGTCCAGCACGTGCACGCCGTCGATGGCCGGCCCGACCAGGTTGAACATCGCCTCCTTGACGATGCCCTGCGTCGGGCGGATCCCCTTCGGGGTCTTGAGCCGGCGGCCGCGCGCCTCGCCCCCGGCGACACGCAGCTTGGACATGCCTAGCCTCGCCCGCCAATGCGTATCGATCCGCGGCCGTTGATGGTGCCGATCCTGGCCGCCGGATACGGGCTGGAGCGCAGCGCTGACTCGAACCGACTTGCGTTGTCTGGCGGGATCGCCACCAGCAACCCGCCGCTCGTCTGCGCGTCGCACAGGATGAGCTGATCGACCTCCCGTATCCCGCCCCAGTCCACCTGCTCCCGATACGCCGCGTGATTGCGCCGGCTGCCGCCGGAGAAAAGGTCGCGGTCGGCCAGGTCTCGCAACCCCTCCATCAGAGGGAGCGCCGCCAGGTCGATGTCAGCGCCGCCGACAAGGTTGCTCAGGTGGCCGATGAGCCCGAAGCCTGTGACGTCGGTCGCCGCCGTTGCCCCTGCTTCGACCATCGCTGCCGATGCATCGCGGTTGAGGTGCGACATGACGGCCACCGCCTGGCGTTCCAGTGCTGGTGGGCAGAGGCCGCGCTTGATGGCGGTGGTGACGAGGCCGGAGCCCAGCGGCTTGGTCAGGTAGAGGACGTCGCCTGCCCGCGCGCCCTCGTGACCGATGACGCGATCAGGATGGACCTCTCCGATCACCGCGTAGCCGAACTTGGGCTCGGGATCGTCGACCGAGTGGCCGCCGACCACGGCGATCCCGGCCTCGCCCATCTTGGCGGCGCCGCCCGACACGATCTTCTCGAGCAGCCCGGTGCCCAGCTTGCCGCGCGGGAACGCGGTCATGCCCAACGCGAAGAGCGGGCGCGCGCCCATCGCATAGACGTCGCTCATCGCGTTGGCGGCGGCGATGGCGCCGAACTCGGCAGGGTCGTCGACGATGGGAGTGAAGAAGTCGACGGTCGCCACCAGGGCTCGGTCCGGCGCGATGCGGTAGACGGCTGCGTCGTCGCGGGGACCGCCGAGCATCACGTTGGGGTCGCCGATTGCGGGCAGTGCGCCCAGCACCAGGCCGAGCTCGATCGGGCTGAGCTTGCAGGCGCAGCCGGCTCCGTGGCTGTACTCCGTGAGCCGCAGCGGCGAGAGCTCTTTCATCGGTCCTTAGTATGGCCGCGCAAGTCTGGACGTCCCCTCCGGCGGGCTTAGCCCGCCACCTCCCCGGCGAGCGGGGAGGACAATTTGCTCTTATGGGACTCGTATTCGCGGCGATCGCTCCTCACGGTGGGCTTGCCATCGAGGAGGCTTGCACGCCCGAGGAACGCGGGCTGGCGGCGGCGACGCGCGCCGGGATGGTGGAGCTGGGCGAACTTTTTACCGTCGCACGGCCGCAGGCCGTGGTCGTCGCGACGCCGCACAACGTCCACATTCCGGCCTCAATGGGCGTCATCGTCTCCGGCCGCGTCGCGGGCCAGCTCGCCGGAGCGCCTCCATCGATCGCGCTCGACGTGCCGACCGAGATGACGCTCGCCTGGCTCGTGCTGAAAGCGTTTCTCACAGCCGGGGTGCCCGCTTCCGGCATCAGCTTTGGCGGCAACGATCCCGCCGAAGCTGTCGCGCCGATGGACTGGGGCGTGCTGATCCCCCTGTGGTTCATGGGCGGTCGTGCCGAGCCACCGGTGCCGCTGGTCGTGATCACCCCGGCCAGGGACCTTTCCGCCGGCGACCACATCAAAGCGGGAGCCGCGGTCGCCGATGCCGCCAGCGCGTCCGGCCTGCGGGTCGCGTTCATCGCCAGCGCGGACCACGGCCATGCGCACGATGCGCAAGGTCCCTACGGGTTCGACCCGGCTGCCAAACGGTACGACCAGCTCGTCTGCGAGCTCATCCGTGACGATCACATGGACCGCCTCGCCGACATTCCCCTGGAGCTGGTCGAAAGCGCGAAAGCCGACAGCTGGTGGCAGATGCTGATGCTGCACGGCGCGACCGCCGACGGTTGGCGTGGCCGGCTCGTCTCTTACGAAGCGCCGACCTATTTCGGGATGCTGACAGCAGCCTACGTGCCGATCAGCCGCGGTACCGCATCACCGCCTCGAAAACGCACGACGCCCCGAACTCGAGCGCGCTGACCGGGACCCGCTCGTCGGCGGCATGGATCGTGGCCGAGCCGTTGAAGTCCGCGGGATTGTTCAGCGGCAGGAACCCGTAGGTGCGGATGCCCAGCCGGGCGAAATGCCGGGCATCCGTGCCGCCGGTGACCAGGAAGGGCAGCGGAACGCAGCCCGGGTCAGCCTCGCGGAGGATTGAAGCCAGCAGGTCGAGCTGGGAAAGGTCGACCTCCGGCTGGGCCGGCCCGACCAGCTGCACCGCGAGCTCGGGCTCGGGTCCGATGACCTCGCGAAGCTCGTGGAGCATGTCATCAGGCCCGAAGCCTGGCAGCAGCCTGCCGTCCAGCTGAACCGACACCTCGCTCGGAATGACGTTGACCTTCAAGCCCCCGCTCACGATCGTGGCGTTGACCGTGTTGTGCAGCGCCGCGTCGAGGTTGCGACCCAACGGGCCGAGCTCCGAGAGCATCCCGTTCGCAAGCGCCGGGTCGAGCAGCGAGGCCATGCGCTGCTTCCACGGTTCGTCCAGCGCATCGCGCATCCCCTCCAGCAGCAGCCTGACCGGCGGGGTGATGTGCACCGGCAGGCGCGTGGTGTCCAGAGTAGTCAGCAGCGCGCCCAGCTTCGCCATCGCTCCCCCATGCGCGGGGATCGAGCCGTGGCCTCCCGGGCCTCGCAGCGTCGCGAGGATCTGGCACCCTCGCTTCTCCGAAACCATGATCGGGTAGAAGCGCTTGCCTCCCAGGTGCTGCACCACGCCGCCCGACTCGCCGATGCCGTGCTGGATGCCGGCGAAAAGCTCGGGATGCTTGTCGACGAGGAACTTCGCGCCCTGGTTCCCTCCCGCCTCTTCGTCCGCGAGTACTGCGAGGACGAGGTCGCCTGGCGCGCCGCCTTTCGCCTTCGCCTGCAGCAGGGCGTTGACCATCATCGCCACGCCGCCTTTCATATCGAGCGCGCCTCGGCCCCACAGATAGCCGTCGACGATCTCGCCGCCAAACGGCTTGTGAGCCCAATCCTGGTTCACCGTGGTGACGACGTCGACGTGTCCCTGCAGCAGGAACGGCGGAGCCTCGCCCTTGCCCTTCAACCGCGCCACCAGGTTGGAGCGGCCACGCGCATTCTCATAACGCTGGCTCGATATGCCGGCCTCATCGAGGACCCGCTCGATGAGCTCGACTGCGATGTCCTCCTGGCCGGGCGGGTTCGTGGTGTCGAGCTGGATGAGGTCGCGGGTCAGCTCAACGACAAAAGGCGACTCGGCCACGGGGGCACTCTAGCTGATGGAGGTTTCCTCCAAGCGCAGCCTGATGGCAGCCTTCAGAGAAGGGTGATTCTCGAAACCCGGGTCTCCTTGCAACATCCGCTCGGCCTCTTCCCTCACTTCGCTCAATAGTTCAGGCTGCTGCAGAGCTTGCATTGCGACGTCGGACATCCCGTGTTGGCGTGGGCCCATGAGCTCCCCGACTCCCCGAATGCGCATATCCTCTGCGGCCAACTTGAAGCCGTCGCGAATTGTTGTCAGCAGGTCGAGTCGTTCCAAGGTCGGCCCCGATGAGTCATCTGATAGCAGTAAGCAGTGGCTCTCGCCAGGCCCTCGACCGACCCGGCCCCGGAACTGGTGAAGCTGTGCCAGGCCGAAGCGCTCCGCGCCCTCGATCATCATCACCGTCGCGTTGGGGACGTCGACGCCAACCTCAACGACAGCAGTCGCAACCAGCACCTGGGTCTCGCCTTTCACGAATGCCGCCATCACCTCATCCTTGCCCTTGATCCGACCGTGAACGAGGTCCATGCGAAGGTCCGGGAACACTTCGGTGCTGAGCCGTTTGAACTCGGCGGCTGCAGATCGGACGACCAGGACCTCTGAGTCCTCGATGAGGGGGCAGATCACAAAGGCCTGGCGGCCCAGTTTCACCTGTGCCCTCACCAGGTCGTACGCGCGCCGACGGTCTTCCGGAGCCACCACCTCGGTTCGGACCGGCGTACGGCCGGGAGGCAGCTCGTCAATCACCGAGACCGCCATCTCGCCGTATCGAGCAAGAGCCAGCGTCCGCGGGATTGGCGTTGCCGTCATCGCGAGAAAATGCGGGCGACCGCGTCCTTTGGCCCTTAGCAGCTCGCGCTGGCGCGTGCCGAACCGATGCTGCTCGTCGACGATTGCAAGGCCGAGGCTGGCCAGCTCCACGTCATCCTCGATGAGCGCGTGAGTGCCGACCACCAGAGCGCAGTGTCCCGATGCCGCCGCGGCTCTTACTCTGCGGCGCTCTGCAGCGGTCTGCCCGCTGACGAGGAGCTCGACTGTGAGTCCCGGGAAGCTCGTCTCGAGATACGCGCGGAACTTGTGGAGATGTTGACGCGCGAGAATTTCCGTCGGCGCCATCACCACCGACTGGAATCCGGCCGAATGCGCCATCGCGACGCATGCCGCTGCCACAGCTGTCTTGCCCGAGCCGACGTCGCCGTTCAATAGACGGTTCATTGGGACCCGAAGGCTCATGTCCTTGAACGCCTCCCATGTCGATCTTCGCTGCGCGTGGGTCAGCTCGAAGCCAAGGCCGCCTTTGAAGGCGTCGATCACTTCCTGGCGGTAGGGGATCGGCTCGGCCGGCTCGGCCGCGATAGTGGCGCGCATCAATGCAAACGCCGCCTGCAGCTCGAAAAGCTCCGCAAAAGCCATCCGCTTGCGCGCCATGCTCCAGTCCGATGCGCTCTCGGGATGGTGGCCCGACCGCACAGCCTCTGCAATTGGAAGCAGGTGGTGGCGCTCGAGGACGTCAGCGGGCAGGACATCCTCCATCTCTGCCGCGAGTGGGAGGACCGACTCGATCCATTCAGCCACCTTCTTCGAGCTGAGCCCTTTGACAAGGTGATATCTCGGCATCAGGTCGCGCAAGCGCTTGGGGCCCGCCGCGCTGACCTTTTCGTGTAGGGGGTTGCGCATCTCGAACACCCCGAACCTGCCTTTGACCATCCCGGCGACAGCGATCCGCTCGCCCTGGGGGAGCTGCTTGGCCATGTATGCCTGGTTGAACCAGACCAACTTCAAGATGCCGCCCGCATCGTCTTGCAGCGTCGCCTCTGTCAGCTGCATCTTCTTGTACTTCGAGCGTTTGGCCGAGATCGCTGCGACGGTGCCGATCACCGTCGCCTGCTTGCCGTCAATGAGCTGGGCCACCGCCGTCGGCTCTCCGTACTCGTCCCAACCGAATGGCAGGTGCATTAGAAGGTCGCGAACCGTGAGGATGCCGAGCTTGGCGAGCCTCGTGGCGTCTGCCGGTCCCACCTTGGGGATCTCGGTGACCGGAGAATCTAGTCCGACCGACACCCTAGGCGATTGTGCAGCGGTCAGCTGGGCCGAGCACGTTGTCGCGCCTCGATGGTCGCCGCGTAGATGAGCTGGGAGGCGAGCGCAATGGCGATCAGGAACGCGATCCCTTCGACGTGGACGCGGCTGAGCACGAACCAGCCGATCCCGAGAATCCCGACGCTGACAGCCGTCTGCGCCCAATCCCCCACAAAGAGGCCGACCACCTCCGCTACGGCGGCGCGCAGGAATCTCACGCCATCACCGGCTTGCGCGTGCGAATCATCATCACGGCGACGCGCGAGGCCCCGAAGTAGATGGCGGCGATGCCGAGAATCGAGACGAGGTCGAGGGGCCATGTGGCGCCCATCCCCTCCGCAGCCCAGAACGTACCGATGCTCGCCAGGATGACGCCCACCGCGTACTTCAGCGTGTTCTCAGGCACCTGCGCGAGAGGCTTGCGAACGACCACGCCGATTATCGCGACCACGATCATCGCCAGCAGACCTCCGGCGACGGCGATATGCAGACCGCCGCTGGTCCCGCCGACGGCGACGACGATGAAGACAACCTCCATGCCCTCGAGGAATACCCCCTTCAAAGCGATGACGAAGGCGACCCAGTCCTGACGGAGGGGACTCCCGTAGAGCTCCTTTACCGTCTCCTGGTAGGACTTGTTCTCGTCATGCATGGCGATGACGCCGGCCGACCGCAGGATGGCCTTGTGCAGCCAGCGCAGGCCGAAGAGGACGATCAGGGTGCCGATGATGAGCTTGAGCGTCAGCTCCGGGACGCGGGTCACGATCAGCTGGCCGAAGAGCAATACGAGCACAGCGAGGGCAACCAGGGCCACCAGCGTGCCGTACAGCGGTGACCGCCACCCTCTCGTGAGGCCGACCGCCAGCACGATGGTGAGGGCCTCGACCGACTCGACGGCCGAACCCAGGAATGCGGCGCCGAACGTCAGAACCTGCGAGTACATCTGTCCAAAAAGCTTATAAGGGTTTAATGGGGTTATGAAGCCTGGCCTTTACAGCGAGGATTCGATCACCCGGCGGGTCAACCGCGAGAACGTTCTGTTCCTTGGAGGCGGGCGGGCGCTGCTCATGCAGGTGGCGCATCCGAAAGTGGCGGCGGGGGTGGACGAGCACTCGGACTTTCGCGCGCATCCGCTGCGCCGGTTGCGCCGGACGATCCTCATGACGATGGCGATCGTGTTCGGCGATCGCGAGACTGCGCTTGCGGCGGCCCGCGGCGTCAACCAGGTCCACGCGCGGGTCAAGGGGCGCGACTACCGGGCGCTCGACCCCGAGCTGCTGCTCTGGGTGCATGCGACCCTGATGGACACAGCCCTCGTCACCTACGAGACCTTCGTCAAGCCGCTGCTGCCGGGGGAGCGCGAGGACTTCTACCAGGAGTTCAAGCTGCTGGGCCAGTTGCTCGGCATTCCACCAGACAGGTTTCCCGCGACGCTGCGGGACTTCGATGCCTACCTGCTCGAGATGATGGAAGGCGGGGCGCTGAGGGTCGATGCCAGAGCACTCGCGCTGGCCAGGCTGGTGCTGCGGCCGCCAACTCGCTTGCTGCCTGGTCCCGCGATGATCCCGATGGAGGTGATCACCGCCGGCTTGCTGCCGCCCATTCTGCGCAGCCAGTACGGCCTGGCATGGGGCGCCGGCCAGCAGCGAGCCTACCGGCTAGCGGTGCGCACGCTGCCCCGCCTGGTCGCGCTGACGCCGCCGATGTTCAGGGTGTGGCCCTTGCCGGGGCGGAACGTGAAGCTCGCTATTTCTTGATGTAGATCAGGCCCAGGGCCTTCGGTCCGGTGTGCGTGCCCAGCACCGACCCGATCTGGCCGATGGGGATCTCGTGGTCGGGCAGCTCTTTGCGCAGGCCGGCGGCAATCTGCTCGGCTTCGTCCGCAGCCTGCGCGTGGACGACGGCCACGTGCTCCACGGGGAGATCGCCCCTGAAGAAGTCGATCATCCTCGGGATCGCGCGCGCCCTCGTGCGGACTCGCTCGACTGGCTTGATCTCTCGATCCGCCACCAGCAGGATCGGCTTGACGTTGAGCATCGTGCCGACCACGGCGGCCGCGCGGCTCATCCGCCCGCCCATCTCCAGGTATTTGAGCGTGTCGAGCAGCGCCAGCACCCGGCATTTCGGAATGCGCGCCTTCACAGCCTCGGTCGCCTGCTCCAGGTTCTCGCACTCCGCGGCAACCCGGCAAAGGAAGGCCATTGGAAAGGTCACCGTCTCGCTGTCGATGACGTTGACCTTGAATCCCTCGACCGATTGAGCGCCGACCCGCGCCGCCTCAGCCGTCGCTGATAGCTGCGCACCGATGTGGATCGAGATACAGCCGTCGTGATCTTTCGCCAATCTCTCGTAGACCTCGGCGAACTCTCCCGGCGAAGGGGCTGATGTGGTGGGCAGCTTGGTCGCCGTGGACAGCCGGCGAAAGAACTCCTCGTTGTCGATGTCCACGCCGTCGCGAAAGGTCTCGGTGCCGAACAGCACTTTCAGCGGGACGACCTCGATGTCGTAACGCTCGCGCCACTCTTTGGGTAGGTCGGCGGTGGAATCGGTGACCACCGCGAAGCTTCTCAAATGTGCCCTGCGCGCACCCGGCGCTTCAGCGTCGTCACTCGACCGACAGGATGAACGGGTAATGCTGCTGGCCGCCCTGCTGGACCTCGACGTCGAGGCCGGGAAAGCTCGACTGGATCGAGGACTGCAGGCTGGCGAGCTCGTCGTCGCTGGCCCCCTCACCGCGGTAGACGGTCACCAGCTCATACGAATCTGGACCGAGCTTGCCGAGAGCTCTTTTGACGACATCGGCGTAGTCGCCACCGGCAAACTCGAGCTTTTCGTTGATGAGCCCGATCACGTCGCCCTTCTTGACCTTCAGGCCGTTGGAGCGCGTGTCGCGGACAGCGTGCGTGACCTCGATCGTCTGCACCCGAGCGGCCTCGGCCTTCATCGTCACTGCGTTCTCCGGGCCCGAGCGATCCGGGCGGAAAGCGACGACGGCGGCCACGCCTTCGGGCACGCTGTGGGTCTCGACGATGTGCACCTTCTTAGGCGTGAGCCCGATCACCTGCTTGGCGGCAAGAACGATATTTCGATTGTTTGGAAGCAGGATCACCTCCTGGTAGGGCACCGACTCGATCGCCATGAGCATGTCCTGCGTGCTCGGGTTCATGGACTGGCCGCCCTCGACGATGGCGTCGACGCCGAGGCCACGAAATATTTCGACCAGCCCGCTGCCGGCGACCACTGCGACGAGGCCGACCCCGTTCGCTCGTGGAGGCTTCGTGGCGACATTCTCGCCTTCGATGATTCGCTTGTGCTGGGTCGACATGTCACCGACGTTCAACTTCAGCAGCTTGCCGTAACCACCGGCCAGGGTGATCACGCGTGACGGGTCATCGGTGTGGACGTGCACCTTGACGAGCTCGGGCTCGCCGACGACGAGCACCGAGTTGCCCAGCGCCTCGATCTGGTTGCGGATCACGTCGATGTCGAGGCCGTTGCCTTCGATCAAGAACTCTGTGCAATAGCCCCATCCGCCCTCGGGGAGCTCGAAAGCCACCTGTGAGGGCTGCGCCTTGGTCGCGGTCTGGGCCGTCGCATTGAAGAACGCCGACTCCTCGACCGTCTTGAGCATCCCTTCGAGGATGATCTGCAGGCCGAAGCCGCCCGCGTCGACCACGCCTGCCTCGCGGAGGATCTGCAGCTGGCTGGGCGTCTTCAAGACCGCCTCGCGGGCGCCGGTCGCGGCCGCTGCGATGACGCTCGGCACTGTGGCATCGGGACTGGCGGCGGCTGCGGTGGCCGCACGCCCCGCCTCGCGCGCCACCGTGAGGATGGTGCCCTCGGTCGGCTTGTTGACAGCTCGATAGGCGGCGTTTGCGGCCTCCTCGAAGGCGGCCGCGAGCTCACGCGGCGTCAGCGAGCTCTTGCCCTCGACCGCGCGGGCGAATCCTCGGAAGATCTGCGAGAGGATGACGCCCGAGTTGCCGCGGGCTCCCATGAGGCTGCCGTGCGACGCGAGCTTGGCGATCTTGCTCACCTCGGCCGCATTGGAGTCCTTGATGTCCTCGACCGCCGACTGAAGGGTCAGGAGCATGTTCGTGCCGGTGTCGCCGTCGGGGACCGGGAACACGTTGAGGCGGTTGGCCTCCTCATGGTTGGCCGACAGCCAGCTCAAGCTGCCCAGCAGGGCCTGCTTGAAAAGGGGTCCGTCCACCCCGACGGGCCGATTAGAAGCCATGGCTCAGCGCCGCTCTTCCCTGACGCCCTGCACGTTTACATTGACCTCCACGACCGGCACGTTGACCGAGCGTTCCACGGCGAACTTGACGGTCTCCTGAAGGTTGTGAGCGACCTCCGAGATGCGGATGCCGTATTGCACGATCACATACACGTCGATGGCCAGGGCGTCCTCGACCTCAACGACCTCTACGCCGCGGTCCTCGCTGCCGCGATGAAGCAGAACGGCAACCCCGTCGCGCAGCCCGCGCCCGGCCATGCCGGCGATGCCGTAGCAGCCCAGGGCGGCGTGGCCTGCGATGGCGGCCACGGCGGACGGAAAGACCTCAACCCTGCCCCACTGGCGGGCTTCGCCAAGCGCAGTCGGGGTCTTCGAGGTCATGGAGTGCCCATGGTACAATTCGGTGTCCGGAATCGTCAGATCCGGCCCGTTTACTTCAGTCAATCCCAATCGGAAGGTGCCTCATGGCCAAGCGTTGCGCGATCTGCGGCAAAGAGCCGCAATACGGACACCACGTGAGTCACGCGAAGAATCGCGTCAACCGCCGGTTCATGCCGAACCTGCAGATGGGGCGCGTCACGGTGGGCGGGCGCCAGGTTCGAGCGCGCATTTGCACGCGCTGCCTTCGCTCCTACTCGGCGTAGGAGAGCACTGAGCGACAGCGCCTACCTCGGCCTCGGTCTTGTCGCGTTCCTGGCGGCAGCAGGTATCGAATACGGCTTCTACCACCGCATGCTGCGCGAGCGCCTGGGCACGCGCGACATGGGTCAGATCCGGCCCGCCATCAATCGGTGGCTGATCGTCACGATCGGGTGGCAGGTGCTGGTAATCGGCGCGTGCGTCGTCTACGTGGTCGTGCAAGGCTCTAACCACAGCAAGAGCCCCCTGTGGATCGTGCCCCCGATGGGCGCGGCCTTCGGCATCGCCATGCCACTCCAGCTAATCGTGATGGCAATTGTCCGGGCGGCTCGGGAAGCCCGGTGAGGTTGCTCAGCCGAAGTCGATGTTATGCACCTCGCCAAGGCGTTGCAGGTCCGTGCGCAGCTTCGTCCAGACGCGCTCCTGGGCTGCTTCTTCTGGGATCACGCTTGACGGGTCGTTGATGTCGGCGGCCAGGTCCGGACGTTCGACCATCTCCGCGAAGAACAGCGTCCACGCGCGCGGCACCACCTCGTGGATCGCGTAGCCGCCTCCGCCCAGCGCCAGCCAGCGACCGTCGCACAGCTCGTGCGCGAGCTCATGGAACTTGCTGCCGACGCGTGGCCAGATGCGTGTCGTCGCAGCCAGGTGCGCGAGTGGATCGAGGTAGTGCGTATCGCAGCCATCCTGGGTGACCAGGATCGTCGGCTTAAACCGCCGCAGCAGCGCCGGCACCACCTTCTCGAAACCTTCGAGCCAGGGCTCATCCCACGTGAATGGCTCGAAGGGCAGGTTGGCGGCAAAACCGCGGCCGGGCCCGACTCCGCAGTCCTCCGGGAAACCCGTGCCTGGGAACAGGTGGCGGCCGCTCTCGTGGAGGCTGATGGTGAGCACGTCGGGATCGTCGTAGAAGATGCCTTCGACCCCGTCGCCGTGGTGGACGTCGACGTCGATGTAAGCGACGCGGTGGCCGCGATCCTTGAGCCACCGGCAGGCGATCGCCGGGTCGTCGTACGTGCAGAAGCCAGACGCTCTTGCCCGATGCGCATGGTGCAGCCCGCCGGCGGGGCTGAAAACATGGAGAGCTGCTCCGCTCTCGATCGCCTCGGCGCCGACGAGGCTTGCACCCGCCACCAGCGCGGCGCCCTCGTGGAGCTCATCTGAGATCGGGTTATCGGCCGAGGCGAAGCCGGCGGCCTCGATCCGGCTGGGAGAGACCAGCATTCGCTCCACCGGGTCGCTGAGCTTGCGCACCAGGTCCACGTATTCCGGCGAGTGGACGAGCTCGAGCTCCTTGATCGTCGCCCGGCGTGGCGGCAGGAGATGGCAGTGCTCGATGAGCCCTGTGGACCTGATCAGGTCCATCGTGAGCTTCACGCGGATCGGCTGGAGCGGATGTTCATCGGAGAGGTGATGCTTCATCAGCTCGTCGCCGTAGACGAGCGCAACCGGACCTGACACTGACTACTTACGCTAGCAGGGCGGTGAAAGCGGTCGGCGAAAGCCTTTTCGAGTCAGTCCCGAACTTCTCCGAGGGGCGGGATCGCGGGGCGATCGACGCCATTGCGGGCGCGTCGGGCCGCGCGCACCTCCTGGATGTGGACTCGGATGGCGATCACAACCGGACGGTTGTTTCGCTTGCCGGCTTCCGCGCTCAGCTTTTGGAGGCGCTGATGGCTTCGGTTCGGGTGGCGGTCGAGCGGATCGACGTGCGATCGCATCGGGGGGTGCATCCACGGGTTGGCGCCGCCGATGTTGTGCCGATCGTGCCGCTGGACTTGACGCCCTTGAGCCGCTGTCACGAGGTGGCCGCGGAGCTCGGCGAGCGCATCTGGAACGAGCTCAGGGTACCGGTGTACTTCTACGGTCGCGGCCAGAGCCTGGCCGACATCCGCGGCGGGCGCGGGCGGCTCGACCTGGGCGGGCCCGACCTCCACCCCACCGCGGGTGCTGTATGCGTGGGCGCTCGGCCGAAGCTGGTGGCGTTCAACGCGATCCTTGCCGGCATCGACGCCGGCGCCGCCCGCGCTCTCGCGCGTTCCATCCGGGAATCAGGCGGGGGAATGCGCGGCGTGCATGCGCTCGTTTTCGAGCTGAGCGGCGGGCGGGTGCAGCTTTCGATGAACCTGTTCCGGCTGGAGGAGACGACGCCCGCGATGGTGATCGCCGAGCTGGAGCGCCGGGGCGTGTCGATCGCCTCCGAGCACGTGGTTGGGCTGTGCCCGGCAGCCGTGGCGAACCCGGCCGCGACCGGCCGCCTCCTGGAGGCGCGACTTGCGGCATCGGCCGCGCGCGCGGGCGCCGCGAGGTGCTTCGAGCGTGGTGACAACGAGCACGTGGCGCTCGGTCGGCGGCTTCGCCGTGAGGCCGACGGTTTGGCAGGCCTTGGCACCGACCAGGTCGATCTGCTGGCTGGTGCTGAGCGGGCGGCTGCGTTGATTCCCGTGCTCAAGGTGGCCGGCGTGCTCGATGGCGAACTCGAGGCGATGCTCGGCGCCGCCGCCAGCGGCCTGCGCGAGGCTGTCGCTGATGAAACTCGGTCGACTTACGCCGCGCGCATCGCCGCCCTCGACAGGAGGCTTGGCCCGCCGATCGGTTGACGCTGCGTCAGGCGGCCGGGACGTTCGTGTCGACGCTGACCGTGCACGCGCCACCGTTGACCTCGATCAAGTAGGCGTCGCTAGCGTTGGCATAGCCGTCCGATTGCCACCTGGCACTTCCGATCGCGCCCGTGTGGTGACCGTCCGCCGTCAGGTTGACGGCTCCTCCCGAGACCTGGACTGAAACTTCGGTACCGATCGGCCGGTGCACACGCACTGTCAGCGCGCCGCCGTTGGCGCTGATCGGCACGATTCCTTTCGGCGGCCCGACCGTGATGTCGAGCCGAACGGCGCCGGTGTTCGACTCGATCGACGAGACCTTCACGTTGGTCAGCTGGAAAGTGGCGTTGGTGGCTCCGCTGTTCAGACTGAAGCTCCAGGTCGCCGCCGGGCTGATGTGCAGCTCGATGGCGAGATGCCGGCTGCCGAAAATTCCGAACTCACCCTGTTGGGAAATTCGGAGCTGGCCGGTCGCCTTGTCCAGGGTCACCGCCGGCTTCGGGCCTGAGTAGGTGAGCACTGCTCTGTAGAGGTCGGGGCCCATGGCCGTGTCGCCGACCACCGTCAGGTCCGCAGCGCCAACTTCGACATCCAGGCTGGCCGCAGTCAGCGAGCCGGCCTGGTCAGAGGCGGTCAGCGTATGCGTGCCGCCGGGGATCGCAGGTCCCGCCGCGATGTAGGCGATGGCGCCGACCCCGACGATCACCAGGATGAGGACCGCGGCGATGTCGACCGTTGCTCCTTGCAGGGTGCGGCGGGCGATCAACTCGAGCCCGATGACGATCAGGATGAGCGGCCAAAGGTCAGCCACGCGGTACAGGCGGTCGGCCGAGATCACGTTCAGATCGACCAGCAGGGCGAAGATGCCGATGACGATCAGGACCACCGGCCAGAAGAAGCTGCGGTAATGGCGGTGCATCGGCGGATTCGGCCTCAGGCCCGCGCGCGGCGGACTATCAGCCACACGCCAAGGGCGATGAGCACCACCGGCCAAACGTACTTACCGTCAAGCCAATCGAGAAGGTTGAGGTTTCGAAGCAGGAGGAAGACCCCGATCACGACGAGGGCCAGCGGCAGAAAGTAGTCCCTTCGCCAGAAGCTCACTGGGGGGATTCTAGCCCCGAGTCGAGATCCCAATTCCCGCGTTGGCGGATCAGACCGGCGCTACCAACTCGAAGAGGTCAGGGCGCTCCTTGCGTGCGGCTTCGATGAGGTCGGCTCCGGCCACTGTCGCCTGGATGGGTTTTGGCGACTCCAGGTAGGACTTCGCGACGCGCCGGAGATCGGCAGCGGTCGTGCTGAGGAGCCGCTGCTTGAACTTCTCCCGTTCAGCGCGCGTGAAGCCGGTCAGGCGATTAATGGCCTCGCGGCGACCCTTGATGTCGGGGGATTCGAGGGGATCGACGTCCCCGCACGCCCCCAGGATCGCCTCCTTCAGCGCCTCCGGATCGATGTCGCTGTCGATGACCCACCTCACCGCGTGGTCGTATGTGTCATACGTGCGGATGATGTTCGGGTCGCGGTACGAACCGAAGTAGAAGTTGCCGCCGCCGGTGTTGGCCTGGGCGTACGCACCATATGCGCCGCCCTTTTCACGCAGCTCCCTGTGCAGGAAGGTGTCGCGCACATAGTTGGCCAGGACCAGGAGGACCGGAGCGTCGGCGTGCTGATAGCGGACGGTCTTGAAAGTGCGTACGTTGAAGGCGACAGGCATCGGGGCGGTGCGCGCCTCGCGCACGGGGTCGAGCGGTGGTGGCTTGACAGGAACGCCGTTGCCCCCGGCGGCCCCGGGCAGCGCCGCGACGAAGTCTGCGAGGTAGCCCTTGAGCGTTTCGACCATCGATTCTTCGGACGTCACCACCACGGTGATCGAATCGCTTCGGAAGAGCTTCTTTCTTATCGCGTCGAGCCTGGAAACAAGGTCGCGGAGCCCGCTCTCGTCGAGCTTGGCGAGGTTGCGCATCACGTGGAGCATGCCGATGCCCTGGAGCCTGTCGTTCATCGCACCTTCGGAGTTCAGCTTCGATTGGGCGAGGAGAATCGCGAATTGAAACCCGAGGTTCGCGATCGAGCTCTCGAGCCGGGTCGCCGTCTCGGCGATGATCTCTTTGAGCCTGCCTGTCTCGATCTCGAGATGGGCGGCGAGGTCGGTCAGCAGGTCGATGAACGGCTTGGCGTTGCGGTCGAGCGCCTTGCCGGAAACCATGAACGACTGCAGGTAGTCCTCGCGGGCCGCCAGCGGTTGGACCTGGGCGGCTGCGCCTACGCCACCGGTGTACGAGGCGATCCGTTTTGCGATCTCGACATAGTCCTGGCCCGCGGCGCCGGCCTGGGTGAGGACCCGCCCGAAGAGTGGCAGCAGGTCTTTCTCGTCGGGGGTGAGGGCCGAGAAGTCCGATCTGATGTCAATGTAGGTGACGCCGTTGGTTGGCAGTGGGAAGAATTCCACGTGAGCTGTGCCCAGCGTGGCGTCCCGACTGGGCACGTGTTCGAACTTCATCGGGATGTCGGTCAGCTCCAGGGTCGGCAGGGTCGAGAGGTCTTGCTTTGCGTCCTGCCCCTGCTTCAGGCGGAGGGCCTCGGCGACGATTCGCGCCTTGTCGGCTTCGGTGAGGCTCGCCTCGATTTTTGCCAGGCGCTCGAGCTCCTTCTGGCGCTTCCTCTCCTCAAGCTCGGTGTCGGGGACAACTGTGAGCAGGCCTCTGTGCGAGTTGTCGAGCAGCTCGGCCTGGATGAGGTTTTCGAAGAAGCGGCCCGCTTTGCGGTCGCGCTCCAGGCGGGCGAGGTCGGCGTCGAAGTTCAGCGCGTCGTAGGGGTCGCCGCCGTAGTAATAGGGCGCGAGGGCCGTGAAGAGGACCTTCAGCGAGTAGGGGAAGCCCGCGTTGGAGCGCTCGCGCTTCTCGAACTCGAGGTGGTGGATTGCAGCGTCGACCTGTGTCTGGTCCACGCCATCGTTGACGAGGCGCTCCAGCGTGTCCAGGACGACGCGTTCCACCTTCTCCGCGTCCTCTTGCGCGATGTCTTTTAGCCCCGCACCAAACACTGTTTCCCGGTAGTCGTCCTGCAGGCCGCTGCCATCCGCCATCGCGGTGCCCAGCTTCGAATCGATGAGGGCTTTTCTCAGCGGTGAGGCGGCGTTGCCGAGCAGCACCTCGGCCAGGACCTTCATGGCGAGCAGCTGGAAGGAGTCGCCCGTGTGGACCGTCACCCATGCGACCAGGGCCTGCGCCTTGCGTGAGTTGTCCTCGCCGGCGGTGGCGGGATAAGGCTCAACGGCCTTGACGGGTTTGCGAAAGCGTTTGACGTCGGGGATCGAGGTGTCGACCTCGCTTCTGCTGAAGTGCGTTAGGGCGTTTTCCTCGATCGCCGCCAGGGTCTGCTCGAGGTTCTGATCGCCGTACGTGTAGAAGTAGGCGTTGCTCGGGTGGTAGTGGACCGCGTGGAATTTGCGAAGCTGCTCCCAGGTGAGGTCGGGGATGTGCTCCGGATCGCCACCCGAGATGTAGGAATAGGTGAGGCCGGGGAACATTGTTTCGCCCACGATTTTCTGGACCGCCGCCTGGGGGCTTGCGAGGGCGCCCTTCATCTCGTTGTAGACGACGCCCTTGTAGCGGAGGCCGCTGCTGGGATCCGCCGGGTCTTCGAACTCGAAGCGGATGCCTTCCTGCTTGAAGGAGTCCTCGTCGAGTCGAGGAAAGAAGGTCGCGTCGAGGTAGACCTCGAGGAGGTTCTTGAAGTCCTTGGCATTGCGGGAGCTGAAGGGGTACATGGTCCAGTCGGCGCTGGTGAAGGCGTTCATGAAGGTGGCGAGGGAGCGGCGGGTCATGCTGAAGAAGGGATCGCGGACTGGGAACTTTTGCGAACCTGCTAGCACCACGTGCTCGAGGATGTGGGCGACCCCTGTCGAGTCCTTGGGCACGGTTGGGAAGAAGACGGCGAAGGAGTTGTTGTCGTCGGGACACTCGACGTGGAGGTGGCGGGCGCCAGTGCGCTCGTGCTCCAGCTCGAGGTAGGTGCCTTCGAGTCGGTCGAGGCGCTCTTTTCGCAGGATTGTGTAGCCGCCGATGGTGCCTATGCCGCGCGCGCTGGTCTTCGCCATGTTCGTTTTAGCAGTCTAGTTGGCTCGGCGTGGGCGGCGTCCCAGGCGGTGTCGGGGGCTAGGATGGGGCGATGCTGTTCACGCCCGGTGAGCTCGAGTTCGTGCGGTCTCAGCGTATCGCCCGACTCGCCACGGTGGGCCCGTCGGGGTGGCCGCACGTGGTGCCCGTCATGTACTCGATTGACGAGGAGGGCGCCTTCGAGTTCGATGTCGATGGGGTCAAGCTGAGGAACCTGAGCAACGAGCCGCGTGCCGCCATGGTGGTCGATGCGATGGGGCCGAAGCGAGGAGTGTCGTTCCAGGGCAGGGCGGAGCTGATCGGACCCGAGCGGGCCCGCCTGACACCAGTCAGAAAGTTCAGCTGGGGTCTGTAAGAGCCAGACCTACAGGCACCTAAACCCCTGGCCGGGGCCCTCCCTCCTCCCGGCGAGCCCCTCCCCCGCCCGCACACCGCGGTCAATCTATTGGGAACCTGCAGCGCGGGGAACCCTGGTTGTTAAGGCCAGCTAGCCCTGGACCTCGCGCATCAGGTTTGCCATCTCGATTGCAGCCTCCGCGGCATCCGCTCCCTTGTTGTTTTTCGGCCCAGAGCGCGCCATTGCCTGTTCCTTGTCCTCGGTCGTGAGCACCCCGAACGCCACTGGCACCCCAGTGTCCAGCTGCACCTGCATGATCCCGGCTGCCGCCTGATTCGCGACCACCTCGAAGTGATATGTCTCGCCGCGGATCACGCAGCCCAGGCAGACGATCGCGTCATGATTGCCGCGCTCGGCCAGCGCGAGGGCGGTCACCGGGAGCTCCAGCGACCCAGGCACCCAGAGCACATCCGGATCCTCAACACCACGCTCTTTGAGCGCGCCCAACGCGCCTCGAAGAAGGCGCCTCGTTACGTCTTCGTTGAAACGCGCCACCACCACCGCGATCCGAAGTTCGCTCCCAGTCAGGTCGGGCGTGGCGCCCTTCTCGCCCACTTCTTAGAGGAGGTGACCGAGCTTGTCTTTCTTGGTCTTGAGGTAGCGCTCGTTGTGCGCGTTGGCCACGATGCGAATCGGCACCCGCTCCGTCACCTCGAGGCCAAAGCCCTCCAGACCGTAAATCTTCTTCGGGTTGTTGGTCAGCAATCTGATCTTGCGCACACCAAGGTCGTAAAGGATCTGGCTGCCGATTCCATAGTCGCGTTTGTCGGCCGGGTGTCCGAGCGCTTCGTTCGCCTCAACCGTATCCAGGCCACGGTCCTGGAGGTTATAGGCATGCAGCTTGTCCAGCAACCCAATGCCGCGGCCTTCCTGGTGACGGATATAGAGGATGACGCCGAGACCCTCGGCGGCGATCATCTCCATAGCTGCGTGTAGCTGGGCGCCGCAATCGCAGCGCAGGCTACCAAAGATGTCGCCGGTGAGGCACTCGGAATGTGCCCGCAACAGCACCGGCTTTTCGGGATCGATCTCGCCCAAGACCAGGGCGAGATGATTCTCGTGGCGGAGCACGTCTTCATACGCGAACAGTTTCCACTCGCGAGGCTCCTTGCCTCCAATGGGTATCACCGCTTCGACCCGACGCGCGACCAGCTTCTCGTTCCGGCGCCTGTAAGCAATCATCTGCTCGACGGTGATGACCTTGATGTCGTGCTCGTGGGCGAAGCTGTCCAGGTCGGGCATCCGCGACATCGTGCCGTCCGCCTTCATCAACTCGGTGATCACACCGGCCGGGTAGAGACCGGCCAAGACTGCCAGGTCCACTGCGGCCTCAGTCTGCCCAGCACGGGTTAGCACTCCGCCCTCGGCGGCGCGTAAGGGAAACGTGTGCCCGGGCATCGAGAAATCGCTTTCTCTGGCTGAAGGGTCCAGAACCTTGCGAATGGTGGCAGCGCGGTCGTGGGCAGACGCGCCCGTAGTGACGCTGTCCTTGGCGTCGATGCTGACGCTGAAAGCGGTTCCCAGTCGGCTCGTGTTGCGCTCCACCATCGGGGCGATGCCAAGCTCGTCGAGGCGCCGAGCCACGATCGGCATGCACACGAGGCCCGATCCATGGCGGGTCATGAAGCTGATGTGCTCGGGGGTCACCAGCTGAGCGGCGACCACGAGGTCGCCCTCGTTCTCGCGCTCCTCATCGTCCACGACGATCACGAACTTGCCCGATTTGATGTCCGCAATCGCCTCTGGGACAGTGGCCAACCCCATCGCTAGTAGATATTACCGGCGGAGGTTTCGAGCGACGTAGCGGGCGACGATGTCCGCTTCCAGGTTCACCACGGTGCCCTCCGTGTATTCGCCGGCTATGGTCACCGCGAGGGTATGCGGGATCAAAGCCACGCTGAAGCTGGCCGCCTCATCGTCCACCCCCGCCACGGTCAAGCTGACCCCGTCCACGGCGATCGAGCCCTTCTGGACCACGAAGTCGCGCAGATCGGCCGGGAGCTCGACCGTCACTTCGCGGCCGGCGGCTGCGCTGACCACCCGTACGACTTTCCCTGTGGCGTCGATGTGCCCTTGAACGAGGTGGCCATCAAGCAGCCCGTCCGCCGCCAGCGGCAGCTCGAGATTGACTCGCGACCCGTGCGTCAGCGAACCCAGGGCTGTCCGCCGCAGCGTCTCCGGCACCACATCCATTGCGAATGTAGGGCCGGCTTTCTTGACCACTGTCAAGCAGCAGCCATTGACAGCTACGCTCGCTCCAATCTTTAGGCGCCTTGCGGTCTCAGCGTTCTCAACGGCCAGCCGGCCTGAGCCTGCCTCGACCACCGTGCCGATTGCGCTAACTATTCCTGTGAACATCCACGTACCCAGTAATCAATAGGTCCGCGCCGAGTCTGGTCGCGTCCAGCTCTCGCAGTGGGATGGACTCGGCAAGCCGCTCGACGCCCACTCCACCAATCGGACTTGGGGCCTCGCGGCCCCCGATGAGGCGTGGTGCGACGTATGCGTACACCTTATCGACCAATCCTTGCGAGACAAATGACGCATGAACCGTGCTGCCACCCTCGACCAGGACGCTGAGGATGCCCCTCCGGCCAAGCTCGTCAAGCAACGGCTGCAGCGCAACCTGGCCGTCTGCAGTTGCCGGAAACTTGACGACCTCGGCGGCTCCCATCCGGCCCGCTCGAGTGGTCGCTATGAGGGTGTTGGGTCCGACGATCCTGGCGGACATGCGGAGACGGAGCTGGGAGTCCACGACAACGCGCAGCGGTTGACGTGCCGCAACGCCCTCGATGCGGGTGGTCAGCTCGGGATCATCGACCATCACGGTGTTGACGCCGACCAGGATCGCATCGTGCATATGCCGAAGCCGGTGGCCGTGTAGGCGAGACTCGTCGCCAGTGATCCAGCGAGATTCGCCGGTTCGCGTCGCGATCTTGCCGTCCAGGCTCATAGCGAACTTGGCGCTGACGAAAGGGCGGCCGGTCAACCGGTGTTTGACGTAGAACTCGTTCACCCTGAGCGCCCGCTCCTCATGTATGCCAACCACCGTCTCAACCCCGGCAGCACGCAGCTTGGCGATGCCGGCTCCCCGGACGCGCTCGTCAGGATCGAGCATGGAAATCACTACGCGCTTGAGACCCGCCTCGATGATCGCGTCGGCGCACGACGGCGTGCGGTGAGAGGCGCAAGGCTCCAGGTTGACGTACAAGGTGCCCCCAAGGGCCTGGTCCCCCGCCAAGGTAAGCGCCTCTTGCTCGGCGTGCGGCTCGCCAGCGCGACGGTGGAAGCCCTCGCCCACGAGGATTCCGGAGCTGTCGAGGATGACGGCTCCGACCATCGGGTTGGGGCTCGTGCCGTAATCCGCTCGCAGCGCCAGCTCGCAGGCGCGCGCCGACCAATGAAGGTCAAGGCTCGTGTCCGGATCTGTGAGTTGCAGTCCTGGCAATATATCGGGCCGCGGCGCGTGAACGCGGCCAGAACCAGTGAGCAACCGAATTAGGTCTATGAGAATCTCCAGCCGCTTTCAATGCGCTGGATCCGTATGACGTGATCTCACATCCTCAACAACTGAAGAGTGAGTTATAGGTGAACAAGCCCTCGGGCTATTAGTACCGGTCAGCTCAAAGCATTGCTGCTCTTACACCTCCGGCCTATCAACCTAGTGGTCTACTAGGGCCCTTACCTGGTTAACCCAGTGGGAAACCTTATCTTGGAGTCTGCTTCGCACTTAGATGCTTTCAGCGCTTATCAGAACCGGCCATGGCTACCCGGC
>DATCAV010000176.1:0-2136 GCA_036512415.1 Candidatus Dormiibacterota bacterium | reverse complement strand
TGTCGAACATCCTGGATGCCGTCACCGCGCGCGCCGCGGCGGTCGCTTTTGAGGGTCCCGAAGGGACAAAGCACCGTCTCTGGACGGTTTCCGACCCGGCGCTGCATGCGGCAGTGCACGCCGCCATGAGCGACCTGCCTGTGCTGATTGCCGATGGCCATCACCGTTACGAGACGACGCTGGCGCACTCCCTGGAGGTTGGGGGAGACGCCGACGCCGCCTCCCGCTTCACCCTTGCCCTTTTGACGGACCTTGACGATCCGGGACTGGAGGTGCTGCCCACGCATCGGGTGCTGAAGGCGGGTGTGGCGGTCACCGGCGGCGAGGACATGCCGTCGCTGGAGGCCACGCTGTCAGCGCTTCGCGGGCGGGTGGCTGCGGGAACCTACAGGGATCACCGCTTCCAGCTGCTCGAATTGGAAGGGGAGATGGCCCTGGTGGAGTTACATAGGCAGGTGATAGACAACATCCTGGGCAAGCGGAATCCGGAGGATTTGCTCATGTACACGCGCGACGCCGCGGAAGCGGTGCGGTGGGTGGATGAGGGAGTGGGCACAGCTGCCTTCTTGCTGCCCCCGCCAGATCTGCGCCAGGTTTTGAAGCTGGCCCAAGAGGGCAAGACTCTTCCACAGAAGAGCACGTATTTCCACCCCAAGCCGCCATCTGGCATGGTCTTCCACAGGCTGGATCCAGACCGGCGGCTATAGTAAGGAACCCCTAGAGATGCCCACTTACGGTTACCGCTGTGGCAGTTGCGGCCACGAGTTCGAGATCCAGCAGAGGATCACAGACCAGCCGCTTTTCACGTGCCCAAAATGCGGGGGCAAGCTGTCCAAAATGCTGTATCCGGCCGGCATCATTTTCAAGGGCAGCGGCTACTACACGACCGATTACAAGGGCAGTGGCAACGGCTCTGCCGGGTCGAGCAACGGGGTCGCTCCCGCATCCGCGTCCGAGGGGAGCTCGGAGAGCAAGCCGGAAACCAAGTCGGAGCCGAAATCGGAGTCCAAGGTGGAAACCAAAGCCGAGTCCAAGTCCAAGTCGAAATCAGAGTCCAAGTCGGATTCCACCGACAAGAAGGGGTCCTAAATGTCAAATATTCAAGCCGTTACCGACGCAGAGTTCGAGGCCTCCGTCCTCAAGTCAGAGATTCCAGTCCTGGTCGATTTCTGGGCGACGTGGTGTGGGCCGTGCCGCATGATCGCCCCGATCGTCGAGCAGATCCAGGGAGAGCTGGGCACCAAGGTCAAGGTCATGAAGATGGACATCGACGAGAACCCGGCGACGCCGATGTCGCTTGGGATCATGTCGATCCCCACAGTGATCATCTTCAAGGATGGAAAGGCCGCCGAGCGGAGCGTCGGCTACAGGCCGAACATGAAGGGCGACCTGACCGCGAAGCTCGAGGCGCTGCTCGTTTAGCTCGCTCCTCCGAGCGCTAACCTAGCTTTCGAGCTGGGGATGATCGGGGGCTGGTGCCTCCCGCGGTCTTCAAAACCGTTTGCGGGGCGCTGCTGAGGCGTCCTGGGTGGGTTCGATTCCCATCCATCCCCGCCAGCTTTCGGCGAGATGACGGCCACAGCTGCGAATGCCCGCCCGCACTGGCGCATCACGCTGGAGTGTTAGGGCGCGGCTGCGCGCAGGTCGTGGCCGCCTAGCGGCGAGGCCACCTCTAGCGGAGCTGGTCCAGAGAAATTGATCCCTCGCCCACGCCACCGCCGACCGGCATGAGTCTCAATCCTGGCGACAGCCGCCCAAGAAGCTTTAGGGCACGGTCGTTGTCGAGCTGGATGCTGAAGCCGAACGCGTCGATGCCGTTGGCGGCGGCCACGTCGGCCAGGGCTGCAACGAGCCGGGTACCCACACCATGCCGTTGCCAGGCGTCGGCGACAACGATCGCCATGTCCGCCCTTCGCGAGCCTGGCTCGCGCGAATACTGTGCGACGCCGATGATCTCGCCGTGCTCCAACGCGGCGATCGCCTCGCGCTCGTAGCGGTCTGAACTGAGAATCGCCGACTGGAATTGATGGAGCTTCACTGCGGGCGTGAAGAAGCGCCGGTAGAGGCTGTCGGGCGACAGCCGCTCGAACAGCCCGGCCAGCATTGCGCTGTCCGATGGCGTGAGGCGCGCGTGAG
>DATCAV010000175.1:0-2970 GCA_036512415.1 Candidatus Dormiibacterota bacterium | reverse complement strand
ATCGAACCGGCGTTGGCGAAAGCCCTGCTCGAAGCCGGCATCGCGGACCTGGAGACAGCTGCTTTGCGGCTCGAGGCGGCGAGTTGGCGAGTCCTTCTCGGCCGGTGCTACTGGGAGCTGCAGCGATCCGACCTCGCGCGTGAACAGTTCGAACAAGCCCGGGACGTGCTGGAGACGGCCGGCCCCAGTGAGGCGCTCGCCGTCGCCTACATTCGACTATCGGGTCTCGACGTGTTCGATCGCACTGGGGATGGGGGCATCGGCGACGCCCAACGCGCCGCTGAGATCGCGACTGCCGCGGGCTCTGGCATGGCTCTGGCATGGTCGTGGAACTTCCTCGCCCTGGCCAAGATCGGAGGCGGCCTCGTTGACGAAGGCTTCAGGCATCTCGAGGACAGCTATGCAGCGGCCCGTGAGGGCGGGTATGAATTCCAGGCGGGCAACGCTGTTTACAACGCCGCCTGGATGGCCGTCCACCTCGGTCAGGGACGCAGAGCGCGGCTGTGGGTAGAACGGATCGATGAGACAGCGACGCCTGGCATCGCGTGGTCCACATATGTGAACGCACTGTTCACCTTGCACACCGGTCGCGTGAACGAGGCCATCAGCCTCACCAGGAAGGCGGTGCAGTCTTTTCGAGACGTGGGCCACGAGAAGATGGGATGGCGCAGCTCGGTGCTGCTCGCCCAGGCGCTGGCCGAAAACCTCAGGCCGGCGGAAGCGCTGGCGGAGCTTCCCCCGATATCGTCGCGAGTCGATGGGCAGGACGCTGTTTATGACGGCACGGCGCGCGTACGGACGCACCTGGCAGCCGGAGATGTTCAACGAGCGTTGGCGGACGCGAAATCGGTGGCGCCCGCTCAGGCCGATCTCGGCTCGCCCGCCGACGCGGTGGCCGAAGGTGCGGCGCCGGATGCGACCTGGTTGCGCTCATTTATTGAAGCGATGCCCGCTCACGCCAGTGCAGCCGAGGCGAGCCCGCGCTCAGCCGCCGCCCGAGGGCGCCTGGCTCTTTATGAAGGACGGTTCGAAGACGCGGCTCGACTCCTGGCGAAATCTGAGCAGTCGTTCAAAGAGGAGGGTTTCCTCCTCGATGCCTGGCACGTGGGGCGCGCGCTGGCCGAGGCCGAGGCTGGAGCTGGCGAAAGTCGAGTTGCGCAGCAGCGTCTGCAGAGGATCGTCGCCGAGGCGGAGGACGCGGGCGCTTTCTTGGCCGCAAAGCTCGCTCGTGACACTGCGGAGAAGCTTGGCCTGGAGGTTTCGCCTGCGCGACATGTGGCATCGACCCCCATGCCGACCGAACGCGTCAGCACTGGCGAGCGGATGGTCACTGTGCTGTTTGCCGATGTGCGTGGCTTCACGGAGATGAGCGGCCGGATCTCGCCGGCGGACATGCTCGAGCGGATCGGGTCGCTGCAGCGATGGGCATCGCAGGAGGTGCGGAGGCATCACGGTTCGATCGACAAGTTCGCCGGCGACGCGATCATGGCCACCTTCAACATCTCCGGCGAGAGAGTCGACCACACCCTCGACGCTCTTCAGGCAGCGGTCGCGATCATCGACAAGGCCGCACTGGCGGGACTTCCTGTCGGCGCCGGCATCGCGGTGGGGCCGGCGGTGGTGGGCAGGCTGGCGGATTCCGCCAACGTGAGCGTGCTGGGCGAGGTGACCAACCTGGCGGCGCGGCTGCAGGCGCAGTCGCCCGCGGGCGAGGTGACGATGAGCGAGGAAGCCCTGCGAAGGGTCAGCGAATGGTTGAGGGAGCGGCAGTTGGAGCCGGAGCGCCTGGAGCTGGATCTGAAAGGCTTCTCAACCCCAATCGTCGCCTACCGGGTTCGGACCGGCGCGTCCTCCCCCTTGCCGGGGAGGTGGCCCGTAGGGCCGGAGGGGACGCTCAGTAACCCGCTGTCATGTCGACGACGTTTCTCAACGGCTCGCCACTCAGATATCGATTGAAGTTGTCGACGAAGATCTCCGCCGCCCGCTCCATCAGGTGCTCCGTCGCCCACGAGGTGTGCGGCGTGATGATGGCGTTGGGCAGCGACCACAGCTCGGAGTCGGATGGCAGCGGCTCGGGGTCGGTCACGTCGAGATAGGCGCCGCCGAGGTGGCCCGACTTTAGGGCGGCGATCAGGTCCTCCTGATCGATCAATCCGCCTCGCGCGATGTTGGCAACCCACGCCCCCTGTGGCAGCGCCGCGAGCTGGTCCTTGCCGACCAGCGCGCTGGTGGCGCCGGTCAACGGCACGGACAGTATTAGAAGGTCGGTCTCGGGCAGGCGCGCCTCCCAATGCTCGGCCGCGATGACGCCCGCCTCACCGCCCGGATTGCGGCGCACGCCCGTCACCGACACCCCGAAGGGCCGCAGCCGATCGGCGATCGCACGGCCGATGCCGCCATATCCATATACGAGGGCCCGCTTGCCGTGCAGCTCGGCCATGGAAGGAGGTGCCTTGAGCCACTCCCGCCGGTCCTGCGCACGCACCAGCTCGGGCAGGCCCTTCAGTCCCGCCAGCAAGCCCATGACCACGTACTCGGAGATCGGGATAGCGCCGACGCCGGAGCCATTGGTCAGCACCACGTGGCGTTCTCGAAGAATGTCCAGCGGCCAGCCATCTATGCCGGTGGCGGCGCTTGTCACCCACTTGAGGTCGGCGCCGGCCCTGAATACGCGGTCGATGTCGGTCAGCCCGAAGTGCACCCACACCACCTGGGCGCCCGGCATGGCGGCAATACAGGTGTCGGTGTCGCTGTACCAGGCGATCTCAGGGTCGGAGGGAAGGCGCGAGAGCACTGGCCTCAAGCGCTCGGGCAGAACAACCTTCACAAAGCCAATTGTCGCTGCCTCCAAGGCAGCGTTTTGCAAGACCGGACCTAACCCATCGTTATGCCCTTTAACGGCTACACAAAGTGGCCGCACGTCTGTTAAGGTGTCGATTCTTCGGTTCCTGAGCGGTCCCGCACTGCGTC
>DATCAV010000174.1:0-7192 GCA_036512415.1 Candidatus Dormiibacterota bacterium | reverse complement strand
AGCGATATCGCCGCGGTCTGGCGAAATTCGCCGCTCTCGTCGATTCCGCCGAAGGAGCTTCTGCTCGTCTCTGACTTCGACGGCACCCTGGCGGACATCGTTCCGGAGCCGACCCTGGCCACCCCGCTGCCAGATTCACTGCATGCCCTGCGGCGACTGGTCCCGGTAATCAGGAAGGTGGTCGTTCTCAGCAGCCGCACGAACACCGAGCTTGCGGAACACCTCCCGATTCCCGGCGCGCAGCTCATCGGCGACAGCGGCCTCCCGCCACCTACTCCAGAGGAGCTGCAAGCGCTGAAAGTGTTCAACGCCGAGGCGGCGAAGCTGCTGGGCCATACCCCCGGAGCGTGGATCGAGATCAAGCCCGCCAGCAGCGCCGTGCATTTCCGCAATGCCCCGATCAGCGGTCAAAAGGTTCTCGACCTCCTGCGGCCGCTGCTCCACCAGACCGGCCTCTACGGCGGCCTTGGTCGAAAGGTCATCGAGGTGCACTCTCCACACGCCGGCAAGGGCAACGCGCTCGAGGCCTTATTCAAGCGGCTCATGCCCGGTGGCCTTGTGGTGATGGGCGATGACGAAAACGACAGGTCGATGTTCAGGGTGGCGAGCCGGGCGCCAATCCCGCGTCTCTGCGTCGGCGTCGGCTCCGCCGAGGTGCCGGCCGAGTTGTTCGACCACTGCGACCTGGTCCTTGACGGCCCCGCCGAAGCATCAGCCTTCCTCCGCAGCCTGGCGGAGTGGGCGACGGCGCGAGAGCGAACCTAAGCCCGCACCGGACTCATCACAAGGTCGCGAAGGTCCTGGACCTGCCGGCTGATCCATCGCGTGATGTCGTTGGCGCGCACGACCTCACGCGCGCCCTCGTTCAAGCGTCGCTTTTCCTCCGCGCCCATCATGAGCCCGACATACAGCGCAGCCGCTGTGGCCTCCACGTCGAAAGGATTGATCGACAGGACGAAGTCATGCAGCTCTTCGTGGGCGCCGGCGTTCTCTGAGAGCACAATCACGCCGTTGGTCGCGTTGACGAGCGCGCCCTCCTTGACCACCAGGTTCAGTCCGTCGTACACCGGGTTGACGAGCAGCACGTCGTAGTTCTTCATCGATGCGACGGCCTTTCGCTCGCTCTCGCCAATCTCCAGGCGCACCGGCTGCCAGGTCTCGGTGCCGAAATCGCTGTTGATCCGCCCGACTGCCTGCCGGATCTGCCGTAGGTAGCGGCTGTAGACGGCGACGTCCTGGCGCGATGGCTGCAGGAAAGCCCAGAACTGCACCTGCCCGTGCAGCTCCGGGTGGTACCGCAGCAGCTTGTCGTACGCGATGAAGCCGCGAACTATGTTCTTGGACGGATCCGTCCGATCGATGCGCGCGATCAGCTTCGGCGGGCGCCACGACGCGAGGTCGCGCTCCTGCCGCTTGACGCCTCGCGACCCGGCCAGCCGCGCCGTCGTCGAGACGTCGATCGATATCGGGTAATGCCGTGCATAGACGACACGGCCGCCGTAGAAAACTGCGCGCTCCCGCTCATCGACCTGTAGCCCGGCGTTCTCCTCGCACGTCAGAAGGAAGTTGCGCACGTCGAGGCTTGACTGGAAGCCGACGATGTCGCATCCGAGCAGCCCCTCGAGGATGGCATCGCGCATCGTCTTCGGCAGCACCTTCCAATACTGTGGCGTGGGCCATGGCACGTGGACGAAGTGCTGGATCATCGCCGCGGGCAGCGCAGTTCGCACCAGTCGCGGGACGAGGTAGAGCTGGTAGTCGTGAACCATCACGAGAGGCCGGCTCGGCGCCGCACGCGCGACCTCGATCACCTTCTCGGCCATCAGGCGGTTGACCTCGACGTAGCCCTCCTCCCACGCCTGGTGGATGCGGTCGTCGATCACAGGCTCGTTGCCGAGGTCCCAGAGGTAGTGCTGGATGAACCACAGCACGGGGTTGGCGAAAACCCCGTAGTACATCTCGTACTGCTCTTTGGTCGGCACCGCATAGTGCAAGCGGCCGGTCGAGTTGAGGAGCGGGACGGTGACCGCGGCACCCTGGGTGGCGGCGATCTGTCGCTCCTCCTTATTCCGGGCGCAGGCGACCCAATCCGCTTCTGTCGCCTCGGCCAGGGTCAGCAGTGCGGTGATCACGCCGCCGGAGCCGCGCTTGAAGCCTCCTTCCGGCCTCGGCTCCGAGGGAGCTCGGTTGCAGACCAGGATGGGGGAGACGTCGGGAAGGGTGCGCCTGACGTAGGCCCGCATGGCGGAGCCGGGACTTCCCCTCTCCACGGATACGGGGGCCTCTTCGGCAATGCTCACGCCGTCACTATTACAGGGTCCGCCCGGATTACGAGCGGACGAAGGCTGACCGATCGAGTGGGAGGTCGCGGAGCCGGATGCCCGTGGCTCGGGCCAGGGCGTTCGAGATCGCGGCCGGGCCCGGCACAGCGGGTGGCTCGCCGACGCCCTTGGCGCCCATCGGCCCGACCGCCGAAGCCACCTCGATCAGCTTCACGTCGATGTCGGGCAGCTGGTCGGCGGTGGGGAGCTCGTAGTCGAGAAAGCTGGATGTGCGCAGCTGACCATCGACGCTGTAGGCAAGCTGCTCGCCGAGCGCGCGTCCGAGGCCTTGAACGACACCACCGTGGATCTGGCCCATGGCCTCGGGCGGGTTGATGGCGCGCCCGACATCCTGGATGGCCGCGTAGCCGGTGAGCTGAAACTCGCCGGTCTCGGCGTCGGTGCGAACGCGCGCGATGTGGACCGTGAACATCGGGGACGCCGCCTGGACCGCAGAGCGGCCGGTGGCCTGGATCGGCCGGTATTTACCCATGAACTCGGTGCTCATCGCGACCAGCTTGGTGACGTCAACGTAGCGCTCGGGCACGCCGCGCACTGTCACGCGCCCGTTGACTATCTCGAGGTCTTCAGGAGCCGCCTCCAGCTCGTTCGTCGCGATTTCCAGCAGCTGGCGGCGCGCCTCGAGCGCTGCTTCTTGCACCGCCCCACCCATGCTGTAGGTGACCTGGCTCCCTGCCGCCAGCGGCCCGTATGGCGCCACGCCAGTGTCGCTCGTCTCGATCCGGACCTTGTCGAGTGGGACTCCGAACGACTCCGCGGCGATCATCGCCAGACCTGTCGAGGAACCGCTGACGTCGACCGTCCCGACGTGCACGGTCAGCGTGCCGTCGGGCTCGACTCGGCAGCCTGCGGAGGCAGGCGTCCGCGCGCCGCCCCACGACCCAAGGGCGATGCCGACCCCCTCGCCCTCGCCGCACGGCTCTGTGTACAGGGGGTGCTTCTGGGCCTCCTCGAGGCATTCGACCATGGCGATCCGCGGCAGCGGCTTGCCATCAGTTCCGGGGTCACCTTCGCGTGTAGCGTTGCGAAGGCGCAGCTCGATCGGATCCATATTGAGGTTGAGTGCCAGCTCGTCCAGCGCCGACTCCAGCGCGAAGTAGGCCTGCGGGGCGCCGGGGGCGCGGTACGCCTCGACTGGCGTCTTGTTGGTCGAGACCTCGTAACCGGTGATCTCGAAGTTGGGGCATTTATACGTGCCGGTCAGGAACATGCCGGTGATCCCGCCGTGCCAGCCCGCGCTCGCTCCGTTGTCGTAGTGATATCGCGCTCGCAGCGCTACCAGCGTGCCATCGCGCTTGGCGCCCAGCTCGATGTCGAAGCTGGCAGCGGGCGCGGATCGTGCCACCGCGAAAACCTGCTGGCGGGTGAGGTTGAGCCGCAGAGCGCGACCGGTTCGTCGCGCGAGGAGCACGAGGAGCGTCTCCAGGAGAGTTACCTTGCCGCCGAATCCGCCACCCACTGCCATCGGCACAACGCGGACCTTGTAGGTCGGTATCCCGAGCACCTTCGCGACCTCGTCGCGAACGTGGAAAGGGCCCTGCGTCGGCGCCCACACCGTCATCCCGCCGTCGGGCTCGGGGCGAACCATCGACACGTGCGGCTCCATCGGCGAGTGATGGACGCCCGCCAGGCTGTAGGTGGCCTTGACCACTACATCGGCGGATTTGAGCGCGGCGTCGGTGTCGCCCCGCTTGAGGTTGACGACGGCGCTGACGTTGGCCGGCCTGCGCGGGGACGCGCCGTTTGACTCGGTGTCGGTGCCCGCGCCGTGCATCGATGCGTCGGCGGCGTCAGCCTCTTCTTCCGCGTCGAGCACTCTGGCCGCGCCCTCGCGCATCGCAAGGGCGGGGTCGACTGTCACGGGCAGCGGTTCGTAGTCGACGTCGACAAGCGCCGCCGCATCGGCGGCCGCGGTCTCGGTTTCGGCGATGACGGCCACGACAGGCTGGCCTACATAAAAGACGCGACCCACCGCAAGCGGTTTCTCGGGGCTTGGCGCGCTGTTGCTCGGCAGGTCGGCGCCGGTGACCACATCGATGACGCCAGGCACAGAGCGCGCAGCGGTGGTGTCGATGCTGCGGATGTTCGCGCTGGCCTGGTGGCTCAGCACCAGCTGGACGTGCAGCAGGCCTGGCAGGTCGACGTCGGCCGTGAAGCGCGTCGCCCCGGAAACCTTCTCGGCCCCTTCGAGCCGCCGATGGCCTATCCCAACAACACTCATAGCTCGAACATCGTACGGACTTAGTGCTTGAGGATCCTCGCGTCGGTCCAAGCGAAGTCGTATAGCGCGTTGCCGCCGACCCCCTTGACCCACGGATGCACGAGGTACTCCTGCACTCCGTACACCAGGCCGGCGAAGGCGACATGACTGATCAGCGTCTGGCCCGCAGCCTTGTAGTCCGCGAGCGCGGTCGTGAGCGGCTTCGCGTCCGCCGCCTTAACCGACTTGTCGAATATTGGATTCGAGTAGCACGAACCCCCTGAGGCCGCTCCAGCGACGAAGAGATAGTCGAACCAGTTCTGCGGGTTGTCGTAGTCAGCTCTCCAGCTCTGCCTGAACATTGGGTACGCGCACTTGCCATTGCGCTTATCGAAATAGGTTTTGCGATCGACCTCGACGCACTTGACGGCAACGCCCAGGTTCTTCTGCCACTGCGCCACCAGGTTCGCGCACACCGCCTTGTTGAAAGGGTCGGTGTCATAGGTGTAGGTAAGGCCCCTCACCTTGGTTCCTTTCGGATCCCACTTCTGCAGCTCGGCCTTCGCGGCAGCGGCATCGAACTTGGTGTTCACGTCAGCGCCGTCCCCGATGTAGCCGGCCAGACCCTTGCTGATCACCCCGCCGGTGGCGGGCACGCAGGCAGTCCCCTGGTTGCACACCGCCGCGGCGAGCGCGTTCCGATCGATCGCGGTCGAAAAGGCGTGGCGCCCGGCCAGTCCGTTCGCGACACCGGCAAAGGGCCCGGTGCTGATGTTGAAGCCCGCCCAGAAAGTGAGGCCCGACGGTATCAGCTGAAGCTGGCCTTTCAACTTCGCGTCACCCGTGTACCGAACCGCAGCGGTCGGAGGCAGGCCCTGGCGCGCATAGCCGATGAGGCTGTAGACACCGGACTCATACCCGGTGACCTGCAGCGACTGGTCGGCGATGACCTTGATGTGCACGTGCGTGATGGCGCCCGTGGATCCGCCGTACCAGTGCGGAACCGGTTCGAAGTCGAGAGCCTGTCCCGCAGACCGCGCGGTCATCCGGAAGGGGCCGCTGCCGATGAGCGTCTGAGGCTGAGTGAACCAGACACTGTCACCGGCTGATGCGATCACCTTGCTGTCGACGACCCAGAAGGGCCAGAGCGCGACGGTGGTGGTCCAATAACCCGCCGGCCTGGACAACGTGGTGGTAAATGAATAGGCGTCGAGCTTGGCAAGTCCGCTCAACTTGGTCGAGCGGCCGTCCGCCACCGCCTGGTAGCCCACGATCGGCTGAAAGAGGCTCGCGTAGTCGCCCTGCTTCGCGGCAGCGCGGTTCCAGCTGTAGATGAAGTCGTCGGCGGTGATGGGGTCGCCGTTGGAGAACTTGGCATCGTGCCGCAGCTGGAACGTGTAAGTCAGCCCGCTGGCTGACACGATGGGAGGAGAGATCGCCAGGTCGGGAACCTCCTGCAGCTTCTGATCGAATTTGTACAGTCCGGAGAAAACGTTGCGGAGCACCTCGACGTCAGATGGCGCCGATATCTGAGCTGGGTCGAAATCGGCAACGTCCTGCGCAATCGGAAAGCTCAGGGTCTGGTCATGCGCGAGCACCTCGGGCGCAGAGCCGCCGCCGAAAGGGGCCAGGACGACGACTGCGACCACGACTGTCGTCAGCACCAGCACGGCCAGGGCCGCCGCGAGCGCGATGCGGAGCCCTCTCATGTGGTGAGAATGACCTTTCCGGTGCTCTTGCCCCCGGCGACAGATGCAAGCGCGGCCGGCGCCTCGGCCAGCGGCAGGCGAGCAGAGATGAGCGGCTTGATCTTTCCGGCCGCATAAAGATCGAAGAGGGCACGAGCGGCAGGGGCGATGAGCTCCGGGGCGCGCGTGTTGTACAGGCCCCAATGCAAGCCGACCACCGAGTAGTTCTTGACGAGCACGTGGTTGGTCGCCGCTTGCGCGATGCGGCCCGATGTGAAGCCGACGACGACGATGCGGCCTTCGAACGCGATGCATTTGGTCGAGCGGTCGTACACATCGCCGCCAACCGGGTCGAAGATGACGTCGGCGCCGCGCCCGCCGGTCAGCTTCTTCACCTCTTCGGCGAAATCCTGGGTCTTGTAATTGATTGCGTGATCGGCGCCCATGCGCTTGCACACCTCGAGCTTCTCGTTGGCGCCGGCGGTCGCGATGACCATGGCCCCGGCGGCTTTGCCGAGCTGAATGGCCGCGGTACCGACGCCACCGGCTCCGGCGTGGACCAGCAGGGTTTCGTTGGGCTTCAGGTTGGCGCGGCGGTGCAGGCCGAACCAGCCCGTCTGGTACGTGAGAGTGAAGCCGGCCGCATCCTCGAACGACATGCCGGCGGGCATGGGGGAGACGGCGGATGGCGCCGCGTCGGCAATCTGCGAGTAGCCGCCTCGGGTGAGGCCGCCGCTGTCGAGGAGTGCCATCACGCGATCGCCGGCCTTGAATCCGGACGACTCCGGCGCTGAGATCACCTCGCCGCTGATCTCGACACCCGGCACGAACGGGAGGGCGGGCTTGGACTGGTAGGTGCCGGCGACCATCAAGGCGTCGGGGAAGTTGATGGCGGCGGCGCGGACAGCGATCCGGACTGAGCCGTCCGCCGGCTCGCCGGCCTCGATATCCTCGAAGCGCAG
>DATCAV010000173.1:0-6670 GCA_036512415.1 Candidatus Dormiibacterota bacterium | reverse complement strand
AGCTGGTGGCTGATGTCGTAGATGAAGGTCTTGCCATCAGGTTGGGTCGCCGGCCCCGGACCGCAGTTCACCCCACACGACGCTTCCTCTATGTAGAAGATCTGGCTCGCGGTCAAGAACTCAGGAGAGGACCGGATATTCGGCAGCTGGGTCCCTGACCGCCCGCCGTGCCCGTACAGCCACACGTGCGGAGCGCCGGTAGCGTCCCGCACTGTAAACGCGAGGTAGTCGTCACCTGCGTCCGCGCGCGGTTTGATCCAGACGAGCGACTGTCCGATCGGCTGCGTCAGTCCTCCGACCGGGTCCCAGGCGTAGATGGTCCCGGCCTGGAGGTGCCTGAAGTAGAGCTTGCTGCCAGTGGTGCCCCAGGTGGCCATGGTCGCCGAGGCCAGGGAGTAAGCCAGCGCTCCGTTGGTCGCTCGCCTCACCTGGAGGTGCGGCCCGGTGGTCGTGAAGGTTTGCTCCAGCGCGAAATAAGCCCCGTCGGGCGAGAACTGGAGGAAAGTGTCGTCCTCGCTCACGTTGATGCCGCGCCCGGGGACCGAGCCCAGGGACGCGACTACCCTGTCCCCTCCCCCGCTCAGCAGGTGAAGGTCGACCCCGGTCGTGTCGGACTCCAGGTACGCGAGAAGGTCCCGGTGAGGACTCCAGGCATGGACACCGTCGAGGTAACCGCCGCCCTGCCAGGTCACGACCACAGAGGCGGTGCCTGAGAAGAGGTCGAGCGTGACGATCGCGCTCGTGCCTGCCGTCCCCGGCCGGTGCTCGCTCGCTGCCCAAGAGATCTCGCTGTCGGTCACCAGGACGGGCGACCAGCCGCCGCTCAGCTTGCAAATCGTCTTTGGGTGCAAGGGGTCGGTGACGTCAGCGAGGATCTTGGTGGCCGGGGCGGCCTTCATCACGAGAATCGCCTCGCGGGCGCTCGCCTGGCCCGTGCACGCGGCCTTCATGACCGCCCACGAGGGGACAGGCACCGGGCTGGGCGGCGGCAGCGGCGAGGGACTGACTGTTGGCAAGGCGCTGGGACTGGGGGTCGCGACGTCGGAGGGGGTCGGGGTCGCGACGGCCGTGGGGGCAGAGCCGCAGCCGGCAACCGCCAGAAGGACAACCAGAGCTCCTACCCCGAGCTTGAGATGTGAGAAGGAACCCAAATGGTTCCCTCTCACCGGCGGTCGCTTCGCGAGCGCCTGCTCACCTTCCGGCATATCGATGGGGCTTATTAAGGATTCGATTCTCCAAGCGATGACTGTGGGGCGACTGAAACAAAGTCATGGCCGGGGAGACCCCGGCCAACCCTGCCACGCCAGAAGGAACGGGCGATCAGCGGCGCAAGTTACGAATTCTGGGAACCCAAGCGCCACGCGCCCACAATAAGCGCTAGCCCCCTACAAAGGCTGTGAGTAGCGCACCAGGCCGCCGTCCACGTAATACGTAAAGCCCGTGACGTAGGACGAGGCTCGCGCCGTATTCGCCGCGCACGCCGAAGGTGCGGCCCGAGATGCCAACCGGATCTTCGGCGCCCAATATCTCGGCCGGCCCTCGGGCCACACCCTCACACTTACCCCCGTGAGATTTGGGCGCCAGCTTTGCGGAAATCTCGATGCTGCCTCCGAGCGTGAGTGGTTGGTGCCCGACGGGCTCGGCGGCTATGCCATGGGCACTGTAAGCGGGCTCCGCACCCGCCGCTATCACGGGCTGCTCGTCGTCGCCACCCGCCCACCTGCCGGCCGCATGCTCGGCCTTGCCGCCATCGACCCGATCCTGATCATCGGCGACCGGCGGATTCCCCTGGCCGTGCATGAGTGGTCCTCTGGAGCCATCGACCCGAACGGCCACGTCCACCTCGAAAGCTTCGAGCTGGACGAGGGATTGCCGCGCTGGCGGTGGACCATCGGCGACGTCGCCATCGAGCGCGAGATCGCGATGGATCACGGGCGCGCATCGGTAGCTGTCGTCCACCGCGTGATCAGGGCGCCCGGCCCCGTCTCCCTGGAGCTGCATGCTCTCTGCACCTGGCGCGACGCGCACGGCGAGCGTTTCGCCGACGGCGCGCCGGCTGTCGCCGTCGCCGCTGACGGCTTTCTATTCGAGGACGCCTACCGGGTGGCGGGAGCGGGTTACGTGGCCGGAGGTGAGTGGTACCGCGGGGTCCACTACCGAGTCGAGGCCGAGCGTGGCCTGAGCAGCACAGAAGACCTCTGGCACGCCGGCCATTTCGCCGTCGAGCTCGAGCCGGGCGAGGCTCACGAGCTCGTCGCCTGGGCGGGATCGCCGGGCATGCCGCCGCGACGCCCGGCAGCGATCTTCGCCAAAGCCAAGCACCGCTCGGGAGCTCTCATCGCGACGGCGCATGCGGTGGGCGAGGTCGATCGAATGCTGGCGGTCGCGGCGGATCAATTCATCGTCGAAGGTCCGATGGTCGTGGCCGGCTACCCGTGGTTCGGCGAGTGGTCGCGGGACACGATGACCTCGTACGAGGGGTTGTTCCTCGACACCGGTCGCCATGAGGAAGGCCGCAAGCTCCTGCTTCGCGCCGCGCAAACCCTGTCGGAGGGGATGCTCGCCAACACGAGCGACACGGGCGAGACGGAGTACAACAGCGCGGACGCCACGCTCTGGTTCCTGCACGCTGTCGGCCGCCACGTTCAAAGGACGGGCGATCACGAGCTCGCCGCCGAGCTGTCCAAGGCAATGCGCGAGGTGATCGAACATCACCTCTCGGGGACTCGCTACGGAATCAAGGTCGATCCCACCGACTCCCTCCTGCGGCAGGGTGCCGACGGCGTCGCCATGACCTGGATGGACGCGCGCGTCGATGGCAGGCCGGTCACCCAGCGGGCGGGCAAAGCCGTCGAGATCAACGCACTGTGGATCAATGCGGTGGGGACTGTCGCAACCCTCGAGGAGAGGCTCAAACACGACACGACCGACCTGCGGCGGCTCGCGCAGCTGGCGCGAGAATCCTTCAAGCACCATTTCGTCGGGCCGTCGGGCTGCGCCGACGTCATCGATCCCGACAACCTTCAGGTACGACCCAATTGTCTGCTGGCGATCTCACTCCCCCACGCCCCGCTGCTCGATGCGAACCTCGTGCGGGTCGCGGGCGCGGAGCTGCTGACCTCCCTTGGGCTGCGATCGCTGGCGCCCAGCGACCCGGCGTATCGCGGGCTGCACCGGGGCGGAGTCATCGATCGCGACGCGGCTTATCACCAGGGCACCGTGTGGCCCTGGCTAATAGGTCCCTACGTCGAGGCGGCACTCCGGACGGGGATTCCTGTCACCGGCGTGCTCGACGGGCTCGAGCAGCACCTGTGGGAATGGGGATTGGGCTCAGTGTCCGAAACCGCCGACGGCGACGCACCACACCGCGCGACCGGCTGCCCGATGCAGGCCTGGTCGGTCGCCGAGGTGATCAGGGCGCGCCGGATCCTACGCACCCGCGCGGCCACCACGAGGCAGCTCGCGCCGGCGCCTTGAGGATCGTCTCGCTCCTGCCGAGCGCCACCGAGTCACTATTCGCGCTGGGCCTAGGCAACCAACTGGTGGCCGTTACCCACGAATGCGATTACCCGCCCGAGGCCGCATCGCTCCCCATCGTCACGCGATCGACGCTCGGGCTCGAGGACAAGGACAGCGGCGGCATCGAAGTGGCGGTGTCGCTGGCGGCGGCCGAGGGCCGTTCGCTTTATCACGTCGATACGGAAGCGATCCGCGAGCTGCGTCCCGACCTGGTGATCGCGCAGGACGTCTGCCGGGTTTGCGCAGTGTCGGCAGACCAGGTGGCGCAGGACCTGGACGGGATACCGATGATCCGCCAGCACCCCCACTCGCTGGCCGACGTGCTCGCCGACATCACGGAACTGGCAGCGGCCTGCGGCGCCGACGCCGCGCCACTGATGGCGGAATTGAACTCTCGTCTAGAGGCCGCATCGCGCGTAGCCCAGCGCCAAGGACCTGTTCGTGGTGTGTTTCTGGAGTGGATCGACCCGCCTTACCGCGCCGGGCACTGGACGCCAGATTTGCTCACATTGGCGGGAATCGAGGACCCCCTCGCGCGCGCGGGCGTCCCTTCCATCGCGTTATCGTGGGCCGACGTGGTCGCTGCTCGACCTGAGCTGCTGATCTTGGCGCCGTGCGGATTCACCCGCGAGCGTGCGCTGGAGGAAGCCGCGCTGGTTCAAACCAACATCAACGAGGTGGGCGCCGCCCGCGTTGTCGTGCTGGATGGATCCGCCTACTTCAACCGGCCGGGACCGCGGCTCGTCGACTCGCTGGAGCAACTTGTCGCGCACCGCTGACGCTCGGGCTGCGAGCTCACAGAGCTCGCGGGATGCCCGCTATCGCCCGGGAGTCAAGGAAGACTTCGACCGCCTATACCGGGCGACCTATCAGCGCGTATTCGCCTCACTCGTCCTGATCCTACGCAACCCGGCGGCCGCAGAGGATGCGGCCCAGGAGGGCTACCTGCGCGCGTTCAAGGCCTGGAAGAGCTGGAAGCAGGAAGCGCCGGCGGAGGCCTGGCTGTACCGGATCGCCCTGAACGTCGCCTTCACCCATCGACGGCGCGAACGCCTCAATGAGATCGGCGAGGTGATCAGGCGCCTGGGCCGCCCGAGAGAAGCGGATCCGACCGAGGTCATGCAGCCGGACCTCGTTCGAGAGCTGAGGGCGCTGCCGCCCAAGCAAGCCGCGGCCCTCGTGCTTCGCCACCTGCACGGCTTCACCAACCGGGAGATCGCAGCGGCGGTCGGGATCCCTGAGCGGACCGTGGCGTCGCGCTTGGCCGCGGCCAAATCCCGCCTTCGGATGCGCCTGGGCGACCGCTTCGAGGCGGGAATGGGTACTTCCAGCTCTCCGACAGTCCCTACTGACAAATGAGCGCTTCTGGCGACCAAGGCTTCGACCGTTGGCTGGACTCGCAGCTCCAGCAAAACGCCTCCGCGCACATCGGACCCAGCCCCCTGCCGGCGCAGGCGCAGTATCACGCGGCCTACGTCAAGGCCGGGACCCATCTGCCGCTCATCGCCAAGGTCGCGGCGGTGCTCACGACCAAGGCCGCCATCGCGGTTGCGGCCGGCGCTCTCGCTGTCGGAGCGGCAGGCGTGGGCGAGTCGGTGATCACAGGCAGCACCAGTCCGAGCGATTGGGGCAAACAGGTCGTCGAGCAGGTGACCACATGCAAGGATGCGCTGGCGCCAGGCTCACATGGCATCGGCGAGTGCGTGAGCTCGTTTGCCTCTCAACACGGCCAAGACTCAAGCGCTGAGCACCGCGCTACGCCAACTCCCGCTCATGGCGATCACACGCCAGGGCCGCCACCGGGCAAGGGGAAACCAACCGCGCACCCCACTCCCCCATCGCACCCGCATCCCACTCCCCCAAAAAAGAACAAATAAATGCTTGCTCGCGACACGCGAACAGAAGGAGGTGAATGAAATGACTTGGCGAACCCTCAGCCGCACCCGGAAGCAGCAAGGCCAGGGAATGGTCGAGTACGCGTTGATCCTGGTTCTCGTATCTATCGTCGTCATCGTGATTCTTTTAACCATGGGAAACCAGATCGCGAACGTGTTCTCGAACGTCGTCGCCGCCCTTGGCTAAGACAGCGGCAAACAAACAACTACTCCGTTAGTCTCCGCCCGGCTTCGGGCCGGGTGGAGACCCCCCCTCTGCTGCAACAGCAGCCTGCCTGCCGGTGTTGGAGAATTGCCGGTGTTTCGTGAATCCCCTGGCATCGCACACCCCGCGGCCGCCCCTGTGGCTTGCCTCGGCCGCCCTCATCGCCGGGTGGGCCGCCCTTTATGACGTTGCCACCTGGATCATCCTGTTTGTAAAGCAGCCGGTACACCCGGACTTCCGCATCTTTTACGTCGCCGCCCAGGCAGGCCTGCGTTATGGGTGGGCGAGCATCTACGACCTGCAGACACTGCGCGCGCTCTCTGCCTCATTCCCAGCCGGTCAGAACTACATCAATCCCGCTTTGCCCTTCATCAACCCGCCGGTTTTCGCGTGGGTGATCGCGCCCCTCACCGCATTGCCGCTGCCGGTCGCCTATGTCGTGTGGAGCGCCGTGTCGCTTGCGGCCCTGGTCTGGGCCTGGCACATCGCCGCGCCGTATTCGGGCCTCAGGAAATTCGCCTTGCTACTGGCTGCATTCGCTCTGTGGCCGGTGCTGGACGCCTTCTACTTCGGCCAGCCGACGCTCGTCATCGTCGGATTGCTCGCCACCGCGTGGTGGCTGTGCGCGAAAGACCGGCCTCTGGCCGCCGGCGCTGCCCTCGCGCTGGCCACTGCGCTCAAGCCGCATACCGTGATTTTGGTGCCGCTGGCGCTGGCGGTCAGCGGCCGCTACCGGCCCTTCCTGAGCTGGGCTGCTGTCTGCAGCGTGCTTGCCATCGCTTGCGTGCTGGCGCTCGGGCCTTCAGGTCTCAACAACTGGCTGCAGACGCTCGAGTATGGGCAGACCGATACCGGGCAGGCCCACTACACGCTTGCGTACGTCTTCGGCACAGGCCTGCTGTCCTATGCCTTTGAGGCTCTTCAGGGGATCGCGGCACTCATGATCGCGTGGCGAAGGCGCGCCGATCTGAATATTGTGTTCGCGTTAGGCCTCCTGGGATCCCTCGTTTTCGCCTTCCATCTTCATCAGTACGACTACGCGGCGTTGATC
>DATCAV010000172.1:0-5282 GCA_036512415.1 Candidatus Dormiibacterota bacterium | reverse complement strand
TCACGGCCCTTGCTAGGACCGAAGGCGCAGCCGTCTTCCATTGCTTTGCCGGCAAGGACAGGACGGGAATGGTGGCGGCGATGAGCCTGGCGCTGGCCGGAGTCGATTTGGACTCGATCGCGGCGGATTACGCCGAGACCGACTCTCAGATGGCGACGCGATATGAGGAATGGCTGGCGGCGGCGCCACCAGCGCAGCTCGAGAAGATGCGCGAAGACCTGCGCTGCCCACCCGAGCGCATCGTCGCGGTGCTGGAGCGGTTGGAACAGAGGTGGGGAGGAGTCGAGGGCTACCTGGAGGCGGCGGGCATGCCGGCCGCAGAGATCTCGAGCCTGCGGTCAAAGCTTAAAAACTGACTCACGCGCCGGCCAGCTCACCCACTGCTTCGCTGAAAACCTCGTGGTGCCTGTCCACGTCCTCCCTGGTCGTCGCCGGCGACATCAGCGACATGTTGTGGAACGGCGTCATCAGGATTCCGCGGTTCGCCAGGTAGACGTGTAGGTAGTCCTCGAGCTCTCCGTCGGTCGCTGCATGAGACTCCGTCCCGTTGGCCGGAGGTGGCGAGGTGAACCTGTACTCGGTTCGCGCCCCCAGCTGGCTCACCGACCAGGGCAGCTCGTGGGTGTCGATCACCTGCTGCACACCGGCTGTGAAGCGCGTGCTCAGCGAGATCATCGTCTCGAACGCCTTGTCGGTTAGAACATGCTCGAGCGTCGCACGCGCCGCGGTGATCGAAACCGGGTTGCCGGCCAGGGTGCCGCCGACACCGCCCACGTCGACCATATCCAGGTCAGCTCGATTCGCAAGGTGGTGGGCAAGCTCGTCGGACATTCCGTACGCCCCAACAGGGATCCCGCCCGCGATCGCCTTGCCGATTGTCAGCATGTCAGGCGCCAGTCCCCAGGCCCGAGTCGCGCCGCCTGGTCCAGCCGAGAAGGTGTGGGTCTCGTCGTTGATGAGAAGGGTCCCGTACTTCTTCGTGAGCGCCCTTACGCCGGCGAGATATCCATCGTGAGGCAGCACGATCCCCATGTTGGTGAGCGCCGGCTCCATTAGCATCGCGGCGACGTCGCCGTGAGCAAGCTCGCGCTCCAATCCCTCGAGATCGTTGTACTCGGCAACCCGGCTGGTCGTCGTGACATCGGAGGGCGCGCCGACGTTGCCCTCGCGGCTGGTGCCGCGGCCATCGGGTCCGACAACGATCAGCGACTCGTCGACGGTGCCGTGATAGCAGTAGCTGTTGAACAGGATCTTCGGGCGGCCCGTGATCGCGCGAGCGAGCCTGATCGCCCACCTGTTGGCGTCGGTCGCGGTCAGCGAAAAGCTCCAGAAAGGCAGGCCGAACCGGCGCGCTAGCTCGGTGGCGACCCAATCGGCATCGGCGGTGGGCATCATCGTGGTCACGCCGCCCCTGGTTGCAATCTGCTCGAGCACCGCGTCGACCATCGGCTTGGGCGAATGGCCGGCCATGGCGCCGGTGTCTCCGAGGCAGAAGTCGATGAGCACGTGCCCATCGATGTCCTCAACTCGTGCACCTGAGGCTTTCGCGGCGTAAAGGGGAAAGCCGCCTGCCGCCTTGTTCATCCAGGTCATGGGCACGCGCCCAAAGAGATGCTTTGCGCCGGTGTAAGCGGCAAAGGACCGAGGATTGCGCTCCTTGTAAGCGGCGCGCTCGCGCTCAAGAAGCTGACCCAGCCGACCGCGATCAATCAAGGCAAAAGAGATTGTGAAGGAGTTGATTGTGGGGAGATGGCCCGCAGGGCCGAAAGGGGGGCATTTCGACTGCCAAACACCTCACTCACGCCAGTCACTCACACCAACATCGACTCAATCGTCGAACCAAGCGCAAGCAAGGAAGTGCGAAATCTCTCCAACCGCCGATGCGTCGCGCCGCCCGGCTCGAGCTCCAGCATCATCCACTCGCCCTCGACGCGCGCTATGCGATGAACGTCCTCGCTCGGAATCAGCAACAGGTCATCCTCAAACCGACCGGCATCGCGATTCCACCCCAGCACACTGACAAATGTCGAAGGCGAAGGCCGAAAGCTCGACCGCCTGACGTAAATCCGATTCTCGAGATGCGCCTCATCCCAGCCAACGGTCTTCACCTGCAACCCGAGAAAGCGATGCGACACAACGTGCCGCGCGAGCACCTCGACAGTCTCCAGGTCAGGAAAGGGTCGAAACAGGTTGAGCGACTCGGCCTCCGCAAGCCGCCTGACGACCTCGATCTCGCCAAGAAAACCCTCACGCCCGCGATCCACGCGGGCAGCCGGTGCGACCTCACCCCGTTCAACCTGGGCCAACCCCAACCCGAACCGCTCAGCCAATCGCTCGCGCTCGACGAGGAACGGCGCCCACCGCGACTTTCCACCGAGGTGCATCTCGAATGCCGCGGTCAGGTACTCGCGCCCATCCACAACGTTGTGCACGGCCAGCTCACGAAATTTCGATTCGGCGACGACGAGAACCATCGGTCCGAGCTGCTCCCCTTCGGCCAGCACAGCAACGAGGAGCGCCTCACCGTCGCCAAAGCTGCTCGCAGTGACGGTGATGTGGACCTGACCCGTGGGGGTGAGCTCTGTCCGCCCTTTGACCTGGATGGCGAAGTAGCTGCCGTCCGCGAGGCGGTGCACGACCCCATCGATCCCCAGGTCTCGCACCGGCAGAAACACGTGCAGGCCGCCCAGCGACTGACGGACCAGCTCCGCCCACACCTTGAACTCGGCCACCTGCCCCGCGGCCAGGGTCCGGCCGTGGTGCCACCGCGCGTCCCCCTCCAACCCGCGGCAATTCTGTCAGGCCAAACCCGCCTTAACAACCACGATTGCCGAGCGATCCGGAGCCTCCGAAGATTCTTACCGCCCGACCAAGAAGTTCAGGAGGTCCGAATGAAGGACAAGACTCCAGTCGTCAAGCAGCTGTACCGGCTCAGCGTGGAGCCGCGCGTCGTCGAGCGGCTGGCCACGCTCGCCAACCGGACGGGCGAGCCCAGGAGCCGGCTCGCCACGAGGCTTTTCACCGAAGCCGTGCTCTCGGTCAAACCGAGTGCAGCGAGAACCGCGAAAAAGTCGCGGGACTAGCCTGCAGCCGCGCTCCCGTTGTGCTCGGCGTCGACTGAATGGCCTCCAGGCGGATCGCCGTACATGGCGTCGATCTCGTCTTTGTACTTGGTATGGATGACGCGACGCTTCAGCTTCATCGTCGGGGTCAGCTCCTCCGACTCAGGCGACCATTCGGCGGGCAGGATCGTGAACCTCTTGAACTGCTCGATCCGTGCCAGGTGAGTGTTGGCGACGGTAAGCGCGCGCCGGACCTCCGCGATCGTGGAAGGATGCTCGGCCAGCTCGGCCATGGACGATGACGCGATCCCGTGCGCTTTCGCCCACATCGGGGCCACCTGCGGGTCCAGCACGACCAGCACGGTGATGAAGCTGTGCCCATCGCCGATGGCGACGGCCTGCCCGATGATCGGGCTCGACTTGGCCACCGCCTCGAGGTTGGCGGGCGAGATGTTCTTACCTGACGAGGTGATGATCAGCTCCTTCTTTCTGTCGACGATCCTGTAGTGGCCGTCCGGCCCCAGCTGGGCGATGTCGCCGCTGTGCACCCAGCCGTCGGAGTCGATCGCCTCAGCCGTCTTTTCCGGGTCGCGGTAGTAGCCGACCATCACGTTCCCGCCCCGGATCAAGAGCTCGCCATCCTCGCCGAGGCGCGCCTCAACTCCGGGCAGCGGCACGCCGACGGACGGCGCGCGGTGATCGTCGATCGGCACCGATGTGGCCGGCCCAGTCAGCTCGCTCATTCCCCAGACCTCGTACAGGGGCAGGCCGAGCGCGGCCCAGAACTCGTGCACCTCAGGCCGGCAGGGAGCTGTGCTGGTGACGGCCAGGTGGCAGCGTTCCAGGCCGATCTTTGAGCGCAGCAGCATGAACAGCGGTTGGGCGCGTTCCACCACCGACGCGAGCTCGGCAGGCACGGGCTGACCATCGCGCTTCAGCCTGTACGCCTGAATGGAGGCGGCCAACGCTCCTTGCGCCATCTGACGCTTCGCTTCGTCGGGCTCGGCACCCAGGCCAGCGTGGATGCCGGCCATGAGCTTTTCCCAGACCCGCGGCACCCCGACAAACGCTGTCGGCCTCGCTTCAAGCAGGTAAGGCAACAGCTCGGCCACGTCAGGGCACAGGTACACCTCGTGCCCGTTGTAAATGCTTCCCCATTGCGAAGTGAAGCGCTCTGCCACGTGAGCGAGTGGCAGGTAGCTCACCAGGGTCTCGTTGTGCAGCTCCAGGACGCGGCGAGCCGACTCCAGGGTCCACACGATGTTGTTGTGTGAATAGACGACGCCCTTGGGAGGACCGGTTGTGCCCGACGTGTAAATCAGGCCGACGGTGTCCTCGGGGCCCACGGCCCGTGAGGCCGCCTCGAATGCGCCAGGGTCCCGCTTATATGCGGCTCGCCCTTCGGCGACCAGCGAATCCCACGAAAGCACGCCTTCGGGCGCCGCGCCGTGGATGAGGATGAGGTGGCGCAATTTCGGCGTCGACTTTCGAATCTGGAGGAATTTCGCCAGGTATGCCTCGTCCTCGGCGAAGGCAACCGTCGCCTCGGAATGATTGGCGAGGTACTCGACCTGCCCGGGCGCGAGCGTGTTGTAAACGCTGACCGCAGCGCCGCCCGCGTGGACGATGCCAAGGTCGGCGATCACGTGCTCGGGGACATTGCGCGCCATGATCAGCCCGAATTGGCCGGGTCCGAAGCCGAGCCCTCTGAGGGCCAGCGCCACTGCGGCGACTTCAGCGCGATAGCCCTTCCAGTCAAGGCTGTGCCATTCGCCGTCGCGCTTCCAGCGGAGCGCCGGAAGGTCGCCCCACGTTTTGGCCGCCTCGCCGAAGATCGTGCATACGGTCTTGCCCGAAACAGCGGCGTCGATATCCGCGCGCTGGGTCATCACGTCCATGTGTTCCACTCCTAATCCTCTGCCACCCCGGGCATTCAATGAGGGGGTCCGAACATCATGCGGCCCCCGGGCGTCGCGTGTCACGGGGGCGCCTAAACTACTTGCTTGTGGGGCGTCGATGATCTACGTGCGATCGCGGCGGCCGATTGTGACCCTGGGAGCCTCCGGACTTGCCTTCGCCGGGCTCTTCGCGCTCCTGGCAGTCGGCGCGGCGCGCCTGACGGACGGCTGGCTGGCCTCGATCGCCCTGGCCGCCGGGTCGATAACTGGGCTCGCCGTGGCGGTCTCAGCCGCGGTGAAGCTTCGATCGTGGCCTTTGGGA
>DATCAV010000171.1:0-36825 GCA_036512415.1 Candidatus Dormiibacterota bacterium | reverse complement strand
TTCACCGACATCGACGGCGACGGCCAGCCGGCGCAGCCGGGCGCTTTGCTGATGACGAACGGCACCGTGACGTACGACTTCACGCCGGTGCTCGCTCCGGGAGCTCACCTGGACAGCGCCTCCATCGACTCGACGTCTTCGAGTCCCAAGGGGCCGGTCGCGGGCGGCCCGTCCCAAAACCTTCAGGCCAACGCGTGGGACTGGCAGCGGTCCGCCTGGATCCCGGTGACCTTCACCTTAGGCGGCGTCACGCCAGTGCCTTCCGCCGCGATCAATCCAACCTCAGGCGAGGTGAGGCTCCAGGTCGCGGCCGGCGGCACCCAGGTCGTCTTCGGGCAAGTCTCGCTGACGGGGACCGTGAGTTGATCACTGCCGAGAACCTGACCAAGGTCTACGGAAAGAGGACGGCCCTCGACCACGTCTCATTCGAGGTGCCCGAAGGTGAGATCTTCGGCTTTGTCGGGCCGAACGGCGCCGGCAAGACGACCACCCTTCGAATTCTGGCCGCGCTGCTCGAGCCGAGCGGCGGCCACGCTTCGATCGGCGGCGTGGATGTTGCCAAGCAGCCCGACCTCGTCCACAGCCGCCTGGGGTATATGCCCGATTTCTTTGGGGTCTACGACCAGCTCACTGTGGCCGAGTACCTGGACTTCTACGCCGCGTGTTACCGCCAGCCGAAGCAGAGGCGCACCAAGGTCGTGGCCGAGCTGCTCGAGCTCATCGGGCTCACCGAGAGGCGAGACCAGATGGTCGATACCCTGTCGCGCGGTTTGAAACAGCGGCTGTGCCTCGCGCGGGCGCTGGTCCATGATCCGGTGGTGCTCTTGCTTGACGAGCCCGCGTCCGGTCTCGACCCGAGGGCGCGCGTCGACATGCGCGAGATCCTCAAGGAGCTGCGCCGGATGGGCAAGACGATCATCATCTCGAGCCACATCCTTCCCGAGCTGACCGAGCTGTGCACGATGATCGGCATCATCGACCACGGCCGCATGCGGGCCACCGGTTCGGTGCAAGAGGTCGTTAAGCAACTTTCGGCCGGGCGCCGTTTGCGAATCGCGGTCGTCGGCGATCGAGAGGCAGCGGTGGAGGTACTCAAAACGCTCGCGGCCGTCCGCGACATTGACAACGCCAACGGCGCCATCGAGGCGACATATGAAGGCGACGAGTCGACCGCCGCCGAAATCCTCCAGGCCTTGACCGCAGGTGGAATCAAGGTGTCCGGCTTCAGCCAGGTCGACGGCGGTCTCGAAGAAGCGTTCATGCGCGCTACCTCGGACGAAGTGGGATGAGCCGGGTCGTCGCGGTGTTCTGGAATCCGATCGTGGCCAAGGAGTACCGATCGCGGATGCGGACGTGGAAATCGCCCCTGGCGATGATGGTCTACATACTTCTCATCGGCGGCATCGGCTTCCTGGTGTTCTCCTTGCTGACGTACTCAAACTCCTCCGGAGTGATCGGCGGATCCAACTACGGCCAGATCCTGTTCAGCGTCCTGGTCGGCTTCCAGGTGATCCTGCTCACGTTCGTCACACCGGCGCTCACGGCGGGCGCCATCAGCAGCGAACGCGAGCGCCAGACCCTCGACCTTCTCTTCGTCACCCGCATAGCGCCTTTCTCGATCATCTGGGGCAAGCTCCTGGCCTCGATGTCCTTCGTTTTCCTGCTGCTCATCCTGTCGGTGCCGATTTTCAGCCTCGTCTTCCTGTTCGGCGGCATCGAGCTCGACCAGGTCGCATACGCCTTCCTGGTCACGCTGGTCACCGCCCTGACCTTTGGCGCGCTGGGCATCGCGTTCTCAACCTGGCTGCGACGTTCTCTCGTCGCCACAGTCGTTTCATACGTGGCAGCGTTCGTGCTCATCGTCGGGACGTTGGCGTTCGGCCTCTTCTTTCCCACCGATATCGACCCGAATGCGAAGAAAGCCCCGGCCCCGCCGGCCATAACGTATCTCAGCCCTGTCATTCCCTTGATGTGGATCGCAGGCGACGGGCAGCTGCTTCAAAGCTATGGGGTTCGGTATCCGAACTCTGCCTTTTTGAACGGCGTGTCCGGGCCTGGGACTATTTGCCAAACCACTGTGGGTGGTGGCACCACCTGCTCCTCGAGCGGCCCTATAGGCCCCATCGTCAGCACCAACGCCTTCGTGCAAATTGCTCAGCCAGGCGGAGCGATTCCGAGCGGCCTTTTCGAGGGTTGGCAATACTGGCAGGCGACCATCGTCATGCAACTTGCCATCTGTCTTTGCGCCCTGCTTGCCGGCGCCTTCCTCCTGCCACCCGTGCGCCGGTTGCCGTGGCGGCGGCGACGAACCGGAGCTGAACCGATTCCGGAGGTCAGCAGTTGAGCTCGCTCGAAGCGGTCGTCGCGGCGCTCCGAAGATCGGACGCACGATCGAGCGTCCCACGCTTCTTCGTGCACGCCGCTGTGGGCGCCGGAATATGGGTCGGCGCCGTGCTCCTGATCACCAGGCTCGTCCCCTTCGAGCGCCGCCTGCAGCTGGCCCTCCTGGGCGTCCCCGTGATGCTCGCCGTGGCGGCCACCGCCTGGCTGGCGAGCCGGCCGGGGCCAGGCGTGCTGATGAGCCTGGCGGACCAAAGCCTGGGGCTGAAGGAGCGCCTTTCGACTGCGTGGGAGCGCCGGGCGTCCAGCGGACTGATGGACGACCTCCAGCGCCTTGACGCACTTCAGCACGCCAAGCGAGCCCGTCTGGCACGGGCCTTTCCGATGCGAGTCAACCGCAGGGAGGTCGGCGTCCTTGCCATGGTGGCGGTGGCCGCCTTGCTCCTGGCGATCCTGCCGAACCCCATGGATCGGCTGCTTGCGCAGCAGCGGGCTGACGCAGCCAGCCAGGCCGCGGCTGCCAACGCCGTTCACGCGGTCGAGGCCAAGATCGCCGCCAACGCCACGACGGTACCTCCCGATCCCAAGGTGCAGAAGATCCTGGGCGCCACCGAAAAGCAGATCAGGCAGGCCCCTGACCCTCGCCAGGCGCTGCAAGCGATATCGCCCGCTGAGCAGCAGCTGCTGCAGCTCTCCGACCCGCAGACGCCCGCACGTACCAGCACGGCGCAGAACCTCGCCAATTCGCTCAGCGCGACGAAAGCCGGCAAGGCGGCGGGGCAAGCCTTGACCGCGAGCCCAGCCAAGGGCGCGCAGGCGCTGCGCGAGCTCGCCTCGCAGCTGCAGAGCCTCTCGCCGCAAGAGCGGGCGCAGCTGGCGCAAGCCCTGGCCACGGCGGCTCAGCACGCCCAGGACCCGGCCATGGCCGCCTCGCTGTCGCGCGCCTCGAGCGCGCTGGCGGCCGGCGACTATGCAGCCGCCGCCGCGGCCCTGAGCGACATGGCATCGCAGCTTGATTCGCTGCAAGCCCAGCAGAACACGGACGCCCAGGTGGCCGCGGCGATAAACAGCCTCGAAGCGGCGCGCCAGGGGTTGGCGGCGCAAGCGGATCGCGATGCAGCCGCCGCGAGCGGAGGCGCGGGTGCCGGCGCGTCGCCGGGCGCGGGTGCCGGCGCCTCGCCGGGCGCCTCCCCAGGCAACGGCAACAACAGCGGCAACGGGAACGGGAGCGGCAATGGCGGCTCGGGCAGCGGCGGCTCGAGTGGCCACGGCAACAGCGGCAGCGGCACGGGCAGCGGCACGGGATCGAAGCCGAGCGAAAAGCTCTTCGTTCCCGGCCAGCCGGTGCCCGGTCAGTTCGAGAACGACCCGACTCCCCTGGGTCCCGGCCAGGATGTTCCACTCACCCCTTACACGCAGGTCGTCCAGGCCTACGGCAAGGCCGCCCTCGACGCGACCGACCAGAGCCTCATTCCCGGCAGCGAGCGCGACCTGGTCCGCGAGTACTTCTCGACGCTGGGCGCCTCGTGATCGCAGAGGAACCCCGCGTCGACCCGAAGAAGGTCACGGAGCTGGCCACCAGCCTCGAAACCGAGCTCGGCCGGCTGATCGTCGGCCAGAAGGAGCTGCTGCGCGACACGGTCATCGCCTTGATCGGGGGCGGCCACATCCTCCTCGAGGGCGTGCCGGGCCTGGGCAAGACGATGCTCGTCCGCTCGCTCGGCCAGGCCCTCGACCTGACCTTTTCCCGCATCCAGTTCACGCCCGACCTCATGCCGGCGGACATCGTCGGCACCAACATCATCCGCGAGGATTCCGGGCGCCGGGAGTTCGAATACCAGCCCGGCCCCATCTTTGCGAACCTCGTGCTCGCAGACGAGGTGAACCGGGCGACGCCGAAAACCCAGAGCGCGCTCCTCGAGGCCATGCAGGAGCGCACCGTCACCGTTGGCAACGAGACGCGCGCCCTTCCCGTCCCCTTCTTTGTGCTCGCCACCCAGAACCCGATCGAGCTCGAGGGAACCTACCCTTTGCCGGAGGCTCAGCTCGACCGCTTCTTCTTCAAGGCTCTCGTGCCATTTCCCAGCGAGACGGAGCTGCTGGAGATCGCCCGGCGCACGACGGGAGCCACGATTCCAGAGCTTCACGCGATTGGTGACGCGGAATCGATCATCGCCGCCCAGCAAGTCGCCCGAGAGGTTCCCATCGCCGAGCACGTGCTGCGGTACGCCGGGCGCTTGATCATTGCCACGCACCCCAGCCGAACCGAGCTCGACTCCGTTCGCAAATACGTCAGGTACGGCGCGAGCCCACGCGGCCTGCAAACGCTGGTCCTCGCCGGCAAGGTCCGGGCGCTGCTCGAAGGCCGCTACAACGTCGCATTCGAGGACGTCGCCGCGGTGGCGCGCCCCGCGCTGCGCCACCGCGTTTTCCTGCAGTTCGAAGCGGAAGCCGATGGTGTCACCACCGACCAGATCATCGACGAAGTCCTGGAGCGCACGACCAAAGAATCCGCCAGCCCATAGCCATGGCGGCCCTGCTGGATCCCCCGCTGCTGCGCCGGCTCGAAGCGCTCGCGCTGCAGGTGCGCCGCGCGGTCAGCGGCAGGATGGGCGGCGAGCGCCGGTCGAATGCTCGCGGCCGGTCGGTGGAATTCGCGGACTTTCGCAACTACACGCCAGGCGACGACTTCCGCCTCATCGACTGGAATGCTTACGCCCGCCTCGACCGCTACATGCTGCGTCTGTTTGTCGCGGAGCAAGAGCTGCCACTCAGCATCTTCGTCGACCTGAGCGGCTCAATGGATTGGGGCAATCCGAACAAGGCGGCAACCGCCAAGCGGCTGGCCGGGGCGATCGCTTACGTGGCGCTGGCAGCGCTCGACCGCGTGCGGCTGACCGTGTTTGCAGTCGGTCCCACCTCGGGCGGCGCGCCGTATCGAGGCCGCCGCGCCGTGGCCGAGCTGTTCTCTCGCCTGCAGTCGTTTCCGGTCGGAGGAGCGACCGATTACGCCAGGCTCGTCTGGCCGATCGGAAAGCAGCGGCCCGGTATGACAGTCCTCATCAGCGACGGGTTGGGCGAAACGTCCATTGATACAGCGATCGCGGCTCTGGGGCGCGCCCGCCAGGAGGGAGCCATCCTGCAGCTCCTGGCGCCCCAGGAGATCGCTCCCGATTGGACAGGTGACGCTCGGCTGAGGGATTCGGAGACGGGGGTCGAGCGCGAGTTCACGTCCACCCCACTGACGAAGGGTGCATACCTCGAAGCCCTTGCGCATCGCGGGCAAGAGATCGAAAGCTCAGCCCACCGCCACGGCCTTCGCTATGCGCAGCTGTCGACCGACCAACCGATCGAGGACATGGTCCTGCGCAGTCTGCGCAGGCTGGGCCTGCTGTCATGAGCTTCCTGGTGCCGGGCGCGGCATTCCTTGCGCTGACCCTGCCGGCCATCATCGCCCTGTACTTCCTGCGGATCAGGCGGCCGACCAGGATCGTGCCTGCCCTGAACCTGTGGCCGCACCAGATCCGCGACCGCCAGGCCAACGTGCCCTGGCAGCGCCTGCGTTTCAGCTGGCTCCTGCTGCTTCAGCTTCTCGGCGCCGCAATCCTCGTGGCGGCCGCCGTGCAGCCGGCCCTTTCGGCCGGCACCAGCCTCGCCCGGCATTCGGTCGTGCTGCTCGACGTGTCGGCGTCCATGCAAGCCCGGGACGTCGCGCCGTCTCGCCTGGACGAGGCGAAGGGTCAGATCGGCGGGCTCATCGACCAGATGGGCTCGCAGGATCGGATGACGTTGATTGCCGTCGGTTCGACGCCGCGGATCGTGGCTTCGGTGGCCGGCGATCGCCAGGCGCTTCATCGCGCTCTCGGCCAGGTCAGCGCCACCAACGGCCAGGCTGATCTCTCAGCGGCGTTGACGCTGGCGGCCGGTCTCGTCAGGCCCGGTGACGACGCGCGTGCCTACTTCTTCGGCGATGGCATCGTCGGGCCGCTCCGCACCGATTCCTCGAACGGCCTGCCCTTCCCCGCTGAGTACCACCGTGTCGGCGTGTCGGGCGAAAACGTCGGCCTCACGTCGCTCGTCGTGCGCACCGGCGCGCAGTCACGAGCCGGCTACCTGCACCTGCAGAACTTCGGCCAGCAGTCTCGCTCGTTCAGCCTCGAGTGGCGCGCGGACGGACGGTTGGTCGACGTACGGCCGCTGACGCTTGCAGGTGGCCAGGCCGAGGACCTCGTGCTTCCAGTCCCTGCCGACGCCACGCTCGTGTCCGCCCACGTCGCCACGAGCGACGTCTTTGCGCTGGACGACACGGTGACGGCGATCGCGAGGGCTCCACGTCAGTTTCGCGTGCTGCTGGTGACTCCGGGCAACGTGTTCCTGGAGCAAGCGCTGCGCTTGCGCGCAGACATCCAGCTCGATGTGGTGGCCCCCGCCGACTACAAGACCTCTGCCCCCTACGCAATGAGCATCTTCGATCGGTTCTCCCCTCATGCGTTGCCAGACGGCCCGTTCATCGCGCTCGACCCACCGGCCGGCACCTCTCTCGCGGGCGGACCGGCGATCGGCATCGGCCGGACACGCGCCACTGATGCAGGTGACCCGCTGCTGACCAACGTCGATTTGCGCGACGTGCACATCGCACGCAGCCAGGACCTTCGCAGCAGCGCGTTCGGCCGGCCGCTCATCACCAGCCTGCAGACCCCGCTGGTTCTGGTCCGCGACGAGCCGTTTCGGCAGGCCCTGTTCGGTTTTGACCTGCACGAATCCGACCTGCCGCTGCGAATCGCGTTTCCGATCCTGGTGGAGAACCTGAGCGAATGGATGCTGCCGCCCAGCGTGCCGAGCCACAGCTTTCATCCCGACGAGCCGGTCACGATCGTCCCCGAGACAGGCGCGACAGCAGTGACGGTCATCCGTCCTGACAACAGCCGGCGCCCGCTGGCGAGCAATGCCATCGCCACCTTCGGCGACACCGACCTGACCGGTCTGTACACAGTCGAGCAGGTCGTCGCGGGGAATGTCGACAAGTCCTGGTTCACCGTCAATCTCTTTTCCGAGCAGATCTCCCAGCTCAAGCCGGCCGAACGTCTGACGCTGCCGCCGGTCAATACGGCCGCAACGGTCCATGCGCTTCATCGAGGGCAGCTCGAGATCTGGCCCTGGATCGCTTTGATCGCCCTCGTCATCGTCGTCATCGAATGGCTGGCCTTCCATCGTGGGCTTTGAGCTGACCCGGCCCCTATTCCTGGGGGCCGGTCTCCTGGCGCTGGTGGCGATCGTGGCGATCTGGCTGCGACTCAAGCCGCCATTGGCGCGACGCCGCGCGCAGACGTCGCTGGGCATTCGGGTCCTCATCGTCGTTCTGCTCACGGGGGCGATGGCGGGTTTCCAGCTGCAGACCACGCCATCGTCGCAATCCCTGATCGTCGTGGCCGACCTGTCGGCAAGCGTGCAAAACGCGCAGGACACGGAGCTCGCGACCGTGCAGCGCATCCTCGCATTGCGTCAGGGCGACAACCGAGCCGGGGTCGTGAGCTTCGGACGCGATCCGCTGGTCGAGCTGAACGTGAGCACCGATCCGCAGCTCAGCGGGCTGCAGAGCCAGCCGAATCCCCATTACACGGACATCGCTTCAGCGCTCCAGCTGGCCGGGTCGATCATGCCAAGCGATACGCGACGGCATGTCGTGCTGGTGAGCGACGGCAGGGGCAACCTCGGCGACGCGATTGGCGAAGCGCGCCTGCTGCAGGCCGAAGGGGTGCGTGTGGACGCGGTGGCGATCAACGTGCCCGCGGGCGCTGAGGTGTTGATCGACCGCGTCGACGCTCCACGCTCGCCGGCCGTGGGACAGCGGGCCGACATAACGGCGGTCATCGCGAGCAATGTGGACACGGCGGCAACAGTGCGCTGGTACCTCGATCACACGCTGATCAACACGGTTCGGCTCCAGCTGCACGCGGGCGACACCACGGTGACGCAAACCGTCCAGCCGACGCAGACGGGATTTCACTCGGTGCGTGCGGTGATCGACCCGATCGTCGACACGTACGCCGAGAACAACGTCGGTGAGGCCTTGATCCAGGTCGTGGGACCGCCCCGCGTGCTCCTGGTGGAGAACCCGCCAGGCAGCGCCGCGAGCCTGGAATCCGCCCTTCACTCCTCCGGCATCCTCACCGCCACCGTGGCGCCGTCGCAGCTGCCTCGCTCGGCGGCCGACCTGGCCGCCTACTCGGGGGTCGTGCTTGTCAACGTGCCGGCGTCAAGCCTCGGCCAGGACGGCATGTCGCTGCTGCAGGCGGCGACCCGGGACCTTGGGATCGGCCTCGTCGTGATCGGCGGCTCCGACAGCTACGGCCCCGGCGGCTATGCGGGCACGCCGCTGGAGACGGCGCTTCCGGTGCAGATCCTGTTGCCCAAGAACACACAGAAGCCGCCGGTCGCGGTGATGTTGGTCCTGGAGAGCAGCGAGAGCGGGTCGGGTGATCAGGTCGTCCGCGGCGCCGCCGAGGCCGTGATCGACCAGCTGACCCCGCGCGACAGGGTCGGCGTCACCAACGGTACGAACGGAACGGTTGTATTTCCACTTACCACGCTGACCGACAAGGCCAAGGTCAAACAGCAGATCGACGCCATGCAGCTGGGCGATCCGCCGTCCTACATACCGGACCTCAACGCCGCCGACGCGCAGCTCTCCAACACGACGGCGGCGCTGAAGCACATCATCCTGCTGGGCGACGGGGACGCCACGTTTGGCGACTACCAGGGCGTCATCGAGAGAATCCACAGCCACGGCATCACGGTTTCTACAGTGGCCATCGGCTCCGACAGGGGCGGCCCCGCCCTGATGCAAGCGATCGCCGGCTGGGGTCACGGGCGCTTCTACCAGAGCTCCGGCATCCAGGACGTGCCCCAGATCTTTCTGAAGGAGACGCAGGAGACGCTCAAGCCCTGGGTGGTCGAAGGCCTCATCACCCCGCGGTTATCATCGCTGGCCGAAGTTCTGCCAGGCGTGCCGCTCGATTCGTTTCCGGCAATCACCGGGTACATCGCGACGACGCCGCGCGCCGCTGCGGATGTGGTGTTGCAAAGCCCGCAGGGCGATCCATTGCTGGCGACATGGCAGTACGGGCTGGGCCGCGTGGTCGCTTGGACGAGCGACGCCCAGGGGCGCTGGACGGCAGGACTGCTGAGCTGGCCGTCGGCCAATCGCTTTTTCGGGGATATCGTCCGATACAGCCTGCCTCAAGCGGGCGATCCAGCCCTCCAGGTTGAGGCGCAGGTCCAGGGCGACCACACGCACCTGCTGGTCACCTCGCCGTCGGCGTCGGGGTCGGCTGTCAGCGTGAGCGCAATCGCGCCCGATCTTTCCAACCTCGACCTGACGCTGTCCTCGACCGGTCCCGGGCGGTTCGAAGGCAACCTTCCGACCGACCAGGTCGGAAGCTACCTGCTGCACTTCACGGACTCGGTCGGGGGTGCGGTCAAGCACACGAACACGATCGGCCTCGTCGTCCCGTACTCCCCTGAGTACCGCAACCTGGGGACCGACAACGCGACCTTGAGCGCGATCGCCCGAGCCGGGGGCGGCGTGCTCCTCACCGATCTTTCCTCGGTGTTCAAGGAGGCGGTTCCGCCTGTTCGTGCGGCTCTACCGATCGGCGAGCTGCTGCTGGTCCTGGCGATCCTGCTGTTTCCGATCGACGTCGCTTTGAGGCGATTGGTGCTCAGCGGCGAGGACCTGCCGGCCTGGCGCGCGGCCTTCGGGCGCGAGCAACCGCAGGCGTTGCCTGTCGAAGCGACGGTGACCAGGTTGCGCGAGCGGGTGTCTGGCGCGCGTGCGGAGCGGACCCCCAAACCACCGGCGCGGTAGAACCCACGCCGAAGACGCGGCGCGGCCATTAGTGCCCTTTTGGCCGTACCACCCGGCCGGGAGACGACGATTTGTGCCCGAATGGTCGGGTGGCCCTGTTGGAGGTGGCCGCCTTCTATTAGAGCGCCCAGGCCCGTCGGAGTCGTAACCTCCAATTTCGAATGCTGATCCGGTTGCTGCGCACCTATCTGCGGCCCTACACCAGGCCGCTACTCGCCGTGGTCGCCTTGCAGCTGGTGTCGACGATGGCGAACCTGTACCTTCCCAGCCTCAACGCGGACATCATCGACAAGGGCGTGGCCAAGGGCGACACCGGCTACATCCTCTCCACCGGCGGCTGGATGCTGGTGGTGACACTCGCCCAGATCGCATGCTCAGTCGCCGCCGTCTACTTCGGCGCGCGTGCGGCCATGGCGTTCGGCCGCGACGTGCGCTCGGCGATCTTCCACAAGGTCGGCACGTTCTCTGCCCGCGAGGTGGCCCAGTTCGGGGCGCCTTCCTTGATCACGCGCAACACGAACGACGTTCAGCAGGTCCAGATGCTCGTCCTGATGACGTGCACGATGATGATCGCCGCTCCGATCATGTGCGTGGGCGGCATCATCATGGCCCTGCGCCAGGACATCGGCCTGTCATGGCTGATGGTCGTCTGCATCCCCGTGCTGGTCGTTGCGATCACTTTGATCGTGGTCCGTATGGTGCCTCAGTTTCGCGCCATGCAGAAGCGCATCGACCTCGTCAACCGGGTGCTGCGCGAGCAGCTGTCCGGCATTCGTGTGGTGCGCGCGTTCGTGCGAGAGCGCGATGAGGCGCAAAGATTTGCCGAGGCCAACGCGGCGCTGACTGAAACGGCCCTGCAAGTTGGGCGCCTGATGGTTCTGATCTTTCCGACCGTGATGCTGGTGCTCAACGCCTCGAGCATCGCCGTCTTGTGGTTCGGCGCCGGCCGTGTCGACAGCGGCCAGATGCAGATCGGCGCGCTCACGGCATTCCTGATGTACCTGATGCTGATCCTGACGTCCGTGATGATGGCGACGTTCATGGCGATCATGATTCCGCGCGCCGCGGTCTGCGCCGACAGGATCGGCGAGGTGCTCAAGACCGAGTCCTCGGTCGTGCCGCCTCTGAACCCCGTCCGCGAGGTGCGCTCGCGCGCCGAGCTGGAGCTCCGAGACGTCGAGTTTCGGTACCCCGGCGCCGCCGCTCCCGTGCTGAGCGACATCTCGTTCAAGGCGACAGCCGGACAGACCACCGCGATCATCGGCAGCACCGGTGCGGGCAAGTCAACCATCGTTTCGCTCGTCGCCAGGCTTTTCGATGCCACCTCGGGCACCGTGCTGATCGACGGCGTCGGCGTGCGCGACCTGGATCCGGAGATGCTGTGGAACCGCATCGGCCTGGTGCCGCAGAAGCCTTACCTGTTCACCGGCACCGTCGCCAGCAACCTGCGTTACGGCAACCCGCAGGCGACCGACGACGAGCTGTGGGACGCCCTCGAGATCGCACAGGCCCGCGACTTCGTCGAGGAGATGGGCGGCCTGGAGGCTCCCATCTCGCAGGGCGGCACGAGCGTGTCCGGCGGGCAGCGCCAGCGACTCTCGATCGCCCGCGCGCTGGTGCGAAAGCCCGAGATCTACCTCTTCGACGACTCGTTCTCGGCGCTGGACCTCACCACCGACGCCAGGCTGCGCGCCGCGCTGCATTCCCGAACCGCCGAGGCCACGGTGATCATCGTCAGCCAGCGCGTCTCCACGATCACCGATGCAGACCAGATCATCGTGCTCGATGACGGCGCGGTCGTCGGGCTCGGCCGCCATCACGAGCTCCTGGAAACCTGCCCGACCTACGTCGAGATCGTGCAGTCGCAGCTCGCGGCGGAGCCGGCGGCATGAGCGAGCGCCCCGTGGCCCCCAAGCAGCCCTCGACGAACGGGCGCCCCGCGGTCCCCGTCCTGCCCTCGGCGAACGGACGGCCGCGTCCACAGATGCGTGGCGGCTTCGGTGGGCACTGGGGCGGTGGCGGCATGCCCGCCGAGAAGGCGATGACCTTCTGGCCGTCGGTTCGGCGCCTCATAGGACGTCTGAGCCCCGAACGAGTGAAGCTGATTGCGGTGCTCGCGCTTGGCGTGGCGAGCGTCGCCTTCATGGTCATCGGGCCGAAGATCCTTGGGCGGGCGACCGACCTGATATTCGCCGGCGCGATCGGCAGGCAGCTGCCGGCCGGGCTCACGAACGAGCAGGTGGTGGCGGCTGCCCGGGCGGCAGGCAACAACAACATCGCGGACATGCTGGCGCGGATGCACGTGATCCCGGGTCAGGGCATCGACTTCGGGGCGCTGGGCAACGTGCTGTTGCTGGCGCTTGGGCTGTACGTCGCGTCGTCGGTTTTCAGCTGGATGCAAGGCTTCCTGCTCAACGACGTGGTGCAGCGCACGGTGTTCAAGCTGAGGGCGGACGTCGAGGACAAGCTGAGCCGCCTGCCGCTCCAGTTCTTCGACAAGCAGCCGCGCGGCGAGCTCCTCAGCCGCGTGACCAACGACATCGACAACGTGTCGCTGTCCCTGCAGCAGACCATCAGCCAGCTGGTGTTCGGCCTGCTCACAGTGGTTGGCGTGATCGTGATGATGTTCGTCGTCTCGCCGCTGCTTGCCGTCATTGCCCTGGTCGCCGTCCCGGTCTCGATACTCATCGCGACGCAGGTCGGTAAGCGCTCGCAGAAGCTGTTCGTCGCGCAGTGGTCCCACACCGGCGCCCTCAGCGGCCACATCGAGGAAGCCTTCACGGGCCATGAGCTGGTCAAGGTGTTCGGGCGCCAGCGCGAGGTCGAGCAGGTCTTCCGCGAGAGGAACGAGCAGCTGTTCCAGGCGAGCTTCGGAGCTCAGTTCATCTCCGGGTTGATCATGCCCGCGATGGCGTTCGTGGGCAATCTGAGTTATGTGGCGATCGCCGTGATCGGCGGTTTCCGCGTCGCCACCGGGACCATGAGCCTGGGCGATGTGCAGGCGTTCATCCAGTACTCGCGGCAGTTCACTCAGCCCTTGACCCAGATCGCCTCGATGGCGAACCTGCTGCAGTCCGGAGTGGCGTCCGCCGAGCGTGTCTTCGAGCTGCTCGATGCGCCGGAGCAGGAGGCAGATCCAGCCAAGCCGGTGGTCCCGTCAGAGCGACACGGGCGGGTCGAGTTCGAGCACGTCTCGTTCCGGTACCTGCCTGAGCAGCCGCTCATCGACGACCTCTCCCTCGTCGCCGAGCCCGGCCATACGATCGCGATCGTCGGGCCGACCGGCGCCGGCAAGACGACGCTGGTCAACCTGATCATGCGGTTCTACGAGCTGGACGCAGGGCGGATCACCCTGGATGGGGTCGACATCACCAAGATGCGCCGCGATGATCTCCGGTCGCAGATCGGAATGGTGCTGCAGGACACGTGGTTGTTCGGTGGCACCATTCGGGACAACATCGCCTACGGGAACCCGCGCGCGACGGAGGAGCAGATCCACGCCGCGGCTGAGGCCACCTTCGTGGACAGGTTCGTGAAGAGCCTGCCGCTCGGCTACGACACGGTCATCGACGAGGAGGGGAGCAACGTCAGCGCCGGCGAGAAGCAGCTGCTGACGATCGCCCGCGCCTTCCTCGCGGATCCGTCGCTGCTGATCCTGGATGAAGCCACCAGCTCGGTGGACACCCGCACCGAGGTGTTGGTGCAGCACGCCATGGCGGCTTTGCGGTCCGACCGCACCAGCTTTGTGATCGCACACCGCCTTTCCACGATTCGCGACGCCGACCTCATCCTGGTGATGGAGGCGGGGCGCATCGTCGAGAAGGGTGCCCACGAGGAGCTGCTCGCGGCCAGGGGCGCCTACCACCGGCTGTATTCGGCACAGTTCCGCGGGACGGGCGAGGGTGTCGAGGAAGAGGCCGCCGGCGTGCCGTCTGGAGTGGCGTAGACGTGTAGGGCGGGCTCATCGCGGCCTGGATACGACCAAAAGTGCCCGAATGGCCCGATCAATAGCCGGGGAGGCGACCAAAAGTGCCCGAATGGCGGGATCCCCTGGTACGCCTCAATAGTTCGAAGTACTCACGAGTCAGTCCTCGCTCTTCCAGCAACTGGGCCTCGACCGGTGTCGGATTCCGATCCCAAGGATTGAAGCGACGTGGGCCCAAAACCGATTGCACCAGTGCTTGCCGAGCCTCCCTAGATTGCGTGTGGTGTCGAACTTCACCGATCGTTAGGGACACCGGGCTACCCGTCGCTCGCGCCCACCGTTCGATGAAAGACAGGGTCGGCATTCGAAGACCCGCCTCCGCACGGGCGATCGCGGGCTGGCGCGTCCCCATTGCTTTGGCTAAATCTGCCTGGGTCTTGCCTGAGCGGTGCCTGGCTTCCGCGAGGATCAAGCCGACTTCGGACTTGGTCATGCGGGCCGATTATAACCAATTGGTTATATCGAGCCATTTCCTATTTGGCTTGATGAAGGGCTTCACTGATCCGGTCGAAGACCTCGCCGACCTCCCCCACCCCGTCGATCTCGTGCACCTTGACGGCCGCCTTGCGGTAGTGGTCCAGGACTGTCGCCGTCAGGGTCCGGTACTCGTGCATGCGCTCCGTGATCGCCTCGCGCGTGTCGTCGGCCCTCCCCTCCACCTCCGCCCTGTGCAGGAGCCGCTCGATCAGCACGTCCTCCGGCACCTTGAAGGCGATGACGAAGTCGACCTTGTGGCCCTCCTGCGCCAGCATCTGGTCGAGCGCCTTCGCCTGCTCGATGGTGCGCGGAAAACCGTCCAGCAACACCTCCGAGCTGACGTCGGGGTCGCGCAGGATGCCCTGAACGATGCGGATGATGAGGTCGTCCGGCACGAGGTCGCCGGCGCGCATGATCCGCTCGGCCTCCTTGCCGATCTCAGTGCCACGCGCCACCTCAGCGCGCAGGATGTCGCCCGTCGACAGGTGCGACAGCTTGAACTCCCGTTCCACGTGAGCCGCCTGCGTGCCCTTGCCGCTGCCGGGAGGCCCAAAGATCAGCCCGATCATGGTTCGGCGTCCAGTTTGAGCGTCCGACGCCGCTCCCAGACGCTGCGGGACTCGTCGTCCAGCAGCGAATGCAGGGCCGGGTCTGGGCCCGAGGGCGCGCCCTCCACGCTGAGCTGAAGCCAGCGCCTGGTGATCTCCACGTAAAGGTCGGCCTCGGTCCAGCCCGGCATCAGCTCCAGCACCCGGTATTTGCGGATGAGCTTGATGACGGGCGTGTACACGTTGTCGTACCAGCTGGCCGCAGAGTCGGCCAGCGGGACCTCTCGGCCCTGCTCGAGCCCCAGGAAGTACCGGTGGCCGAGGATGTGCTTGAGGACCTCGTCGTAACGACCCAGCCGGCTGCACTCGAGCCGCGCCTCGGGCCGGGTGCGGTGCAGCTGGGTGGTTTCAAGGAATGCAGAGTACTCGGCTGCCCTCAAGAGCGCCGCCCCGTCGACATGGGAGCCCACGGGCGCGCGGGTCTTGACCTCGATCACGCGCGCGTTGATCTCCTGGCGACCCAGGCTTCGAGCCACCGAGACCCTGTGGTGCCCATCGATGACGTAGTAGTAGTCGTCGAGCTTGTACACGTCGATCGGTGGCAGCTCCTCGCCCTCCACCATCGCCGTATAGATCCGTGTCCACCGGTCTCGGAGCCGCCTGTTGACGGGAAGGAACCCGGGGTCGAAATCGTGAGCCTTGACGTCGGCGGAAGCCGAGCCGACGACCCGGTCGAGCGGGATCTCCTGCACGCCGCCGAACGACTTGCCTTCGAGGCCTGCCGCCGCCAGCACCCGGTCGAGCGAGAGCAGGCGCTGCTTGCGCCGCGTGAGCGCCGCCCGGATCGCCCGGCGAAATGCCTTGAAACGCGCGCTGTCGAAATCATCGCGCGCACGCAGGGTCTCCATGGGAGACCTAGCCGAACACGGAGCTAGAGCAGGGCGAGCTCGGTCTCGGCGTCGAAGAAGTGCAGCGTGCGCGTGTCCAGGCCGAGCTTGACGGTGTCGCCCGGGTCGACCTTCATGCGGGGATCGACCCTGGCGGTGACCGAGTCGCTTCCCACCTTCCCATAGAGGAACTGGTCGGAACCGAGGCGCTCGACCACGTCGACCTTCATCTGCATGGAGCTGGCCTCATCGGCGACGCGGTCGGTCAGCGCCTCCGGCCGGAAACCGAGCGTGCCCCTGGTCGCCGAAACCGCTTTCGGCAGCTTCACCGAGAAACCCGACGCCTTCGCCGAACCGTTTTCTGTCGTCGCCGGGACGAAGTTCATGGTCGGGCTGCCGATGAAGCCGGCGACGAAGAGGTTGGCCGGGTGGTCGTAGATCTCACCAGGGGTGCCCACCTGCTGGAGGATGCCCGCGTTCATGATCGCGATGCGGTCGCCCATGGTCATCGCCTCGACCTGGTCGTGCGTGACGTAGATGAACGTGGTTTCCAGGTCGCGGTGCAGTTTCTGCAGCTCGATGCGCGTCTGGCCGCGCAGCTTGGCGTCGAGGTTCGACAGCGGCTCGTCGAGCAGGAAGACCTTGGGGTTGCGCACGATCGCGCGGCCGAGGGCAACGCGCTGGCGCTGGCCTCCAGACAGCGCTCGCGGTTTGCGCTGGAGGAAATTGTCGAGGCCCAAGATGCCAGACGCGCTCTTGACCCGCTTATCGATATCCGGCTTCTTCAGATGCTGCATCTGGAGCGGGAAGGCCATGTTGTCGTAGACGCTCATGTGCGGGTAAAGCGCGTAGGACTGGAAGACCATCGCGATGTCGCGGTCCTTGGCGGCGACGTCGTTGACGACGCGGTCGCCGATGCGGATCTGTCCCTCGCTTATCGCTTCCAGGCCGGCCAGCATGCGCAACGCCGTCGACTTGCCGCATCCGGAGGGGCCGACCAGGACCATGAACTCCTTGTCCTTGATCTCGACGTTGAAGTCTTTCACGACGGTCAGATCCGCCGTGTATCGCTTCACAACGTGGTCGAAGGTGACTGATGCCATTTCTTTCTATTACCCCTTAACCGACCCGGCAAGGATGCCGCGGACGAAGTATCGCTGGAGGCTGAAGAACACGATGAGCGGCACCACCATCGAGAAGAAGGCGGCAGCGGTCAGCAGCTGGTAGTCCTGGCCTTTGGAGCCGACGAGGTTGGCCAGCGTCACAGTCAACGGCGCGACCTCCGCTGTGCTGCCCACGTATATAAGTGCGACCAGATAGTCGTTCCAGATCCACAGGAACTGGAAGATGACCAGTGAGGCGATCGCCGGCACCGATAGAGGAAGCACGATCCGAAAGAACACGGTGAGGGTGCCCGCGCCGTCGATCTCAGCCGACTCGAACAGGTCGGTCGGAAGGGCTCGGAAGAAGTTCGCCAGCAGGTAGATCGCGAATGGAAGGCCGTAGCCGGTGTGCACGAGCCAGAGGCCCACGAAACCGACCTTGTCTGCCGTGAGCCCGAGCTGGACGAACAGCTTCAGGATCGGCACGAAGGTCCCCTGGAGCGGGACGGCCAGGAGTCCCACCAACGCGAGGAAGAAAAAGTCGCGGCCCCAGAACTTCATCCAGGAGAACGCGTAGGCGGCGAATGCGGCGATGGTCACCGGGATCACGGTGGCCGGGATGGTGATCATGAAGCTGTTGAAGAAGCTCTGGCCGAGGTTGCTGGCGTCGAGGACGCCTGTGTAGTTGTCCAGCGTGAACTTGAATGGCGGCACCAGGGCCGTCCACCAGCCGCTGGCCGTGAACTGGTCGAGCGGTCTGAAGGAGCTGACGAACAGGCCCAACGTCGGAATGATCCAGATCAACGTGATCCCGATGACGACAACGTGGAGGAGTACTTTCGAGAAACCTTGCCCGAGCCACTCCGGCGAGAATCTCCTCTCGGCGGCCGGTGTGGCGATCTGCTCGCTGGCAATCGTCATCGCCGTGCCTCCACCGCCCTGAACTGTCGCAAATTGAAGATGAGCACCGGGATCACCGCGGCGACCAGGATGATCGCGACCGCGCTGGCGTTGCCGTAGTCCTGCGCAGCATTCAGAAGCTTGTACATGCGGTTGGCCAGGACGTCGGTGTCGTAGTTGCCGTTGGTCATCACGTACACGATGTCGAACGCTTTGAGGGCGAAGATGACCAACGTGGTCCCGACCACGACGATGGTCGGCATCATCAGCGGAAAGATGATGCGTCGGAAAATCGTGAGCTCGCCCGCGCCATCGACTCGCGCCGCCTCGAGCAGATCACCCGGGATGCCCTTCAGCGCGGCCGAAAGGATCACCATCGCGAAGCCGACGAAACCCCAGACGGCGGCCACGATCAAGGCCTGGTTGGCGAGATTAGGGTCCTGGACCCAGATCCTCGGATCCTGGTGGAAGACTGCGAGTATGGCGTTGACGGTTCCGGTCTGCGGCTCGCCTGGCGGCTGGTAGCTGTACATGAACTTCCAGATCAGGGCGATGGCCACGAACGAGATCGCCATCGGCATGAAAATCAGGGACTTGATGGGGCTTTCATATGGAACGCGGTCGGTGAGCACTGCGAAGAGCAGGCCGAACAGCAGCACGAGGATCGTGAAAAAGGCGAGCCAATAGAGGTTGTTTCGGATTGCAATCCAGGCGCCCCCGGCTGGAAAGCCGCTGAGCTGGTTGGCGTAGTTGCTGAGGCCGACGAAATTGTCACCGCTGAGGTCGAAAAGACTCCTGTAGGCGGTGCCAAACACGGGGTAAACGAGGAATACCCCTACGAACGCCAGCGCCGGACCGACCCAGATCCACGGCCTTACCGAAGGCCTGGCTTTGTCTGGGAGCAAGCGCACCAGGTACTCGCCGCCAATGATGTAGGCGGCGAGTACCACAGGCACGCCGACGATGACTGCAACGAGAGTTGGAACATCCGCCAACAGCTGGCTGAAATCCACGGCTTAGATGCCCCTACGTCCTACGTCCTACCTATTACTTATATGCCGTTGCCTGCACCGAGTCGAGATGGGCCAGTATCGAATCCAGCTTCGACTGATCGGCGACGAAACTGAGCACGGCCGCCCAGTACGCGTCCCGCATCGTGGTCGGCATGAGGTCGCCGGCGTCGAACGCGAAGATCTTCGCCCCGGTCATGACCTGGGCGACCTGCTTGGTGATGTCGTCGGGGTAGTTGGCGAGGTCGAAGGTCTTGTTGGGCGAGAGCTTGCCACCGCGCTTGACCCAGATGGCCTGCGCGTCGGGCGTGGTCAGGTACTTGATGAGCTGGCGAGCCTGCGGCGTGTCCTTGAGCATGGAGAACGCGTCGCCCGCGCCCACGTGAGCGCCCGCGTACTGGGCGTTGACGTCAGGAAGCGGGAAGAACTTGAAGTCGGTGCCCGGCACGGCCTTGTCCTGCTTGACGAAGTTGTCGGTGATGAACGAGGCCTGGTTGTGCATGTAGCACTTGGGCGGGTTCTTGAACATCGGGTCGCCGCCGTTGGCGAAGCTGGTGGAGAGGATGTAGTTCTTGCCGCCGTAGACGTTGGAGTTGTTGGGGCCGAGGACGGTCCCCCATGTCTGCCACGCGGCCTTGATGGCCGGGTCCGTCCACTTGGTCTTGCCCTGCCACCAGCTGTTGTACACATCGGGGCCGGCCTGGCTGAGGACGATCTCCTTGACCCAGTCACTTCCCGCCCAACCCGAGGCGGCTCCGTTCTCGACGGCGATGCACCAGGGCGTCGTTCCGCCGCTCTTGATGGTGCTTGACAGAGTCATCAGGTCTTGCCAATTGGTGGGCACCTGGTAACCCTTGGCGGTGAATTTCGTCGGGTTGTACCAGACGAGGCCCTTGACGGCGGCCCAGGCAAAGATCTCGTAGAGCTTGCCGTTGACCTTGCCCAGGTCGATCCAACCGGGAGCGTACTGAGCGTTGAAGGTCGGCATGTCGAGGATGCCGTTGTCAAGCTGAACCAGCTTTCCCTGGCCCGCCAGCTTGGTCAGCGTGCTCGGACTCGGTAGCGAAGCGATTTCAGGCGGGTTGCCGGCCGCGAGCCGTGTCTGCAGGAGAGCGTCAACGTCGCGGGTGCTCTCGTACTGGACATTGATACCGGTCGACGCCTCGAATGGCGCGATCACGGCCTTGAAAGAGTCCTGCTCCGCGCCTGACCAGACAGCCAGGATGTGGACAGTGCCCTTGCTCGTTGTCGAACCGGTGCCACATGCGACGAGCGCCACGACTGCGGCCATCGCCACACCAATAAGGCTTGTCAGCTTACGACCGATCATCAAACACCCCCAAAACGCCCCGTCGGGCCCCTATCCGATTCCCAGGATCATAACTCGGAGCCTGAAACGTGTCGAACGGCGAGTTAGACGGTCTGTGGAGGGCTGCTGAGGAGTGCTAGATTGGCCGGCTATGTCGAACACCTTCCCCGACGGTTTCCTCTTTGGCGCGGCGGTCGGCGCCCACCAGGTCGAGGGCGGCAACACGAACAGCGACTGGTGGTGGTGGGAGCATCGCGAAGGGACGCTCTGCCGGGAGCCATCGGGCGACGCCTGCGACTTCTACCACCGGTACGAAGACGACATCGCCATGCTGGCCGGCCTTGGCATGAACGCCTTCCGTTTCGGCATCGAGTGGGCGCGCATCGAGCCGGCCGAAGGCGAGTTCTCGACCGCGCAGCTCGACCACTACCGCCGCATGCTGGAGGCCTGCCACCGCTATTCGGTGACGCCGATCCTGACCTTCCATCACTTCACGTTGCCGAAGTGGGTGCTCGACCTTGGCGGTTTCGCATCCGAGCAATTCCCGTCGCTGTTCGAGCGCTACTGCAATCGCGCCGCAGCAGCGCTGGGGGATGCCATCGGGGTCGCGTGCACGATGAACGAGCCTCAGGGCCTCGGACAGAGCGGGTACCTCCTGGGCATCAATCCCCCCGGGCACACCGACGACAACGCGGGCGCGGAGGCCGCCGTCGACAACCTGCTGGAGGCGCACGCGGCAGGCGCCGCGGCGATCAGGGCGCACACCAGCGCGCCGGTCGGGGTGACGCTGGCGATCCCCGACATTCAGTACGAGGACGGCGCGGAGCCAGGGAACTCGTCGCTGGAGGTCGAGTCGCTTATCAACGACAGGTTCTTCGACCTGGCGCGTCGCGACGATTTCATCGGGGTGCAGACGTACACGCGGTTTCGGATCGGGCCTGAAGGCCCGCGCAGCCCGGGCCACGACTGGAGCGATTGGACGCGCGAGATCGAAGAGGCGGACGACACGACTCAGATGGGGTACGAGTACTACCCGCAGGCGCTCGGCGGGGCGATCCGGCGCGCCTGGAAGAGCACCGGGGGGATCCCGATCCTGGTCACCGAGAACGGGATCGCCACCTCGATCGACGAGAAGCGCGTCGCGTACATCGACACGGCGCTCCGCGAGGTCCAGGCGTGCATGGCCGAGGGAATCGACGTGCGGAGCTATTTGCACTGGTCGCTGCTCGACAACTTCGAGTGGGCGTTCGGCTATGGGCCCACCTTTGGGTTGGTGGCTGTCGACCGGCACACGTTCGCGAGGTATCCGAAACCGAGCGCGGCGTGGCTGGGCGCTGTGGCTCGGGCGCGAGCTCTGCCGGAGCGGGCGACGGCGTAACTTCGCTGGGGACGTGCGGCCGCGCGGGAGTGCGACCATTTGTGCCCTTTTGGCTGTAGCCATTACGCGGGATACGACGATATGTGCCCGAATGGTCGGGTTTTGGCGCCGGCTAGCGCCGCTTCGGCGTTTGCGTGATCTGACGGAGCACCGCGGGGTCGGCCTTCGGCTGCCGGTCTGCCGTCAACAGGCCGTTCTTCTCCTGCTCGATGTCGGTGAGCTGGGTGTAGCAGAACCCTTCGACCGGGCCCGGCGCCATCAGCGCCGCCACCATCTCCCGGTAGTTCGTGACCAGGGCCTCGGGCCCCGCTGCCTCGTTCCAACCAAAGCCGCCTGAGCCGGACAGCGCAATCCCGCCGAACTCGCTGACGACGATCGGCTCGCCGTGGTACGCATGGCCGGGTAGGTAGATCGGATGCTCGCGACCCTCGGACGCGAGCGCGGACTCCACGGTTCGGTAGCGCTCGGCCAGCTCTTGGGCTGAGCCGTAGTCGTGCAGCGTGCAGAGGTCGCTCGTGGCGTGCTCCCAACCGTCGTTTGACATGACGGGCCGCGTGCCGTCCAACGCATAAGTGAGCTCATAAAGGTGGTCCAGGAAAGCCGCGGGCGGGACCTGCCCCAGGCCGAAGCTCTCGTTCATCGGCACCCACGCGACGATCGATGGGTGGTGGCGGTCGCGGAGGACGGCCTCGCGCCATTCGGCGGTCAAACGCCGCTCCGCATCGGGCGAGCGCTCGTGGAAATCGGCCATCTCGGCCCAGACCAGAAAGCCGAGCGTGTCGGCCCAGTAAAGCCAGCGTGGGTCCTCGACCTTCTGATGCTTGCGGGCCCCGTTGAACCCCATCGACTTGGCCAGCTCGATGTCGCGCCGCAGCTCCGCATCCGTGCCGGCCGTTAGCAAGCCGCCGGGAAAATAGCCCTGGTCGAGCACCAGGCGCTGCACGTAAGGTTCCCCGTTGAGCCAGACCTGTCCGTCCTTCGTCTCGACCTTGCGCAAGCCGAAATACGTCACCACGCGATCGGTGCCGTCGAGCATGCTGACGTCGACCTCATAGAGGTGCGGCTCCTCCGGGCTCCACGGCGCCACGCGGTCGAGCGCGATCCGCCCCCTGTCAGAGCCGCGCCAACGTCCAACCGGGTCTCCGTCCAATGTGATCACCGCATCCACGCCGCCGTCGGCGACCACCTCGATGTCGACGGCTGCAGCATCGAGGTTCGGCCGCAGCACCAGGTTGGTAATCGAGCGCTCAGGCATCGGCTCGAGCCACACCGTCTGCCAGATCCCACTCGTCGGCGTGTAGAAGATTTCTTCGGACGTCTCCTTCCAGTACTGCTTGCCGCGCGGGATCGTCAGATCCGCCAACGGGTCTTCGGCGCGAACGACCACGATGTTGTCGGGCCGGCCGGCGAAGCGGCTGATGTCGGCGGAGAAGGGCGTGTGTCCTCCCTCATGGGTCGCGACCTCATCGCCATTCACCCAGACGGTGGCGCGATAGTCGACAGCGCCGAAATGCATGAACAGGCGGGCGGCGTCCGGGGCGTCAAAGCTCCGGCGGTACCACAGCACGTCGCCCGGCACGCGCACTCCAAGCCCTGACAGCTCGGACTGCGGACAGAACGGAACCAGGATGCGCCGGTCGAAATTCCTGGAGTCGCCGGCCCCGAAGTCCCACTCGCCGTTGAGGTTCACCCAGTCGCGCCGCCTGAAGCTCGGGCGGGGATATTCGGGCCTCGGAAGTCCGCGCATATCCATCATTCTTATGCGGAAGACAGAATGGGCCCGCCTCTGGAATCAGCTTGGGGCCTTGGGGCCGTGCTTCGCGGCGTTGTCGCCGACATTCAGCACGCCTCGAAGGCGGACGACCGGCACCTCAGCCCACGCACGCCGCAGCAGCCAGTCCAACGGGCGATTCTCAAGCAGGACGGCTACTTCGCCGCGTCCGGCCTCGACGGCTCCATGCGGCCCGACAGCATCGACGGACACGGACTGTGGTTCGCTGACACTCGTTTTCTGTCCGAGTACCGGCTGCTGCTCGATGGTCGCGAGCCTGACCTGGTCGACCTTCGGACGGAGGACGGTTGCTTATCGTTCGAGCTGGCGGCAGGTCCTCTGCGGGTGCAGCGCGACCGTTACGTCGAGCGCGGCCTGCACGAGCGCATCACTTTCCACAATTCGGGTCCAGACCCCGCCGACGCCGACCTGGAGCTCGTGTTCGCCGCCGACTTCGCCGCCATGATGGCCGTCCGGGGGGTCGTGAACCTGCCTCGCGCGCCCGCGCCGGCAGCCCAGACCTCAAACGGTCTGCGAATCGGGCCGCACGACGATAACGAACGGTGTACTGAGATCGTCATCGAACCCGCCGGCACCAGGCACCGGCTCAAGCTGGCGCCGGGCGAGAAATTCACGATCGACGTCGAGGTGATGCCGGTACGGGGGGAGTCGGAAGGCTTCGACTCCGGCCTTGCCCGCGTGGTGGCTTCGTATCGCAGATGGGCGAGCGACTGTGCGTCGTTTCGAACTGACAACTCCGCTCTCAATGAGCTCCTCGATCAGAGTCGCGACGACCTGCGGATGCTCGTCGAACGCTACCCAACCGGCCTGTATCCGACCGCGGGCCTGCCGTGGTTCGCAGTGCCCTTCGGGCGCGATGGGCTCATCACGGCACTGCAGATGCTGCCCACCAACCCAGAGGTCGCCGGCGGCGTCCTTCGCTACCTCGCCGCGCACCAGGGACAGCGCATCGACCAGGAACGCGAGGAGGAGCCAGGCAAGATCCTCCACGAGGTCCGGTCGGGCGAGGCCGTCGAGCGCGGGCTATGGCCTGACATCCTCTACGGAACGATCGACGCCACACCCCTTTTTCTTTGCGTCCTGGCTGAAGCTTTCGATTGGACTGGCGACGCCGGCATGGTGGAGGAGCTGTGGCCGGCTGCCGAGGCAGCGCTTGGCTGGTGCGAGAAGTTTGGCGACCGGGATGGCGACGGCTACATCGAATATCCCGGAGGTCGCGCTCGCAACCAGGGGTGGAAGGACTCGGATGACTCGCTGAATCACGCCGACGGTTCGGTTGCCCCGCACCCGATCGCGCTCTGTGAGGTCCAGGGCTACCTGTACCGCGGCCTGCTCGGGATGGCACGCAGACGGCCCGATCTGAAGACCAGGGCCGCCCAGCTGCGACGGCGGTTCGACACTGATTTCTGGGTGGCGCGAGAGGGCTACGTCGCCCACGCCCTCGATGGCGCGAAAAGGCCCGTTGAGCAGATCACCTCCAATCCCGGTCATTGCCTGTGGGCGGGGATCCTGCCGCAGAGACGAGCCGCCGCGGTCGCTGCGCGCATGCTTTCGCCTGAGCTGTTCTCGGGCTGGGGGGTTCGAACACTCTCCACCAACGAGGTCGACTACGACGCGTGCAGCTACCACAACGGCTCTGTGTGGCCGCACGACAGCGCGATGGCGGCTGCCGGCCTCAGGCGGTCAGGCTTTCCGAATGAGGCCGAGCAGGTCGCTCGCGCGGTCCTGCAGGCCGGGATGGCGTTTCCTGAGCGCCGGCTGCCAGAGCTGTGGTGTGGAACTGACCGCGAGTCGGACTCCCCACCTGAGAGCTACCGAAACAGCTGCAGCCCCCAGGCGTGGGCGGCAGGCTCCCCGTTCCAGCTGGTCACGGCGCTGCTTGGGCTCGAGGCCGACGCCGGTCGCGGGCGCCTGCGGATCGCACCGGTCGAGACGCCTCTGTGGAGGCGGCTCGAGGTGACCGGCCTGCATTTCGCCGGACATCGCATCGACTTTCTGGTCGAAGGCACGAGCGTGAAGTTGGGCGCCCTGCCACGCGGCATCAAGGTCGACATGCGGGCGAGCTGATCTTGTCCAGAACCTCCGGAGGCCGCATAGTATCTGGGACATGACCGATATCAAATCCGCCAAGCTGTTCCAGGGCTTGCCCGACGGGGAGATCAAGAAGATTGAGCGCCAGCTGAAAGTGGTTGAGCATCCTGCCGGCCACGAGATCGTGGTGAGGGGGGATGGCGGAGTCGGTTTCATGATCATCACCGACGGCACCGTGACCGTCACCACCGTCCACGGCAAGACGCGAAAGCTCCGGCCGGGGGATTCGTTCGGCGAGATGGCGCTGCTCGACCACGAGGGCCGCAGTGCGACGGTAAAGGCTGACACGCCGGTGTCGCTGGCCACGATCCCCGAGTGGGGCTTCAAGTCCTTCATGGCCGAGCACCCCGAGGTGGCTTTCCGGCTCATGCAGGTGCTGAGCCAGCGAGTCCGTCAGGCCGAGGGCGAGTAACCGGCTGAATTTCGGTCTAACCGATTAGGGCTTTGTACAGCGCTTCTTGGCGCTTCTCCGCTTTCCGGTAGGCCATCGTGGAGACCTTGTTTGGGGTGAACGCGCGGCCTTCTCCCGGGTCCAGGTGCTCTGCCTTGGCCAGGCCCAGGGACTCCAGCGCGAACACCGCCGCCCCTCGGCTGGACGCTTCCTTTGGCCTCCCCGCCACGACCCGGCGACCGATCGCGTCCGCCATCATCTGCATCCACGCCGGCGAGCTCAGAAGGGCGGCGCCGCTCGCGACCAGGCGTGACGAGCCGGGGGCGACCTCGTCCAGCCTGCGGCTGATCCGCGCGCACTCGATGGCCACCGCCTCGAGGCCCGCCCGCGCGATGTCTTCGGGCGTGGTGACCGAGGTCAATCCCGAGATTGCGCCAAACGCATGTGGCGCGTAGCCCAGGCTTCTCTCGCCGGCCAGGTGAGGCAGGAAGGTCAAGCCATGCGCCGCGGGCGCCATCCGCCGCAACCTGGCCTCGAGAGCGCCGCCATCGAGGCGCAGGGTCTCCAGCAGCCACGCGTGGAGGTTGCCTCCATTGCTGAGGGCGCCTCCGGTGACCAGCCTGTCCGCGTCGAGTCGGTAGCACCACAGGCCCGCCGGCAGCTTGCCGCGAGGAGCGCGGTGCATGAGACGAAGCGCGCCCGAGGTGCCGATGGTCAAGGCGCGCCGGTTTGGCGTGATGCATCCGCTGCCGAGGTTCGCCAGCGCTCCATCACCCACCGCGTGCAGCCACGGCACGCCGGCGAGCGCCGGCCATTTGCGGGCGTAGACGGCGGCCAGGCCTTGCTCCATCAGGCCGATCGGCGGAAGGCTGCCTGGGTGGATGCGCAGCTCAGCGAGCAACTCTGCGTCCCACTCGCAATCGTCGAGCCGCAAGAGGCCCGTGGCCGATGCCATCGAAAGGCTCGTCCCGAGCCTGGCGAAGAGCCGCCAGTAGAGGAGGTCCCCGAAGCTGAGCCAGCGCGCCGGCCGTTTCCAGAGGTCGGGCCGGACCACCTTGAGCCACGCCAGCTTCGAGGGCCAGTAGCTGGGGTGGATCGGGCACCCTGTGCGCAGCCGGATCTGCTCGGCATCGAGGCGCTTGCGGAGCCTCACAGCGGCCGCCACGCTGCGGCTGTCGGACCAAAGGTAGACCGGTGTCAGAGCGTGCCCTGCCTCGTCTGCAACCACCAGCCCGTGCCAGAACGTCGACAGGCCGACGGCGACTATCCGTTTCGCCCTGGCGGGACCCGCCAGCGCGAGCACCTCAGTGACGGCGCGCGAGACCAGCGCGACGAGCGTGTCGGCATCGACCTCGGCCGTCCCATCGGGCTTAACGCGTACGGCATGAGGAATGTGGACCTCCATGCCTGGAATCGGGCGCGCTCGCGTGTCGTGGAGGATGGCCCTTACAGACGAGCTGCCCACGTCGAGGGCGACGACGTACCCGCCCGCGGCCACGACGCTACTCGGGGGCGGGCGTGGGGTACGGCACCGACGTCTTGCCCAATGCCTGCAGCCGGGTCGGCACGATGGTCAGCTCCGGGATGTGAGCGCGTCGTGGGAGACGCAACAGCATGAGGCACGCCTCGGCCACGTCCTCCGGGTGGAGCATCGCTTCAGCCAGCTCGGCCGGCGGCGGTGACGGCCGCTTGAGCAACAACGGGGTGTTGACGAGTCCGGGTTTGATGACCGAGAAGCGCAGGCCGTTCATGTGCTCCTCGAAGCCCGCCGTCGCGGCGAGGGCGTTCATCCCCGCCTTGCTCGCTGCATACGCGGGGCCGCTCAGGTCCGGCCACTGTCCCGAAACGCTCCCGATCAGCAGGACGTCGCCTCGCGCCTCGCGCAGCTTGCGAAGCCCGGCGTTGATGAAATAGAACGCCCCGCTGAGATTGACGGCGATGAGGTGGTTCCACACCTCGGGCGTGATCTCCTCGAGCCGTCGCCGCGGCACGTTGTCGCCCGCCGCGCAGACCAGGATGTCGAGGCGGTCCAGCGAATCAACGAAACGTTGAACCGCGGGCTGGTCCGTAACGTCGAGCTTCACCGGCCCTCGGCGCCCGATCGCGTGGCAGGTGACACCCACGTCGGTGAGGCTCGCGACGATGGCTGCGCCAATGCCGCTGCCGCCGCCCGTGACGATGGCGACCTTGCCGGCCAGCGATTCAGGCACTGAGGAACACCTTGATGTCGTCGGTCGGCCCTTTCGCCAGCACCGCAAAGGCCGCCGGGCCCTCTTCCAGCGGCAGCACCGCCTTGAGGTCGCCGATGCCGGCCTTGCCTTGCGCCAGCCAATCGATGGACTGCTGGAAGTCCGCGTCCGAATATGCGAACACACCGCGGATCGTGTGGTTGCCACGGATCACCCTCCGCCACGGCAGCGGCGTCTCATCGCTGTGCATGCCGATGAACACAGCGGTGCCCCCTGGGTTCAGCAGATCGAGGGCGAGGAGACGCGTTGCCTCCGAACCGACAGCGTCGACCACCAGGTCGACGGCGAGCCGCAGGCCTTCTGCCGTGGCGTGGCTGGCGTGGGCGCCCAGGAGCGTCGCGTGCTCGCGCCGCATCGGGTGGCGCTCGATCATGGTGATGGAGGCAATGCCATGGAGCAGGGCCGCCTGCATGCAGCCAAGCCCGATCGTCCCCGCGCCGATGACGGCGGCGGTCCTGGCGCCATCGGGCGCGCCCTGACGGATGGCGTGGACCCCGTTGGCCAGCGGCTCAGCGAGCGCGCCGAGGCGGGCGTCCATGCCGGCCGGCATCTCGAAAAGGCAGCGCTCCGGCACGGAGACGGTGGTGGCGAAGCCGCCAGGCACCCCGACGCCCAGCAAGTACCGCTCAGGGCAGAGGTTGCGACCGCCACTCGCGCAGTGGGTGCAGCGCCCGCAACCGACGATCGGGTTGACGGCCACGCGCTTGCCGAGCCAGGTGCGATCGACGGACTCCCCCACCTTGGTGACGGTGCCGGCGAACTCGTGACCCATGACCAGTGGGGGCACGCGGTTCGACATCATGCCCAGGTAGCCTTCGACCTCGGAGCCGCAGATACCGGTCGCCTCGCTGTGGACGAGGGCCTCGCCGGCCTTGGGACGCGGTTCGGGAACCTCGTCCACAGTCATCCAGTTCGGGCCACGCCAGACCAGTGCCTTCACCCTGCTCCCATCATCGGCCACGTAGCGTTTGGACGTTCACTTCCTGTGCGACTCGGAGTAGCCTACGGAAGCTCCAAAAATGACCGACCAGAAGAGCGGAAAGGCGAAGCCGGCAAAGCGCGCCGGGTCGCCGAAGCAGCTCGAGAAAAAGAAGTACGAAAAGGAGCTTCGACGCCTCCAGGTCGAGCTCGTCCAGCTGGAGGAATGGATCCGCCACCACAACCTTCGCGTTGTGGTGCTGTTCGAAGGACGGGACACGGCCGGCAAGGGCGGCGTGATCAAACGGATAACGGCGCTGCTCAACCCTCGCGTCTGCCGGGTCGCGGCCCTAACCGCCCCGACTGAAAAAGAGCGGACGCAGTGGTACTTCCAACGGTACGCGGAACACCTGCCATCGGCGGGCGAGATGGTCCTGTTCGATAGGAGCTGGTACAACCGCGCGGGTGTCGAACGCGTCATGGGATTCTGCACGGACGAGGAGTACAAGGAGTTCAAGCGCGCGTGCCCCGAGTTCGAGCGGATGCTGGTGAGGTCTGGAATCATCCTCATCAAGTACTGGCTGTCCGTGAGCGACGATGAGCAGGAGCGCCGGTTCAAGGCCCGCATCAAGGACCCGAGCAAGCGATGGAAGCTGAGCCCGATGGATCTGCAGGCTCGCGCACGTTGGGTCGACTACTCCGAGGCCAAGGACAAGATGTTCAAGTTCAGCGACATCAAAGAGGCGCCATGGCATGTCGTCGAGACGGACAACAAGCGCGCGGCCCACCTGAACCTGATCACGCACTTCCTCAAGCAGATCCCGTACAGCGAGGTGCCGCACGAAGAGTCGCTCAAGCTGCCGCCCCGGCAGAAGCGCAAGTACAGCCGGCCCCCGAAGACCTCGATGAGGATGGTGCCCGTCCGTTACGAAGTGGTTTGAGTGCGCCGAATCAGGGCGGCTCGCCGAAGCCGTACCTCCGACCCTAGGGGATTTCGAGTCGCGTGACCAGCTCATGCTAGCCGCGCGCAATACTCTGTCTGGTGAGCGACTGCTGCACACCCAAGGGATACCGGCAGATGTTCAGCGAGCGCGGGGCGCGAGCGCAGGCGCGCGACTACCGTCGCAATGGTCCGGACGCCACCTCTCGCCAGATCGTGGACCTGCTGAAGGAGCGGGGCGTTGAGGGTTTGACGCTGCTCGAGGTGGGCGGCGGCATCGGCGCGATCCAGATCGAGCTCTTGAAGGTGGGCCTCGCCCGGGCTGTCAGCGTGGAGCTCACTCCGTCATACGAGGAGAGCGCCGCCGAGCTGCTGCGCGAGGCCGGGCTGCAGGATCGAGTCGAACGCAAGGTGATGGACTTCGTCGAGGCTGCGGCCGAAGTCGAGGCTGCCGACATCGTCGTGATGAACCGGGTGGTGTGCTGCTATCCGGACCTGCAGCGACTCGAGAGCCTGGCCGCCGGCCACGCGAGACAGTTACTGGTCATGAGCTTTCCAAAGGAGCGATGGTGGACGAAAGTCATGGTGTGGATGGCCAACGTGGGCATGGCCATGACTCGACGTGAGTTTCGAATATTTCTGCACCCGGTGGCGCAGATCTCGGCGATCGGCGAGTCGCACGGCCTCAAGCGATCGGTCACGCGAGCGGGCGTCTTCTGGGAAATCTCGATGATGCGCAGAGCGGCCTGAAAGGCCCTACCTGTTTACGTCGTAGCGGAGATAAACCACTCCCGAGCCGAACGTTATCGTTTCGAGCAGACGCAGGTTCATGGTGTTGGGTACCGGTGGAAAGAACGGCGTCCCGCTCCCGATGACGACAGGGTGGACGATGAGCCTGATCTCATCGATCAAGCCGAGGTCGATCAACGTCGACGCCAGGTTGGCGCCGCCCACCGTGAGGTAGCCGCCCGGTTCCTGTTTGAGCCTTTCGACCTCCTCGGCCACGTCTTCTTTGACCAGCCGGCTGTTCCACTCAACCTTGTCGAGTGTCCTGGAGAACACGATCTTGGGCTTCGATTTCCAGATCCGGGCGAAGTCGAAGACGTAGCCGGGCATGTCGGGCAGCGCTTCGGCGGTCGGCCAGAAGGCGGCCATGTTCTCGTACAGCCGCCGGCCGTAGAGAAAAGCCCCGGCTTCGCGCGCCTCCGCGTTGGCGAACGAGTGGAGCTCCTCGTCGATGATGACCCAGTCGAGAAGGGTGGGGTCATTGGGGCGGGCATCCGCGGGGGGTGTTCGCTCGATGAAGCCATCGAGCGACGTCATCATCGAATAGATCACCTTGCGCATACGGTGATCTTGACGGGAATCTAGTCTTTGTCGTGGTGAGCAGCCAGCCGGTCGGCATCTTCGACTCCGGCGTCGGCGGTTTGTCGGTGCTGCGCGAAATCCGAGCGGCGATGCCCGCGGAGTCGATCGATTACGTCGCCGACTCCGCCAACGCGCCATGGGGCGACAAGCCTGCCGAGTTCATCCGCGTGCGCGGGCTCGAGATCGCGGGCTTCCTCGTCGGGCAGGGGGTGAAGGCGATAGTGATCGGCTCCAACACCGGGACGGCCGGCTCCGCGGAGGCGCTGCGGGCCACGCTGACGATTCCGGTCATCGCCATCGAGCCTGGCATCAAGCCGGCGGCGGCGGCGACCAGGTCTGGGGTGGTCGGCGCGATCGTGACAACCACGATGGGCGCCTCCGACCGCATGGCGTCGCTGCTCGACCGCTTCGGCCGGAACGTGCGCGTGATCAGCGTGCCTGTGCCTGGGCTCGTGGAGCACGTCGAGGCGGCTGACCTCGACAGCGCCAAGCTGCGCGCGCTGGTCGAGGGGTACGTGAGGCCCCTGCTCGACCAGGGCGCCGACACGATCGTGCTCGGGTCGACGCACTACGTGTTTTTGAGGCCGCTGATCGCAGAGATCGCCGGTGAGGGCGTCACGATCGTGGACACCGGCGAAGCGGTTGCACGCCAGCTCGCGCGCGTGCTTGTAGATCGCGGGCTAGCCGCGCCGGACGACGTCAAAGGCACAGAGCGTTTCTGGACCAGCGGCGACCCTGCCGAGTCGGCACGCGTGATGTCGGCTCTGCTCGGCAGGAAGGTCAGCGTCAGCAAGCTGCCCCTGTAGCGCGCCGATAATACCGACGCACGTGAAAGGCCAGGTTGCGGTGGTGACGGGGGCCGGCAGCGACGCGGGGATCGGGTTCGCCATCGCGCGCCGGCTTCACCTTGCCGGGTTCCACGTCGCCATCACCTCAACGACCGATCGCATTCACGATCGCGTTCGCGAGCTGGACGCAATCGGCAAGACGGCCGCCGGGTTTGTGGCGGACCTCACTGACGAAGATGCAGTGCGCGAGCTCATCGAGTCGGTTCTGCAACAGTTGGGCCGCATCGATGTGCTGGTCAACAACGCCGGCATGGCTCAGACCGGCCGGCCGGTGGAGGACGCGACCGTGCAACAGATGAGTTACGCGGATTGGCAGCGGCAGATCGAGATCACCCTGAACACCGCATTCCTGATGACGCGCGCGGTGCTGCCCGGAATGGTGAAGAGGAAGTACGGCCGCATCGTGAACGTGTCTTCGGTGACCGGGCCGCTGGTCAGCCACCCCGGCTGGGCGGCCTACAGCGCGGCGAAGGCCGGCATGGACGGGATGATGCGGGCGGTGGCGCTGGAAACCGCGGCGAACGGCATCACCATCAACGCTGTGGCGCCCGGATGGATCGCGACCGCGTCCTCGTCGGACGTTGAGCATTCCGCCTCGCTCAATACCCCGATCGGTCGCGCCGGCACGCCTGACGAGGTGGCGGCGGCGGTGGCCTTCCTGGCTTCGCCCGACGCGTCCTACATCACCGGGCAGTCCCTCGTCGTCGACGGGGGCAACATCCTTCAGGAGGACAAGAGCCGCTCCCAATAGTCGTCTTGAGTAGACTCCCGGCGATGGGTGATGGTGGCGACAGTGTGATCGGGCCTGTGGACCCGATGCAGGTGCCGCGGTTTGCCGGCCCTGCGACGTACGCCCGGTTGCCTGCGCTGGACGCGGTGGGCAAGGCCGAGGTGGCGATCCTGGGCGTTCCCTTCGACAGCGGAGTCGTGTACAGGCCCGGCGCGCGTTTCGGGCCGGCTGCGATCCGGTCCGGATCCAGGATGCTCCGTCCATTCAACGCCTGGACCGAAGCGGAGCCGTTCGCGCAGCAGGTGGCCGACGCGGGCGATGTTGCGTGCACACCTTTCGGCATCGAGCAGGCTATCGGCGAGATCGAGGCGGCGGCGAAGGCGACCTACGAGCGGGCATCCCATGTCATGGCGATCGGTGGCGACCACACGATCGCATTGCCGCTGCTACGCGCCGCGTCCAAGCGTTTCGGTCCGCTGGCCCTCGTCCATTTCGACGCTCACCTCGACACGTGGAACACGTACTTCGGGGGCGCGCGCTACACGCACGGGACTCCGTTTCGGCGCGCGGCGGAAGAGGGGCTGCTCGACCTGCAGCGGTCGCTGCACGTCGGGACGCGCGGGCCGCAGTTCTCGGCGCAGGACCTGCCGGATGATGCGGCGCTCGGCTTCCGGCTGATCGATGGACGGGCGATCGACGATCGCGGGGCGGCCTCGATCGCATCCGAGATACGGGAGGTCGTCGGCGACGCGCACGTCTACCTTTCGCTCGACATCGACGTCCTCGACCCTGCTTTCGCCCCCGGCACCGGCACGCCCGAGGCAGGCGGTTGGAGCAGCCGGGAAGCGATCGCTGTGATTCGAGGCCTGGGCGGCCTACGGCTGGCGGGGGCTGACGTGGTCGAGGTGGCGCCCGCTTACGACCACGCAGAGGTCACGGCGATCGCGGCGGCAAACATCGTGTACGAGCTGCTGTGCCTGTTCTCTTTGACCAAGGCAGGCGGCTAGCCAGGCGGAGCTGACGTAACCGGCTGGAGAACAGCCTGTATAGGCGGCTCCTTTCTTCCCCCGAAGATGCGGTTTGGTTGCCACGCTAAACGCGCATTCCGGCCAATCGGTAACGCGCGCCGTCGCGACGGCTGCAGAGATGGCTTCGCGAGGCAAGGGTGACTCGAGATCGGCCTTGATTGGTGGGCCGGGAGGGATTTGAACCCCCACAGCTTGCGCGGGTGGTTTACAGCCACTTGAGCTCGCCAATGCCCAGCCGACCCAGCAACAGGTGCCGCCACCCAGTTGGAGGCGCGACGGCTATCGTACCCGCTCAGGCGGATCTCCCGACGCCATAATTCCCCCGTGGCGCGAGGCTACGCTCGATACGTCCTTGCCGTCATGGTGGGGATCAACTTCCTGAACTACATGGATCGGTACGTGGCGGCCGTGGCCTCCCCCCTCATCCAGAAGGAGTTCAGCCTCAGCAACGCCGACATCGGACTCCTGGCCTCGGCTTTTCTGCTCGTCTATGCGGTTGCCGCCCTTCCTTTCGGATACTGGGCAGACCGTGGCGTGCGCCGGACCGTGGTCGGGATCGGGGTCGCCATCTGGAGCCTCGCCACCCTGTTCACCGGCTTTGCACGCAACTTCTTCCAGCTCTTCCTGAGCCGGGCGATTCTCGGAATCGGCGAAGCCAGCTACTACCCTGCCGGAACCTCTATGTTGTCGGACTACTTTCCCAAGGACCAGCGCGGCCGCGTGATGTCGATATGGGGCGTGGGCAGCACGATCGGCATCGCGGTCGGTTTCGCCGGCGGCGGTTACATCGCCGATAAGTTCGGCTGGCGCAACGCCTTCTTCTTCGCAGCGATCCCGGGACTGCTGTTCGCGCTCCTGGCGTTCGGGTTGCGGGAGCCCCTCCGGGGCAGCGTCGAGGAACGAGGGCCTGCCGTCAGTCAGACGCGAGATGCGAACCTGCGCACGTTCCTGAGCCTCATGCGAATTCCCACCCTGCGCGCCACGATCCTGTCGCAGACCGCGCTGTATTTCGTCCTGGCATCGAACGCCTTCTGGCTGCCCACCCTGCTGGTTCGCAGGTTCGACCTGTCGGTGAGCCAGGCCGGTCTTTTCGCAGGCGTGGTCCTGGTTTTGGGAGGACTGATCGGCACCCTGGCGGGTGGATGGATCGCGGACCGCCTGGCGCGAAAGAACCCTGCCGCCCATCTGCAGGTCGGCATCGCGGGCTTCTTGATCGGGGCCGTTTTCATCGTCATCTCTTTGCTGGCCCCGCTGAACATCGGGCCGATCCCGATCTTCGTCCCGGCCTTCCTGCTCACCGTGATCGCTCTGTACCTGAGCGCGGGCCCGTTCACAGCCGTGGCGCAGAACGTGGTGTCGCCGGCAATGCGCGCGAGCTGCGTGACGATGCTGCTGTTCGTCGCTCACGTGTTCGGCGACTCGCACTCGACCTTCGACGTGGGCTTCCTGGCGGACCGGCTCGGCAGCCTTCAGGCCGCCCTGCTGATCACCTCACCGACCCTGCTCATCGTTGCGGCGATCATCGCCGCCACCGGGCTGCGCTCGGTCAGGCCGGACGTCCAGGCAATGGAAGACGAGTGGGCCAGGCGACCCGCAGAGCCGGCGAACGCCGCGGGTGAGGCCTAGTAGATAAACCCGACGAGCGCGCCGCCCAGCTGCCCGGGTTTGATGGTGCGCTGGCTGATCACGCCGAAGGAGACGAAGTTCATCTCAGAGACCGTCCACGAGCCGTCGGCGTTCACCGCCTCGACGTAGGCGACGTGACCGAGGTAGCTCTCCCAGGTGACCATGATCGCGCCGACCTTGGGCTTCGGCCCGACCGGATATCCGGCGGCTGAGGCGTTCTGGTACCAGAAGCCCGCGTCGCCACGCCAGGTCACGTTCCGCTTCGTCGCCACGTAGTAGGTGCACCAACCTGCAGGGAAGCCAGTGGCCGGGTATGGGCCAAGGCAGCAGCCGAGGACGACCGATTGGTAGCCGCCGCCGCCAGTGCCCTGCTGGACGAGGTTCTGCCACAGGGCTGGGGGCGGCGGGAACGCGCCACCGACACCACCCGGGATGACGAGAACGGTGCCCGTGGTCAGCTGCGTGGTGCGCAGCCGGTTGAAGTCGAGGATTGTCTGGGCGTCGGACCGGTACTTCACAGCGAGCGTCGCGAGCGTGTCCGTCGCCTTGGTTGTGACCACAACACCTGGGACCGGCGGAATGACGATCTGGTCGCCTGTGGCGACCACATCGCTCGAGATCAGGTTGGTGTTCGACCAGCGAATCTCAGCGACGGTGACGCTGAACTTCTTGGCGATCGCCTTGAGGTTTTCGCCCGAAGCCACCGTGTGGGTGAAGGCGGCGTGGCTGATCGGGGCCGCCAGCGGGATCGCTGCGGGCTTGATGATCGTGCTGAAGCGGCCCAGGGAGACATCGCCCACCGCCCCGCCCTCGCTGCTGACAGTCGCCTCAGCGTTGACTGCCCCGAGGCTGGCGGTAAACGAGGACTGGTAGTGACGATCCAGCGATGCGTACCCAGAGATCGCGACCGCTATTGCGAGCACGACAGCATGGGTCAAATAACGGTGGATTTTCAATACGTACCCCTAAAACGATGTAAACCCGCCCACGTCGGACGGATTCCCCAAGACGCGGGTCACCCTATCAGACCCCCGCCAAGC
>DATCAV010000170.1:0-6942 GCA_036512415.1 Candidatus Dormiibacterota bacterium | reverse complement strand
CGCCTCCGCCTGCAACGGGAGCTCGGGTTCTGTCAGCGGATCGAAGGCAGGCGTAACCAGAGGCAGCTCCGGCTCCGTCTGATCCTGCGGTTGCGGGTCTTTTTCCTGTCGGTCCACTGGGCGGTCAGTCTATCGCCGCGGCCACAACCCCGCAGCGTGTTGGTAACGCTACGCGAATACGTTCTTGAGTGCGTCCTCTGCAATCGGGTCCGGCTGCTGTTCGGCCCAGTCGGCGGCGTCCGAAGCTTCTGCATCGCACGCGGCCTGGGCGCGCGCGAGGTCGTCGGCTGTCAGCCAGCCACGCTCGATGAGCCACGCCCCAAAACGAGCAATCGGGTCGTGGGCGGCCGCCTCGTCGATCTCGTCCTTACCCCTGTACTTGACGTGGTTGTCCTCTGACGTGTGGGAGTTCATCCGCCAGACCTTGGCGTCGATCAGCGTCGGTCCATCGCCTCGCCGCGCGCGCTCCACCGCCTCCTTGCAGACCGCGTAGCAGGCGGGAACGTCGGTGCCGTCGACAGTCGCGCCGGCGATGCCGTAGCCGGCTGCACGGTCGGCCACGTTGGGGTTCGCCATCTGCAGCCGGATGGGCACGCTGATGGCGTAGCTGTTGTTCTCGCAAACGAAGACGACAGGCAGGCGGTGGACTGCCGCGAAGTTGACTCCTTCGTGGAAGTCTCCCTGGCTCGTCGCTCCATCGCCAAAAGTGCATAACGTCACCGACCCTTCACCCCGGAGCTTGGCGGCGTAAGCGATTCCCGCCGCCTTCGGCACCCACGAGGCGACGACCTGCGAGACGGGGGCGATCTTGAGCCGGCGGTAGCTGTAGCAGCCGCCCGGAATGTTGCGGCCTGCCGACAGCGGATCGTCCGCCTTCGCGAACACCGCCAGCATCCATTCCTTCATCGTCAGCCCGCGCACTATCGAGTTGGCGAGACCTCGGTAATGTGGAACGAGCCAGTCTTCAGGGCCTAGAGCCGCGGTGGACGCGACCTGGATGCCTTCGTGCCCCCGGCTCGAGCCGACGAACGGAGCCCGCCCCTGCTTGACCAGCATGTGCATGCGGTCGTCGAGGGCCTTGGCCATGCACATCCAGCGGTGGAGCTGGAGGTACTCCTCCTTAGCGCCGGCCGGAGCCACGACTGTTGTCTTGGCCATCGCCCTCAGTCTATGCCGTGGATGCCAGCGCCCTGGCGATGTCCGCCACCTCGTCCCCAGTAAGACCCAGGCGGTTCAGGTGGTCGTAGTAGCGCTTGTGGAAATCCGAGAAGTCGGCACGCTCCGCGCGCTCCTCGCGGATGCGCTTGACCTCGGTCATCACCCTGGATACGAGCTCGGGCTCAGGCGGGATGCCTGCCTCGCGCAGCGCGTGCTCGATGCTGAGTGCTCCCGAGTGCTTTCCGTACACGTACTCGACCTCGGCGCCCATGTCGGCTGGTGGGATGAACTGATAGATCGCGGGGTGGATCAGCATCCCGGCGGTGTGGATCCCGGATTCGTGGGTGAAGACGTTCAAGCCGATGCCCGGTTCGGTGGGCTGCACCGGGATGCCGCTCACGAGCTCCATGTGCCGAGCGAGGTCACGGAGCTTCTCGTACTTGAAGTGTGGGATCTCGATGCCGAAGAGGTATCGAAGCTGCATGAGCACCAGGTGCATCGGCGCGTTGCCAGTCCGCTCCCCGATGCCGTTGACGCTTGTCGTGAAGACCTCCGCTCCAGACCCCAGGGCCATCACTGTGTTCCAGGCGCCGAGACCGAGGTCGTTGTGAAAGTGGACCACGAGTGGCGCCTCAGGCGCGGCGGCCTTGATTTGAGGAATGTACTCGCGGACCGCGAACGGCGAGTAGCAGCCAACAGTGTCCGGGGTCGAAGGCCGCGTGCCGCCCGCCTTCAGACCTTCACGGTGGATCTGGCCGATGTAGTCGACGTCCGCGCGGCTGCCATCTTCGCCACCGAACTCGATGGACGTGGCGCCCTGCTCGCGCGCGTAGCTGATCGCCTCGCACATCATCCGCAGGTTTGCTTCGCGGTAATGGGACACCGGCAGCTCCAGCCACTCGGATTCGGGAATTCCGTCGCGGTGCAGCAGCGTCTTGCCCAGCTTGTACTTGACGTGTAGGTCGGATGCCGAGGTGAAGATGAAATACGTCACCTCGTCGCGTTTGTGGCCGAGCGCATCGATCACACGCATCGTGGCGTCGATATCCCCCTTGGTCGAGCGCATCATGCAGACCACCTCGAGGTCCGGCCGGATCTCGCCGCGCTTGCGGCCTTCGAGGATGAGCCTCAGGGTTTCCCGTTCGCTCTCCGACACCGACGGAAAACCGACGTCCATGATGTGGACCCCGATGTCGGAGAGCATGCGAGCGAGCTCGTACTTGGCTTTGGGGGAGATGGCGACCCCGGGCATCTGCTCGCCGTCGCGCAAGGTGTCGTCGTAAACGCGAATCTTGCCGGCAGGTGGAAATTGAAGATCGTGGGAGAAGTGCTTTGGGTCTCGGGCCAGCTCTGCGAGAGGCTCCTGCAGCTCGGCCGGCTTGACCCCGTCCACGGTCAGGAGTGTGACCCGGTCAGCTGCCGCCGCTCCTCGAGCCGCTTGCGAACCCACGGCACGAGGCCGCCCATGTGGATGAGCTCGTTCATAAAGGACGGAAAGGCCTCGCAGCGATATTCGTCGCCCTTGGTGAAGTTGCGCACGATCCCTTCCTCGAGGTCAACCTCGAGCTCATCCCCTTCCGACACCCCTTCGGCCGCCTGTGGTGACTGGAGGATCGGGTAGCCCAGGTTGATGGCGTTGCGGAAAAAGATGCGCGCATACGAGTCCGCGATGACGAGCGAGATGCCGGCGCCGCGAATGGCGATCGGAGCGATCTCACGCGACGAGCCGCAACCGAAGTTGGAATCGGCGACGAGAATGTCCCCTGGCGTCACCTGCGCCGCCCAGCCCTCGCGACCCGGCACACCTTCCATCGCATGCTTGCCAAGCTCCTTCTCATCGAGGGAGTAGATCGCGTACTTCGCCGGGATGATCTGGTCGGTATCGATGTTCACCCCAAACTTCCAGGTGCGGCCCCGCACCACGTTCGCTACCGTCATGCGATCCCAGCTGGCATCTTCTTCAAAACCTCTCCAGGGTGCGTAATCACCCCAGTCACCGCGCTCGCAGCAGCGACGGCTGGATTCGAGAGATAGACCATTGCCTTGGGGTGGCCCATGCGGCCGGGGAAGTTGCGGTTGGTAGTGCTGAGGCACACCTCGCCTTCGCCGAGGACCCCCATATGGCCGCCGAGGCATGCGCCACAAGTCGCAGTCGTCCACGCTGCGCCTGACGCCAGGAAGATTCCGATCAAGCCCTCTTTCTCGGCCTGGATCGCCACCTGGTGAGAGGAGGGGGTGATGATCAGCCGAACGCCTGGCGCCACCTTGTGCCCGTCGAGGACGGCAGCCGCACGGCGCAGGTCGGTGATGCGCGAGTTGGTGCAAGAGCCGATGAACACCTGGTCGAGCCTCGTTCCAGCAACCTCGGAGAGAGGCGCGTAGTTGTCGGGCGACATCGGCTTGGCGACCCCGAGCTCGACCTTCTCCGCATCGAACTCGAAGACCTTCTCGTAGGTGGCGTCGGCGTCAGAGGTGACGGGCGTATAGGCGCGCTTGGCGCGGCCGTCGAGGTACTCCTTCGTGATGTTGTCGAACTCCATGATCCCATTCTTGGCGCCGGCCTCGATCGCCATGTTGGTCATGGTCAATCGCGCCTCCATGTCAATGTGGCGCAGTGCCTCGCCCGTATGTTCCATCGCCTTCGATCGCGCGCCGTCGACGCCGATCTGACCGATGACATAGAGGATGAGGTCCTTCGCTTCGACCCATTCCTTGAGGCGGTTGTGATACACGAACTTCAGCGACTCCGGGACCCGGAACCAAAGCTCACCTAGAGCGAACACGCAGGCGAGGTCGGTGGACCCGATGCCGGTCGCGAAGTTGTTGAGCGCGCCGTACGTGCAGCTGTGCGAGTCGGCGCCGACCACCAGCTCGCCGGGCAATACCAAACCGTTTTCAGGCAGCACCGTGTGGCAGATGCCGCCCTGCCCCACCTCGAAGTACCACTTGATGCCCATGTCGTGCGAGAACTCGCGCGTCAGGCGGCCGAGCGTGGCGCTCGCGGCGTCCTTCGCCGGCTGGAAGTGGTCCTGCGTCACGGCAACGCGGTCGGGATCCCAGATCTTCTCGGCGCCCATCTGCTCGCGCATGATCCGGCCGGCCGGCGGGATGGTGAGGTCGTGGCCCATCGCGAAATCGACCTTGGCCAGCACCAGGTCGCCAGGGACCACGCTCTCGCGCCCAGCGCCCCGAGCCAGGATCTTCTCGGTCATCGTCATGCCCATTGGTTACTAATCCCTCAGCCTTTTCACGACCGCGTCCCCCGCCTGGGACGTGGACAGGTCACCTCCGATGTCTCGCGTGCATTCACGCGCTCGGATGGCTGATTCGACCGCACCCTCGATCGCGTCTGCCATTTCAGGAGCACCAAGGTGTCTCACCATCATAGATGCGCTCAGGATCGCCCCGATCGGGTTGACGAGGCCCTTGCCGGCGATGTCTGGCGCGGTGCCGTGGACCGGCTCGAAAAGGCCCCGCCCCGTCTTGGGATTGATGTTGGCGGACGGCGCGATGCCCATCCCGCCGACGAGCTCCGCGGTGAGGTCGGACAGGATGTCACCGAACAGGTTGCCGGTGACGATGACGTCGAACTGGCTCGGGTCCTTGACGAGCTGCATCGCTGCGGCGTCGACGAGCAGGTGACGTGTCTTCACCTTCGGGTGCTCGGCGGCCACCGCCTTCCAGCGCTCCTGCCAGAGACCACCGGCGAAGGTCATGGCGTTGGACTTGTCGATCATCACGACTTCGCGTCGAGCGACTTTGAATGCATGCTCCAGGATGCGTGTCACGCCGAGGTGGGTGTTGATGTCTTCCTGGGTCGCGATCTCATCCTCGGTGCCCTTCTTGAAGCGCCCGCCCATGCCGACGTAAAGGCCTTCGGTGTTCTCCCGCACCGTCAAAAGGTCGATGTGGCGCCGGTCCTCACGCCGCAGGGGCGACAGGCGATCGTCGTAGAGCTTGGCGGGCCTGAGATTGACATAAAGGTCGAGCTCGAAGCGAAGGCGGAGCAGGACGCCCGCGAGATAGTTCGTGTGATTGACGCGTTCGTCGCCCACCGCGCCGAAGAGGATCGAGTCAGCCTTGGCCAGCTGCGACCACACCTTGTCTGTGATGGGGACGCCGTCGCGGAGGTAGGCGTCGGCGTTGACGTCGAACTCCTCGAACTCGAGGTCGGCGCCGGCAGCGCGGAGCACCTTGATGGCCTCGGGGACGACCTCCTTCCCCGCTCCGTCGCAGGGTAGGACCGCGATCTTCTTGCTCATGAGTTCATCGACTGCGCGCCCCAGAGCGCCAGGAAGACCAACTGGTAAACGATAAAGACGATCCACCCCAGCACCAATCGCTTCAGAAGCGCCACCGCGATCAGGATTGGGACAGCGGCGACGCCGAGCAGCAACAACTGCAACGGAAGAGCGTCCGATAGTGATTCGTGGAGGCTGGCGGCAGATGCAATCACCGAGACGTTGAACGCGATCATCCAGACCGCCTCGATCGCCAACACCACGATGCCGGCGCCCGCGACCAGAAAGTGGCGGTCGACGCGGACCGGCAGCCAGCGCGCCATTACGCCTGAACGCCAGCGCGGTCGCGCAGCTTATAGCGCTGGATCTTGCCCGTGACCGTTTTCGGCAGGTCGGGCACGAACTCGATGAGGTGTGGGTACTGGTAGCGCTGGAGGCGTGATTTGCAGTGCTCCTGGAGCTCCGCCACCAGCGCGTCGCCGGGGGCGGCGTCGCCTTTTGTGATCACGAATGCCTTGATCTTCATGAAACCCTCGACATCGATGCCGACCACGGCGCTCTCCGCGACCGATGGATGCTCGAAGAGCGCTGATTCGATCTCGATCGGTGAGACCCACAACCCGCTGACCTTGATCATGTCGTCGGAGCGCCCTTCGTACCAGTAGTAGCCGTCCTCGTCGAGGCGGTACCTGTCGCCGCTGAAGAACCATTCGCCCAGCACCGACCGCTTGGACTTTTCGTGCTGCGCCCAGTAGAGGGCCAGCGCGCTGTCGCCCTTCACGTAAAGGTCGCCGGCCTGGCCCGTCGGCACCGCGTTGCCTGAGTCGTCGAGGATCTTCAGCTCGTAGCCTGGGACCGGCTTGCCGCTCGACCCCGGCCGAACGTCGTTCAATCGGTTTGAGCAGTAGATGTGCAGCATCTCGGTGGAGCCGACTCCATCCAGGATCGTGAGCCCATAGGCGTCTTTCCACCGGCGCCAGACCTCCGCGGGCAGGGCTTCAGCCGCCGCCACGCAATGGCGGATCGAGGAGAGGTCGCGGCTCTTCGAGCCTTCGAAGTTGAGGATCGCGTTGTAGAGCGTTGGGGCTGAGAAGAACAGCGTTGGGCGGCGCTTCTCGATCGTGTCCAGGGCGGTGGCCGGCGTATTGCGCCCGGCGTGCAGGATCGTGGAGGCGCCCACCCAGTAGGGCAGGGTGAGGTTGTTGCCGAAGCCGTAAGCGTGGAAGAGGCCAGTGGTCGAGAAGGTGATGTCGCGCTCTGTGATGCCGAGGACCTGCTCTCCATAGGTGACGCACGTGTAAGGAATGTCGTGCTGCAGATGCACCACTGCTTTCGGTTTGCCCGTCGAGCCGGAGCTGTAGAGCCAGAAGGCCATGTCGTCCTTGCGCGTGGGCGCCACCGGGACTTCGGGGCCGGCTGCGATCTGGTCGGTGCGCAGGATGGCGGGCTTGGTGGCGGTGCGTCCTGCGGCCGCGGTCACCTTTTCTTCGGTGGCCTGGTCGACCATTACGACGCGAGCCAGCGAATCCTCGAAGTAGTAGTC
>DATCAV010000169.1:0-7386 GCA_036512415.1 Candidatus Dormiibacterota bacterium | reverse complement strand
GTCAACCTCTCCAGCGACCCCATCTATCGATACCTTCGCATCACGAAGGGCGGGCAGGGCGGGGTGCCGGGGGAAGCCGCCGAGCAGGACCTGCTGGACGGCGCGTGGCTGCAGCGCCTGCGTCGCATTCACCAGCTGCAGAGCGCCTGGTGGGTATTCGCCACCGCGGAGCACTCTCGCTTCCAGCACGCTCTCGGCGCCATGCACCTGGCGGGCGAATGGGCGCACCACCTCTACCCGACGCTCAGCGCCAGCTGCAAGGACACGCCCTCCCTTGGACTGGTGGTGGAGACCATGCGCATCGCGGGGCTGCTGCATGACGTCGGTCACGGGCCGTTCGGTCACTTCTTCGACGAAAACTACCTCGACACGTGGGGGATCGACCACGAGGTGATCGGCCGCTCCCTGGTCACCGGTCCTCTCGCTCCGATCGTGAAGGCCTTGGGCGCGTCGCCAGGCGCCGACTTCGAGCGGGGAGAGCAGATCCACCCCAACTGGGTGGCGTTCCTCATCTCTTCCGCCGAGCTCGAAGGTTTCCAGGCTCCGCAATGGCTGGCCGCATTGAAGCCGGCGATGGTCGGCGCCTACTCGGCGGACAACATGGATTACGTCCCGCGCGATTCCTATATATGTGGCGTTGCCGCCGGGCCGGTCGATGTGCAGCGGATCATCCACTACTCCTTTATCTCCGATCGCGGCCTGGCGCTTCACGCCCATGCGGCCGAAGCGCTGTACATGTTCCTGAATGCCCGCCTCTACCTTTACCACCAGGTCTATTTCCATCGGACAGTGCGGCGCATCGACCTGCAGCTTCGAGAGGTGTTCCGCCCAACCCTCGACCTGGTGCTCGGAGGCAATCCGCTCGACAGGCTGGACCGGTACCAGGGGCTGACCGAATGGTCGCTGCTGTCAGAGGTGGATCGCTGGGCGGCTGGCGATGGAGACGCCGCGAAGCGGGAGCTGGGCCAGGCGTGGGCGGATGTCGTTGCCCGCAAGCTCAAGTGGAAGCTCATCTACCAGGGACTCACCGACGCGCGTGAGATCCCGAGCGGAGCGCTGAGCGTGACGCGTGAAGAGTTCGCGGCTCACATCCGAGAGCGGTTGCCGAAGCCGTTGCGCGGCATCGAGTTCGAGGTCGACGTCGCCGCCCAGGAGTCTCGCGCCTTCAACCCGATGACCGAGACCGCGGACATCCTTATATATGAGCCGCTGGAGAACCGCTACCAGCAGAGCCGCGTCCTCGAGCTGTTCAGGCGCCTGCCGGTGCGAATGGCCCTGTTCCGCATCTTCGCCCGGGACGACGCTCACGGCCCTGAGCTGATCAAGGCGGCGACCGAAGTGTTGGCTACCGCCTAAAAGTATGAGAAAGGACCAGTCGGTCCTCTCTCATCGGCGGGCGCTTCGCGCGCGCCTGCTCTCTCTCCCGGGATCGGATTTATTACGAATTAGTCTCTCCCCGCCACGATTGGGAGCAGCGCAGACAAAGTCATGGCCGGGCGGACCCAGGCCAACCCTGCCGCGATTGCTTCAAGTCGCCAATTCGAGGATGGCGGACTAGAAGTCGTCGTCTCCGTACCCGCCGCCGGAGTCGTCCCCACCGTAGCCGTCATCGTCGCCACCCATGTCGTCTCCACCGCCGCCGAAGTCGTCACCTCCATCGTCGCCTGAGGAAACCGTGGCGAACGTCGAGACCAACCGGCGCAGCGCCGGCTTGCCGCAATGGGGGCAGACCGGATCGGGCGACGAAAAGCTCGGAAGCAGCGCGGATGACTTCTTGCCGCATTCCTCGCAACGGTACTCATAGATCGGCATCCCTAGGATTATGCCCGCATGGTTGACATCGAACGGATCCGGGCTGCGGCCGCTCGTGCGCGTCTGCACGTCATCCGGACGCCATTGGTTCCGGTGGAGGGCGCGCTGCTCAAGCTCGAGTGCCTCCAGCCGACCGGAAGCTTCAAGGTGCGGGGCTTCTTCGCCGCGGCCCTGAACCTGCCCGCCGATCGGCTGCGCCGAGGCTTGATCACCGTCAGCGCCGGCAACGCGGCGCAGGCGTGCGCCTATGTCGCCAAGAAGTTGGGCGTCCACTGCCGCGTGGTCATGTACGACACGGCGCCGGTCACCAAGATCGAAGGTGTCAAGCGATGGGGCGCAACTCCGATCCTCATGCCTCGCGACGCGATGCTCGAATGGCTGGCGACGGAGGGCTGGAAGTCGGAACCTGAATCCTTCATCCATCCTTTCGCCGACCCCGAGGTGATGGCCGGGCACGGCGGGCTTGGGTTGGAGCTCTTGGAAGACCTGCCGGATCTTGCCCGCGTGGTCGTGCCCGTGGGCGGCGGAGGCCTGATCGGCGGCGTCGCCTCCGCCCTGAAAGGTGCGCGCCGAGACATCGAGGTGATCGGAGTGCAGTCCGACGGCTACCCGCTGTGGACCCGCTGCCTCGAGGCGGGCGGCCCGGTCAGCATCAAGCCCGACACGATCGCGGACGGAACCACTGCGCCTTTCGACGCCCGCATGTTCGAGCTGCTGAAGGAGTGCGTCGATCGCTGGCTGACGGTTCCCGAGCCGCGGCTGCGTACGGCGATACCCGAGCTGGCGTCGGCGGCGAAGGTGGTGGCTGAGGGGGCGGGTGCCCTTGCCTACGCGGCGCTGGAGCAGCTCGAGCCGGGGCCGCCGACGGTGGCCGTGGTGAGCGGCGGCAACATCGACCCCAAGCTGCTGGCCTCGCTGCTCAGCTAGGCGGCACCCGCGTCATCGCCCACGGCCCGCGGCGGAACGCGGCCACGGCCATCCAGATAAAGAGCGCGATCGCAGGAATCCCGAAAGCGACAGAGGTGGCGGTGAGCGCCACAGGCAGCTTAATGGGACTGAAAGTCGAGGTGGTGAAAGCGCTGACCAGGGTGAACGGAAAAGAGACGGCCTGAAGACCGAGCAGCACGAGCACCGCGTAGAACACCCAGGTCCATCGCCTCAACGCGCCGATGATGGCGACCGCCGCGATCGCAACCCCGATCGCGGCACCGAGCCCAAGGGCCACGGTGATCACGCTGTTGATAGTTGCCAGCACGTCAGCCGGTGGCGGCGGCACATCAGGGTTCAACGCCGCGTTGTGTTGAATCACCTGGTTCATGTAGTCGGAGAGCGGCCCGGCCATCAGGAAAGGCCCGGCGACCGACCAGATCGCGTAAACGACGTACCACGCGACCACCGAATACTGCAAAGGCTTCGTCCACCCGGTGGGCACACGCGGGCCGGAACGCGGCTGCGAATAGAAGCCCGGCGTCGGAGTCGCACCCACAGGCACCCATACGAACCCGTTCCAGCGCGACCTGCCGTCGTTCGACATTGTGCTCACCCATCGCTGCCCATCCCAGTAGTACAGGCCGTCTTCGGACAGCTTCAGGTCAGGCAGACAGCACCTCCTGGCAGATCTCGAGCGCGGCCTGGACGTCGGCGGCCGTTATCCCGTTGTGGGTGACGAGCCGAACGCGATGCGGGTCCAAAGCCTCACAGAGCAGGCCTCGGCGCCGAGTTTCTTCCTGGAATTGCGCGCCGGTCAATTTCGTGACGTCGAAATAGACGAGGTTGGTCTGGACTCGCGTGAGGTCGCAGCTGATGCCGGGCATCTCGGCAAGGCCTTCCGCCAGCGTTCGCGCGTTGGCATGGTCGTCAGCCAGGCGGTCGACCATCGTGTCGAGGGCGACCAGGCCCGCCGCCGCGAGCACGCCGGTCTGTCGCATGCCCCCGCCGAGACGCTTGCGCCAGCGCCTCGCCTGGTCGACTGATTCCCGCGTGCCGCAGAAGAGGCTGCCTGCGGGGCAGGCGAGGCCTTTTGAGATGCAGAACGTGACGGTGTCCGTCGGGGCAGCGATGTCGGCGACGTCGATCCCAAGCGCAACCGCGGCGTTGAAGATGCGCGCTCCATCGAGGTGCACGCGAATTCCCTGGGCGTGTGCGGTGTCGGCGGCTGCTTGCAGCGCGTCGAGCGGCCACACGATGCCGCCGTGCCGGTTGTGAGTGTTCTCCAGGAACAAGGCTGCGGTGAGCGCGAAGTGGTAGTCGTCGCGGGGCCGCACTGCAGCTTCGATCTGCTCCGGGGACATCACGCCGGCAGGCGTCGCGATCTGCTGGATCTGCACTCCCGTGACCGCCGCCGCTCCAGCCCCTTCATATAGAAAGACGTGAGACTCGGAGTCGGCGATGATCTCCTCGCCTTGCCGCGCATTCACCGCGATGCCGATCAGATTGCCCATCGTGCCGCTGGGTAGAAAGACCGCCGCCTCCTTGCCCATGCGCGCGGCCGCGACCTCCTCCAGCCGGTTCACGGTGGGGTCGTCGCCCATCACGTCGTCGCCAAGCGGGGCCGTGGCCATCGCGCGTCGCATCTCGGTCGTGGGCTGAGTGACGGTGTCGGATCGAAGGTCGATGACTCCCACGGGAATTACTCTACCCGTCGAGTGAACGCTGACATGATCCTTGCCCGCGGCCGCATTCGTACGCTCGGCCGCCCCGGACTGCAGGTTTTCAGCCATCTCGCGATCTCTGAGGGAAAGGTGGCTGGTGTCGGCGGAGCGGAGCTGATGCGTCTCAGGGGTCCGCACACGCGCGTCATTGACATGCGCGGAGGCGCGGTGCTGCCGGGCTTCAACGATGCGCACGCGCACGTCGTCTATTACGGACTGATGCGTTTCGGCGCGGACCTGGGTGGCGCGCGCAGCGTGGACGAAATAGGGAAGCGCCTTCGGGAGCATGGACGTGGGCTGAAGAAGGGCGAGTGGCAGCAGGGCATGGGTTATCGAGTCGATGAGCTGGCCGAGCTGAGGCCGCCACACCGCACTGAGCTGGACCAGGCGACGCATGAGCGCCCCTGTTACATCGATGAGCGCGGCGGCCATTCGCGTGTGGCGAACACTGCGGCATTGGCAGCCGCAGGACTCATGGGGCCGGGCAAGGATCCGCCCGGCGGTCGCATCGGCCGCGACCGGAATGGGCTGCCGAATGGACTGCTGCTGGAGGCCGCGATGCGGCTCGTCGCCGATGTTCAGCCGCCGCCAACCACTGGGCGGCGCGAGGACGGCATCCTGCTGGCGCAGCAGCTGCTCCTGTCGCGCGGGGTGACGTCGGTGGGCGCCGCGGTCAACCGCGGATTCGCCGACGACCTTCGCGCGTATCAGCGCCTCTCTGAGTCGGGACGCCTCAAGCTGCGCGTCAACGAGTTCCTATCGTGGGAGCTGCTGGAAGCAGCCTCGGGCCTGGGTGTGCTCAGAGGCTTTGGCGGTCCCATGTTGCGCGCCGGACCGATCAAGGTTTTCGTGGATGGCGGCGCCGAGCGGGTCGCCATGCGATCGGGAGGCGGCCTGTGGCGCACGACGCCTGACGAGCTGCGCGCGCTTGTTGGCCGCGCGAGCCGCGCAGGCCTGCAGGTGGCCGCCCACGCCATTGGCGATGGCGCGATCGAGGCGATGTGTGACGCAGTGGAGGCAGCCGGCGCCACGGATCTACGGCATCGCGTGGAGCACTGCACGATCTGTCCGGCAGACCTTCAGGCGAGGCTTGCGAAGCTGGGCATGGTCGCCGTGATGCAGCCGATGGCGGCGCGCTACGGTCGCGTTGCCTCGGCGCTGTTCTTCCCCGCGCGAGATCGCAAGGACCTGGCGCCCCACGGACCCCTGATGAAAGCAGGCGTCGCCGTCGCCTTCAGCTCGGACCTTCCCGTGAGCATCGATCCCAACCCGTGGCCCGGCATCCGCGCCGCCGTCGAGGACCAGGCCAACGGTATCGGCATGCTCGCGGCGCTGCGCGCGTATACGGTGGGCGGCGCCTACGCCAGCTTCGAAGAAGAGTCCAAGGGGACGCTCGAACCTGGCATGGTCGCCGACCTACAGATCTACGACGGCGACCCCCTCAGCGAACCGACCGCGACGTGGGATCAACTCCGCCCAAGAGCTGTGCTCGTGGGCGGAGCCCGGGTGCACGGCCGCTTCTAGGTTCCCTCGCCGTTGGATGAACCCGCGTTGCTTTCGGGCGATGCGGACTCGCCCGCGCTCGAAGTCCTGGTAGATCGTCGTGTCGCCCTTCGCGCCGGCGCTGCTTTGCGTGTTGATGCCTTGCGGGTAGCGGGCTTGCGGGTGGCGGGCTTGCGAGCTGTTGGCTTGCGAGTCGCCGCCTTAGGTGCGGCGGTCCGGGCGCTTGCGGCCGCAACGGCCATGTTGCGAACCTGCTTGCTCAGCTCGTCCAGGCGCTTCATCGCCTTCTCGAGGTCTGCTTGCCTCGCGGTACGGTCGAGACGCGACTCCACCTGCTTGATCGCGGCGTGGATGGTTTTCTGGCCGTCCTTGACAGTCCGCTCGATCTGCTTGCGAACGTCCGGGGGCAGGCGCCTCTGCGCTTGACGTAGCGCGGACCTTCCGGCCTTGACTGCGCGGTTGAGGAGCTTCGACTGCGTCGATGCGCGCTTCCTGGCGGCCATTTCAGCAACCTCCTTGAATTCGGAGAGCGCACATAACGCACCGCATTAGAATTGGCGCGACCTAATGGCTGCCCCCGAGCGACACATTATCAAGAAGTACGCGAATCGCAAGCTCTATGACACCCGCACCAGCAGCTACATCACGCTCGAGGGCATCGCAGCGCTGGTGCGCGACGGTAGCGAGATCAAGGTGGTGGACCGCGAGACCGGCCAGGACCTGACCCAAGTCACGCTGTCGCAGATAGTTCTGTCCGAAGAAAAGCGCGGACCGTCGCGCATGGTTGACGGGGGAGCGCTTCAGGAGCGGGGGCAGGCGCTGCTGGATTACGTCCGCAAGACGCTGAACGTCCCCTCCGACCTGGTCAACCAGATGGAGCGGCGCAAGAGCGACCTCGAGGGCATGGTGGACGAAGCGATCGAGCAGGCGCTGCATCGCTTACGCATCCCGAGCCACACAGACATAGACAAAATCAACAAACGCCTAGACCGCTTGTCCGCTCAATTGAAGAGCGCTGGCCTACCGGCACCAGAAAAAGCAAAAAGACCGAAGCGTGGCCGGTAGGCCGGGTTTACCCCGGCCGTCACCTCGCGTCCACTTCCAAACGACTACGGCGTGGCCGGGAGTAACCCCAGGTGAGAGCCCACGAGAGAGGACATCAGTCCTCTTTCGTGCTTCTAACCCCAGGTGAGAGCCCACGAGAGAGGACTTCAGTCCTCTTTCGTGCTTTAAGGCGCCACTCCATACACGAAAGGGCGCTCGCTGACGACAGCTCGGGTGACGACGTCGGCCTCGACCCGATAGGTCGCCTGGCGCACGCGGCGATCCGCTCGCAGCGATTGCGTCATCAGGTCGGCCGCCTGCGCCAGGCGATTGGCGTCGCCGATCGCGGATATGGTCCACGGAGGCGGCACCAAGA
>DATCAV010000168.1:0-9070 GCA_036512415.1 Candidatus Dormiibacterota bacterium | reverse complement strand
CAACAACTGGCTGCAGACGCTCGAGTATGGGCAGACCGATACCGGGCAGGCCCACTACACGCTTGCGTACGTCTTCAGCACAGGCCTGCTGTCCTATGCCCTTGAGGCTCTTCAGGGGATCGCGGCACTCGCGATCGCATGGCGAAGGCGCGCCGATCTGAATATTGTGTTCGCGCTGGGCCTCCTGGGATCCCTCGTTTTCGCCTTCCATCTTCATCAGTACGACTACGCGGCGTTGATCCTCGCCGCGTGGCTGATCCTGAGAACCGGGCCGCCCCTGTGGCACCGCCTCTGGCTGCTCGCCGGCGTGGCGACGATGCAGGCGATCAGCCTGGGAAACCCGCTGCCTCAGCTCCTCTGGGACTTTGGCTGGCTGGCGATCCTTGGGCTTGGCGCATTTACTGGAGAGAGCGCGCCCGCCGATGCGAATCACACGTCCGGAGCATCACCGCCGCACGCTGAGGTTCGGGCCTAAGTCCGGCCGGCCTCGACCGCCTCTCGGGCTTCGCCTCTGATCCACCAGACCAACGCAAGGGCCGCCAGCGGATCGGCCCACCACAGCCCAAACAGCTGGTTCATGACCAGGCCCGCCAACGCGACTGCCGCCATGTAGAGACAGACCATGCTGCATGCGGCATCACTACGAAGGGCTGGACTCCCCAGGCGGTCGGCCAGCGCGAGCCGCCAGCGCCACAGGCCGGCCATGATGACGAGCGAAGCCACAGTCAGGCCGATTCCGACCGGCGATCTCTGCGGCTCAATCCGCAAAGCCAGCGAGACGACTGCCGACAGCACGATGTAAACGATCAATGCGTAAAGCGCGTAGCCGACGAGCCGGCTTGCGCGACGTTCGCCGCCCGAGAGCGAGCCCCGTTCCTCGGACTCAGACCTTTGCAGCAAGCGATGCAGCACCACCGCCGATGAAAAAAGCTCCACCCCGCTGTCGACGCCGAACGCGGTGAGCGCAACGGAACGGGCAGCGATGCCGGCGACTATCGCAACGGCGGCCTCGATCACCATCCAGCCTACCGTCAGGACTTGAGCCAGGCGAGCCTGTTGAAGGAGGGTCAGGCGCGAGATCGCAACGGCCACACCGGAAGCATAGAAACCGGTGCCGTCGGACGCACTAAACCATGGTTCACAATGAGAAGCTGATGCGGCGGCTGCACAGCCACCGGCTGCGATACCTGACGCGAATGGAGGGGTGATGACGACGCTACGTCTACTGGTGGGAACTCACAAAGGGGCCTTTGTCCTGACTTCCGACGAACGGCGAAAGGACTGGAAGATAGAAGGGCCGCATTTCGCGGGATGGGACGTTTATCACGTCAACGCCTCTCCCGCCGAACCCAACCGGCTCTATGCATCGACATCCCGCGGCTGGTTCGGACAGGTGATCCAGCGGTCTGACGACGGTGGCGCCACCTGGCAGCCGATCGGTAACGAGTTCCATTACGAAGGGACGCCGGGCACTCACAAGTGGTACGACAACAGTGATCACCCCTGGGACTTCCTGCGCGTCTGGCACCTCGAGCCATCGCTCACCGACCCCGACACCGTGTACGCCGGAGTCGAGGATGCGGCGCTGTTCAAGTCGACCAACGGCGGGACCTCGTGGGAGGAGCTGCCCAGCCTGCGGACTCACAGAACCGCGTCTTCCTGGGCGCCGGGCGCGGGCGGCCTATGCCTGCACACGATCATCCTGGATCCGAAAAACCCTGAGCGAATATTCACCGCCATCTCTTCGGCCGGCTCGTTTCGCAGCGACGACAGCGGCAAGACCTGGCAGCCAATAAATCACGGACTGAGGTCGTCGTACATCCCGGACCCCGACGCGGAGGTCGGTCACTGCGTGCACCGCCTGGCGATGCACCCGAGCCGCCCCAACACACTGTTCATGCAGAAGCACTGGGACGTAATGCGCACCGACGACGCGGGAGACTCGTGGCACGAGATCAGCGGCAACCTACCCACGGACTTCGGCTTTGCGATCGACGTCCATGCGCATGAGCCGGAAACCATTTACGTCGTACCGATCACCAGCGATTCGGACCATTTCGTCCCCGACGGCAAGCTGCGCGTCTATCGCAGCCGCACCGGCGGCAACGAATGGGAGCCCCTCACAAAGGGATTGCCTCAGAACGATTGCTACGTGAACGTGCTCAGGGACGCGATGGCGGTCGACTCGGCCGAATCATGCGGCGTGTACTTCGGGACCACGGGCGGCCAGGTGTACGCATCGGCCGACTCTGGTGACAGCTGGACGGCGATCGCGAGGGACCTGCCTTCGGTGCTCTCGGTGCAGGTGCAAACGCTGGCTTGATCCGGGTCGAGCTGCCGGCGAACCTGCGCACGCTCGCCGGCGTCGGGCGGGAGGTGCAGCTCCAGGTCGACGACCCGGTCACCCAGCGGTCGCTTCTCGACGCGCTCGAGGCGCAGTACCCGGCGCTGCGCGGAACGGTGCGCGACGCGCGCACGAAGAAGAGGCGGGCGATGCTTCGCTTCTTCGCCTGTGAGGAAGACCTGTCGGACGAACCGATCGACGCGCCTCTACCCGAGCCGGTCGTCTCGGGTCGCGAGCCCTATCTGATAGTCGGGGCGATAGCTGGAGGCTGAAGCCCGGGACAAAGCGAGAGACGGAAGCTGATGGAAGCCGCCATTCGGGCACAGATGACCGCGTCCCTTGCCATCGATTGCGCCATTCGGGCAAATTTGGTCGTATCCCAGGTCGGGGGAACCGCTTTGGGCGCTGACCTCGATGTCCTGCCCGCGGTAGACCTTCCTCATCCCTTGATCACAACAGCGACTCGTAAAGCTCCACGGTCTTGGAGGCGATGGCCGGCCAACCAAAGTGTTGCAACACGCGCTGGCGTCCGGCTTTGCCCATCTTTGCCGCGAGATCCGGGTCGCTCAGCAGCTCATCAACGCGGGCGGCCAACGCGCTCGTGAACGACTCGACGTCGTTGGGGTCGTAGTCCACGAGGTAGCCGGTCTCACCCTCCACGACGATTTCTGGGATCCCACCGACGCGCGACGCGACCACAGCCGTCTCGCACGCCATCGCCTCGAGGTTCACGAGGCCGAACGGCTCATAAATCGACGGGCATATGAACACGGAAGCGCCCGAGTGCAGGTGGATCAGATCTTGCAATGGGATGTAGTGGTCGATCCAGACCAGGTTGCCTCGCTCGGAGCGGACCCGCTCTGCAAGGCCGCCCACCTCAGCAGCGATCTCGGGCGTGTCCGGACTGCTGGCGACGATCACCAGCTGGTGACGCGGATCCATCTTTAGAGCCGCAGCCAAAAGCAGCTGCAAACCTTTCTGCCGCGTCATCCGACCGTTGAAGAATGCGTACGGCTTGCTCGGGTCCACCCCAAAGCGAACGAGTGCTTCCTCCGATCGTTGCGGACGGTAAATGTCGGGATCGATGCCGTTGTGAATTACATGAACGCGTTCGGGCAGGACCTGCGGGTAGCAGGACAGGATGTCGCCACGCACCCCATTCGAGACCGCGATGACGGCGTCGGCGGCTTCGGTTGCTGTTCGCTCGCAGAACATCGAAAGGGCGTAACCGCCGCCGAGCTGCTCGGCCTTCCACGGCCTCAGCGGCTCCAGGCTGTGAATCGTCACGACGTGCGGAATGGACCACATCAGCTTTGCAAGATGGCCCCCGAAATTCGCGTACCACGTGTGGCTGTGCACCAGGTCGGCGCCCTTGACGGCCGCCCCCATTGCCAGGTTGATCGACATCGCCTGGAGCGCGGCCGATTCGGGCTTCGGCTCCAACAGCGCGGCCCACGGCTCGTGGCTGGTCACGCCAGGCTCGTCTCGTGGCTTACCCCAGCAATGGACGGAGACCTCGGCCAGCCGGCGGAGCTCGCGGGCGAGATATTCGACGTGGGTGCCCGCGCCTCCGTAGACCTCGGGCGGGTACTCGCGAGTGAGCAGCGCAACCTTGCGACGGTTCGTCACCGCGCTCATTCTGGCGCCTCCGACGGCCCAGAGGATAAACAAACCGACCGTCGGTCGGTTATAATTCGGTGGTGGCCAGGACCGTGAACGCGACCCTCCATACGGTTCGGCGGGAAGCCTTCCTGGATGTCGCCCAGCGATTCGTCCAGACGAAGGGCTACGAGGCAATGAGCATCCAGGACGTGCTCGACCAGCTGGCCGCCTCCAAGGGCGCCTTCTATCACTACTTCGACTCCAAGCAAGCGTTGCTCGAGGCGGTCGTGGAGCGCTTCGCCGATGCCGGGATCGCCAGCCTGGCCCCGATCCTCACCGATGCGAACCTGCCTGCACTGCGAAAGCTCGAGCGCATCTTCGCGGGCATCGCCAGCTTCAAGGCACAACAGAAGGAGTTCGTGCTCGCGATCATCGAAGTCTGGAACTCCGACGGCAACGCGATCGTGCGCGAGAAGCTTCGCCGGTTGACGGTGATTTGGCTGGTGCCTCTACTCTCCTTGGTCATCGAACAGGGCGTCAAGGAGGGAACCTTCGCCGCCGAGTCCCCCCAGGAGACGGCGATGGTGCTCACGTCCTTGATGCAGGGCTTTCAACAGCAGGCGGCCGATCAATTCATCGCGCGACAGGCCGGCACCATCGGATTCGATGTCGTGCAGCGGTCAGTCGCGGCCAACACCAAGGCGTTCGAGCGGATCTTGGGAATTCCCAAAGGGTCGCTGACTCTCATCGACGAGCCGACCCTTCGTTTCTGGTTTGGATAAGGGGAGGCATTCAATGACAGCGATGATCGAGGCGCAAGGCCTTACCAAGAGCTACGGCAACAAGCGCGGCATCACCGACGTCTCGTTCTCGGTCGAGGAGGGCGAGGTGTTCGGCTTCCTCGGCCCCAACGGATCGGGCAAGACGACGACGATCAGGGTGCTGATGGCGCTCATCCGCGCCAACTCAGGCACTGCGCGGATCGCAGGGCTCGACTGCTGGCAGCAATCCGTCGAGATCAAGAAGCTCGTCGGCTACGTACCGGGCGAGCCGGCCCTGGACCCGAACCTCACTGGCGGACAGATCCTTGAGTTCTTCGCGCACCTGCGCGGTGGCGTCGATCACGCGTACCTCAAGCAGCTCATCGAGCGCTTCGATCTCGACACCAGCCGAAAGTTCCGCCAGTACTCAACTGGCAACAAGCGCAAGGTCGTCCTGATCCAGGCCTTCATGCACCGCCCGCGCTTGCTGATTCTCGATGAGCCGACGAGCGGTCTCGACCCACTCAACCAGCACGAGTTCGACAGCATGGTCAAAGAGGTGCGGGATGAAGGGCGCACCGTCGTTCTCTCGTCGCACATCCTGAGCGAGGTCGAAAAGACCTGCACCAGGGTCGGCATCATCCGCGCCGGCAGCATCGTGCGGACCGGCGGCGTGGCCGAGGTCACCGCCATCAAGCGCTATGAGATGACGATCACATTCGGCACTGCTGTTCCAGTCGATGTGTTCAAGGCTCTCGAGGGCGTGGTCGAGGTCGAGGCGTCGGACCAGGGCCATACCCTGCGCCTGGAGATGCAGGGACCGGCCGACGCGGTGATCAAAGCGGCCGCGCGGTATCCGGTGATTACGCTGACCAGCCACGAGCCGAGCCTGGAGGACATCTTCCTTCGCTACTACAAAGCGGACGTCGCGCCCAAGGAGGCTGAGCATGTGGTCGCTTAGGAGCGTCTATCTGAAGACCCTTCGCGACTACCGCATCGCGATCCTCGGCTGGGGCATCGGAATGGGCCTGGTGGTGGTTTCGCCGATGGCGAGCGTTGCCGCATTGGTCACGACGCCACAGGCGCGCGAGCAACTGATCAGCCTGGCCGCTTCCTTCGCCTGGAATGCTGATGTGGTCGCGGTCGACACAATCGGTGGCTATGCAACCTGGAAGATCGGCATTTTCATTTTCCTGATCGCGGTCTGGCCGCTCCTGGCCGCCAGCCGCATGCTGCGCGGCGAAGAGGAACGGGGCTCACTCGACGTGCTGCTCTCAGTGCCGCGTCCTCGCGTGCGAGTGGCCCTGGAGAAGCTGGCGGCAATGTGGACTGCGCTCCTTGCGATGGGTGTATTGATCGGCTTGCTTGCATTCGCCGGCGGCCAGAAGTTCGGCGGTGATTTCGGCCTTGGTGACGCCCTCCTCTTTGGCTTGAACCTTGCCCTGGTCTGCGCGGTAATCGGTGGCCTGGCGCTCATGATCTCCCAGTTCACGCAGGAGCACAGCTCCGCCGCTGGGTGGACGGCAGCCTTGCTGCTCGTCTTCATCATCATGGACATGGTCCACCGCGTCGTCCCCAGCACGGAGTGGATCTCGCGCCTCTCCCCCGTCTACTACTACAACCTGAGCAAGCCCTTGGTGCCGAGCTATGGAGTCAACGTAGGTGCGATGTTCCTCCTGCTGGCTCTGGCCGTGATCCTCAGCGGAGCATCTGTCTGGCTGTTCGCCCGCCGCGACGTCGGTGGGACAGTGCCGCTGCCAGGCTGGCTCCGCCTGCCAGAGCGCCCAGCGAACAGGGCCCTCCCCGTTGGCGACTGGACTTTGCGCTCGATCTACGCGCGCAGCATGGGAATGATCGCGGTGCCGACGGCGTGGTGGACACTTGGCACTGCGGCCTGGGCTGTCTGGGTGATCGTCGTCGTCCAGCAGATGGAGGCGAGGCTGACCAGCTTGTTGGCAAGCTCACCCGCGGCGGTCAACCTGATCAAGAACCTGTCCGGAGGCAACGCCGACATCAACGCCGGCTTCCTGAGCGCCCTGTTCATCTTCCTGCCCCTCTTCCTGATGGCCTTTGTGGTCACCCAGGTCAACGGCTGGTCCGCCGACGAGCAGGACGGCCGCCTCGAGCTGGTGCTCGCCGCGCCGCAGCCGCGCCTGCAGGTGCTGCTGGGTCGCTTCGCCGCCCTGGCCACAGCGACGATAGTCATCAGCCTGATCACTCTGGTCGCCGCTGCAGCCACCGCCACAGCAGCAGGCGTGAAGCTTGACCTGGGCAACCTGGCTGCCGCGACGCTGGGCATGGTGCCGCTTGGCCTGTTGGTCGCAGCCATCGGCTACATGGCGGCCGGCTGGCTCCGCACGGCGGCCGACACCGGCCTACTCAGCTTCCTGCTCGCGGCCTGGTTCTTCGTCAGCTTCATCGGACCGGAACTCAAGCTGCCGGAAGCGACCCTACGCTTGTCGGCCTTCTACTACTACGGCACCCCCCTACTGAACGGGCTGCAATTGACATCGGTCGTGGGAGTCATTGCGGTCGCCGCCCTCGCGTTGGGCATCGGCGCCGTGCGGTTTGCCCGCAAAGACATCGCCGTATAGGCTCTGCCGCCCTTCGCTACCTTGTTGGGCATGGCATACGCCTCGGTTTCTGCGCGTGCCAGGCGGACCTGGAGGAAGAGCCGATTCGGGGCCCTGCTGGTCGAGGCCCTGGATCTCACCCAGGTGCCTCGACCTCTCGGCCTCGCACTCGCTCATCTGTAACGACCCGGATGAACGAGTAGCGCCAAGCCGCTAGGGCTCGCCCAGGAGCTTCAGCCCGTAACGCGCCTTGAGCTCTGGCACCCAATCCATGAAATGCGTCTCGTGGTATCGCGCGGAGATCGCCTCGTGCTCAGGCCCGCCCGGCTTCCCGGCGCCTGAGGCGAACAGCTCGGAGATTTCGACGAAGTAGTTCTCGAAGCCTGCGGCGCAGATCAGTTCCAGAAGGCGCGCCGGTTCATCCGTGGGGTTCCAGAACGTGTGTGGGACGCCGCAGGGCTTGTATATGTATGTCCCGGGCCCAGCCTCGGCGTATTCGTCGCCGATTCGCACTCCCACGCGGCCTTCCAGCACGTAGGAGAGCTCGTCTTCCATCAAGTGGGTATGCGGCGGCACGAGTCGCCGTGCGTCGATCGGGTGCTCCACTATCGCGAAGCGCCCACCCGTCTGGTGGCCCCATACCTTGAAGTCGACGCCCATCCCTTTGCCCAGCTGGATCGACCTTCCCTCACCTGGACCAACCACGAGCAACTGACTCTGCTGAACCTGCATTGATTCCTCCTCGGAATTCGCGCGTCACGCCTGTATACTGATCGCACGGTAACGGCAGTCGACCTGCTTGTCAACAATCAAGTCACACGGGAGTTCCCTGAAATCGCAAGGAAGTACACCCTGAAGCGGCGAGCCGAGCGCCAAGACGAGACTCGCCAAAGAATCGTCGATGCAGCGGTCGAGCTGCACACGACCATCGGCCCAGCGCATACGACAGACCTGGCTATTGCGGAGCGTGCTGGGGTAACTCGCCGGACGTTCTATCGACACTTCCCCGATGAGGTCTCCCTCTTCAAGGCATGCACGGGCCACACGATGGATACATGGCCCCCGCCCGACCCCAGCGGGTGGCGCCAAATTGCCAATCCGCCTGAGCGTCTCGCGGTAGCGCTGCGTGAGCTCTATGCCTTCTATCGGGATGCGGGCGAAGGCCTCATTGTGATCATGCGCGATGCGCCTCTGCTTCGCGCCGAACTACGGCCCAACCCCAGCCGCGTGGACCTTTTACGCGCGATGACCAATGTGCTGCTCGAAGGATGGGGTGTGCGAAGCCGGCGCCGGGACGTCCTTCAGGCTGCGATCGCCCATGCTACGTCGGTCACCTCGTGGCAGTCTCTCGTCGTCCAACAGAAACTCACCGATCAAGAGGCAATCCGCGTCCTTACTGGGATGGTGCTAGCCGCCGCGGCGGATCTTATGAAGGCGCCAACAGTTGCTCCTCCAGCAGGCCGGTCAACCATTCCTTCCAGTCGGCAAACGTCCAGCCGCGGCGAGTCGTGAGGTCTGCGTAAGCCTCGGTCGTGTTGATGACACGGATGATGTCCATCGCACGCGAAGGGGTCACGCCGTTGCGCAGCGCCCCGATCGCTTCCAGGCGATCGACGAGGGAGCCGAAGAACTGATCGCGACCTCGATCTCGGGCCGCAACCGATTCATGGTCGCTGGGTATCCGACTTGCGTGGCAGCTAAGGATGTCCCGATGGGATGTTTAGTTCGACCCTGGACCCAGCGATTCGGTCATAGATGGTCCGATGCTCGCGACCAACGAACAGCGTGAC
>DATCAV010000167.1:0-4444 GCA_036512415.1 Candidatus Dormiibacterota bacterium | reverse complement strand
TCAGGTCGATGCCTGCCACCGCGAGCACATGTCCGTAGCTCTTGCGGACGCCCACCAATCGCAAGGCAGGCGGCCGCAAGACACTCTTCGCGGAAGCCCCGTGCCTGGCTTCGCGCGAGTGGATCGCCACTAAGTCGTCACGGAGTTCAGTCGAGCGATGCCATCACGTGCTTGATCTGGGTGTAGTCCTCGAGCGAGTACATCGACATGTCCTTGCCGTAGCCGCTGCCCTTGTAACCGCCGTGCGGCATCTCGTTGACGACGGGGATGTGCGTGTTGATCCAGACCGCGCCGAACTTCAGGCGGCGAGCCATCCTGAGCGCCCTACCCACGTCGCGAGTCCACACTGACGCGGCGAGGCCGTAGTCGACGCCATTGGCCCATGCAAGCGCTTGCTCCTCGTCGCTGAAGCGCTGCACAGTGACCACCGGGCCGAACACCTCGCGCTTCACGATCTCGGCATCGGGCCCCGACGGCACGACGACGGTGGGCGAGTACCACGAGCCGGCCTTCTTGATCCTGGCGCCGCCGGTGAGGATCTTCGCTCCGTCCTTGCGCGCGCGGTCGACGAACCCTGTCACGCGCTCAGCCTGCTCTTCCGAAACGAGCGGGCCCATCTCGGTGTCGTCCGCCTTTGGATCGCCCACCTTGAGGGATTCAACGGCAGGGACCAGGTCGCTGAGCAGCCTGTCGAAGATCTTCGGCCCCGCGATCACGCGCGTGGCCGCGGTGCAGTCCTGGCCCGCGTTGAAGAAGCCGCCGATCTTGATCCCTTCCACCACCGCCTCGAGGTCGGCGTCGTCAAAGACGATGACTGGCGCCTTGCCGCCGAGCTCCAGGTGCACCCGCTTGAGCGTCGCCGCGGCGGCGCGCGCCACCTCCTTGCCAGTCGATACATCGCCGGTCAGCGACACCATCGCGACGTCAGCGTGCCTCACGAGGCCGGCGCCGACCGGCTCGCCGTCGCCGGTGATCACGTTGAGCACCCCTGGCGGAAAGATGTCGGCCGCCAGCTCTGCGAGCCGTAGCGCCGTCATCGGTGTCCATTCCGATGGCTTCAACACGACCGTGTTGCCCGCCGCGAGCGCGGGGCCCAGCTTCCAGGCCGCCATCATCAGCGGGTAGTTCCACGGCGCGATCGACCCTACGACGCCCAGCGACTCGCGCCGGATGATGCTGGTGAAACCTTTCATGTACTCACCCGCCGACTTGCCCTCGAGGATGCGAGCGGCGCCGGCGAAGAACCGGAAGCAGTCGGCGGTGGGAGGGATCTCTTCGGACAGCGTCGTGGCGCGCGGCTTGCCGACGTTCTCCGACTCCAGGCTCGCGAGCTCTTCGCCGTGCTCGAGGATCACGTCGGCCAGCTTGAGCAGCATCTCGCTGCGCTCGCGGGGCGTGGTGTCGAACCAGACTTCGTCGTAAGCCTTCTTCGCTGCCGCGACAGCGCGATCCACGTCTTCGGCGGTTCCCTTGGGCACGTGGGCGATGACCTTGCCCGTGGCGGGATTGATGATCTCCTGGTCGTCGCCGCCCGAGCTGTCGGACCACTTGCCGCCGATGAACATCTGGTGACGCTTCAGCGTGGTGCTCATTTGTCCCTCCTTGCGGGTGCTATGACTTCTTCGATTTCGATGTGGCTCCGGCGGCGACGTCCGCGAGAGCTGAGCCGATGATGTCGAGTCCCTCATCCAGCTGATCGTCCGGGATGGTCAGCGGCATGAGGGTGCGGATCACGTTGTGGTGGGCGCCTGCGCGCAGCAGTATCAAGCCCCGCTCGCGCGCCAGTGCCAGCACCTGGGCGGTCTCCGTGTCGGCCGGCGTCTTGGTCTTGCGGTCGCGCACGAGCTCCATGCCGGCCATCGCGCCCATGACCCTGACGTCTCCGACCAGCTCGTGCTCGGATGCCCAGCTCCTCATGCGTTCCTCGACGACCGAGCCGATCCGTGCAGCACGCTCGGGCAGCCGTTCGTCGCGCATCACATCGAGCACCGCCAGGCCTGCTGCGCATGCGACCGGGTTGCCTCCATACGTGCCGCCGAGCCCGCCCGGGCCGGGAGCATCCATGATGTCGGCACGCCCCACCACGCCCGAAAGTGGGAATCCGGCGGCCAGGCTCTTGGCCACCGTCACGAGGTCGGGTGAGACGCCCGAGTGCTCGATGGCGAAGAACTTTCCCGTGCGCCCAAAACCGCTCTGGATCTCGTCGACGATCAGCAGGATTCCGTGCCGCTGGGTCAGCGCGCGCAGCTGTTCGAGGAATGCCTTGGGCGCCGGGACGAAACCACCTTCGCCCAGCACGGGCTCGATGATGATGGCCGCCACGCGCTCCGGCGCGACGGCGGCTTCGAAGAGATCGTTGAGGGCGGCAATCGCCTTCTCGGTCGTCCAGCCGTGGTACTCGTACGGGAACGGAACCTGGAAGATCTCGGTCGCGTACGGTCCGAAGTTCTGCTTGTAGGGGACCACGGACCCGGTAAGGCTCAGCGCCAGCAGCGTCCTGCCGTGGAAGCTTCCCTGGAAGCTGATGATGGCGGGCCGGCCGGTGTGGGCGCGGGCGATCTTGACGGCGTTCTCTACGGCTTCCGCCCCGGTGCTGAAAAAGATCGCCTTCTTCTCACCCTCGCCCGGCGCCAGCGCGCAAAGACGCTCGGCGAGGCGCAGGTAGGACTCGTACATCACCACCTGGAACGAGGTGTGAGTGACGCGGTCCAGCTGGGCCTTGACGGCCTCCATGACGTGCGGGTGGCCGTGGCCGACGTTCATCACTCCGATGCCTCCGGCGAAGTCGATGTAGCGGCGCCCGGCGACGTCCCAGAGCTCGGCCCCTTTGGCGCGATCGGCCACGATCGGGTGAGCCGTCGTGATGCCGCGTGGGATGTAGCGCCGGCGCAGCTCGGCCAGCTCTGCCTGCTCGGACTCGGTTGCCCCCGGCTTGATGCTCACGCCACCCATCTCCTTAACCCCGGTTGCGAGTCCTGACATTCAAGCACGGCCGCTACCCGGGGTGCACTCTGACCGCGCGTGATTCTGTTCTGGGCCTACCCTACGCTCGGAGAGAGATGGAGAACACTGACGCAGGAATTGCTGCGGCCGCGGTCGAGCGTCTCTGGCCGGGTACGACGGCGCGGGTAGCCGCGCTTTCCGGCGGTATCACCAACCACAACTACCGAGTGGACGTGAATGGGGTCTCCTTTGTCTTACGGGTTGGCGGCAATGACACCAACCTCCTTGGCATCGACCGGGCCGTCGAGCACGCAGCCAGCCTGCGGGCGGCGGAGTTGGGGGTCGGCCCGCAGGTGATCGCCTTCGTCAAGCCCGAGGGCTGGCTGGTCACGCGCTTCATCGACGGGCGCCCAGTGCCGCCGGAGGAGATTCGCACGCCCGAGGGGATTCGTAGGGTCGCCGCCGTCATGCGAAAGGTCCACGAGGCGGAAGCGATTCCGGGCCGGTTTGACGCGTACGCAGTCGTCGATGAATACCGCGACGAGGCGCAAAAGCATGGGGTGTGGATACCGGCCGAGTTCGCACACGCGCACCATGCATCGGAGCGAATCCGGCGAGCTCGAGGCCCTCAGTCGCAGGTGCCGTGTCACAACGACCTTCTGAATGCCAACTTCCTGGACGACGGCGAGATCCGAATCGTCGACTGGGAGTACGCGGGCATGGGTGACCGCTTTTTCGACCTCGCCAACCTGTCGGTGAATCACGACTTCGGTATCGAGGAAGATCGGCTGCTTGTAGCTGCGTACTTCGGTGTCGAGAGGCCTGCGGACCTTGCCGCCCTCAGGCTCATGCGGCTGCTGTCCGACTTTCGCGAGGCGATGTGGGGGGTGCTGCAAAGCGGGATCTCGAAGCTCGATTTCGACTTCAGGGGGTACGCCGACAAACACTTCAGGCGGCTGCTGCTGGCAGCAGCGGATCCAGACTTCGAGCACTACCTTCGGCAGGCGAGCGCGGGTCGGATGGAGAACCCCCGTTGAGGTAATCGTCGAACTTACTCCAAAAGTCAAGCGACCCAACTTTGCCTTGTTGAACGTCCCTCCGGCCCTTCGCACGTCCGAACGAGCACATTGCTACGCGGAGGCACGACGGGTGGAGCGAGTCTGAAAAAGGGCTCCGGAGTAGATCCGGCGAGCGAAGCGATGCTTCGGCCACCTCCACCGGGGAGGGCGAACCTTAGGCCCGCACCCGCTTCCCTTTCGGATCGTAAAGCGGCTCTTCGGATACATGGCCCCGTACCCAGGTGCCGAAGATCTCCACCTCCACCGGAGTGCCCGGAGTGGCTTCGGCAGGCACGTACGCATACGCGATCGAGCGGCCGACCGAGTAGCCGTAGCCCCCGCTGGTGACGCGGCCCGTGGCGCCGCCGATCCTGACGGGCTCCGACCCGAGCGCGACCGAGTGCGGATCGTCCAGCACGAGGCACGCCAGCCTTGTCGTGGCG
>DATCAV010000166.1:0-20324 GCA_036512415.1 Candidatus Dormiibacterota bacterium | reverse complement strand
AGACTGTCGTCGCTGTGGCGACCTGACCGAAGACGTCATACGTGATGGTCGTCGTCAGCGATCCCATGGTTTCCATGCCGACCAGCCCGCTCGTCAGGTCATAGGCGAGAGCAAGGTCACCGGTGCGGCTGAGCCGGCCGGCCGCATCGTAGGGAGTCACGACCTGGGTGCCGGCCGAGTTGGTGGAGATCAATCGGCCCTGGCCGTCCAGCGTCAAGCTCACCTGGCCCGAGACGGGCCCGCTCCACGCTTCTCCGGTGACTAGTCCACCGTCCACGGTTCGCGCCAGCTGCACGCCTCCCGGTCCACTCAGCTCCGTAGGGACACTGGAGCCCTGGCCGAAAGTGGCGCTGAGCACCCCTTCGGCGGACTTGACGGCCGTGAGCCGGCCCGCCGAGTCGCGCTGGAGCGGCACGCCAGTCCGCCCTTCCACTCCCACCGCTGCGGTGAGCCCATCGCTGTCATAGCTGAGGCTTGTCCCTTGGGCGCCGCTCGCGGTCGCCGGTGCCCACTCCGACGTCAGCAGGCCGCGGTCTGAATAAGTCAGGACGTGGTCGCCCCCCCCGGGGGACTGAAGCTCCACGAGACGACCGAGAGGGTCGTAAAGCAGCGATTCCTGGAGATTCCCCGGGAAAGCGAAGAGGGATGGCCTTCCAGCCGCGTTCACGGTGATCGTCGTGGCGTTGCCGGCGGGGTCGGTGACCGTGACGCCCGCAGCGCTGTCGTCGTAGGCCAGGCGACCGGTGCGCTGCTGGCCGCCCGACCCGACGGCGATCGCAGTGATACGTCCGCGAGAGTCGTACGTGTACACGCTGGCCACGCCCGCCTGCACCGACCGCTGCACACGACCAAGCGCGTCCAGCACCCAGGTGGACGGCACGCCGGCCGGATCGGTGGTCGTAAGTGTTCGCGAACCGGGGTCGTAGGCGGTCGCGTAAGGCTGGCCGTCGACGCGCATGGTGTCGGCGAGCCGAACGCCGACCAGGGGGTCGCCCGAGACCGACGCGTGCCGTTGCTCGGCGAGGACCTGAGTCAAGCCTTTCGGCGTGACCGTTGTCTGCTTGACGGCGACGGGCGCCTGCATACCGAAGCGAGGGTCAGGCCCGAGCTGAAGCATGACGCGAGTGCCGTCAGCGAGCGTCAGCTGCCGGCTGCCATCGGCGCCAATTATCTCCTCGGACGTCCCGGCGCCATCTGTGATCGTCCTCGTGATATTGGTTCCCGATTTGCTGACCGTGTAGGTGGCCGCGCGGCCGCTCGAGCTTTGGATGGCGATCGAGTAGCCTTCGGTGGCGGCGGCTCTGGTCAGGAATTCGGTCGCTCCGCCAGGTTCGGTCACGCTCGTCAGCAGGCCGCGATCGTCATAAGCGAAAAAGGTCGCGGCTGCGCCGCTGAACGTGTGCGAGGTCATGAGTCCGCCGTTGCCGTAGGTGAAGGAGTCGGTGCGGCCGCCCGGCTGCACCACTTGGGCGAGATCGCCATCGCTGCCCACGGACACAGCGACGACTGCGCCGCCGGGCAGGACCAGGGCGTCCAGGACTCCTGTGGAATCCCGCTGCACGCTCATCACGTTGCCGCTGCGATCGTGGATGCGCGTGAGACGGCCCGCCGAGTCGCGATCGAACTGCAACAGGACCGCACCCGAGACGGCGTCTAGCGTGGCCTGCTGGCGTCCTGAGGCGTCGAAAACGAACACCTGCCGGCCGTCCACCGAGGCGATCGCCAGCCGTCCCGAGTACTTGCCGGACTGGACCTGAAGCGCTGTCACACGCCGGCGCTGGCCGTCGCCTTGAAGGAGCAGCTGGGCGCTTGTGTCATACGAGTGGACCACGCTGAGCGTCCAGCCCCCCAGGGCTTGGCCCCTTACGTCGGCGGTCGGCGCGGCGGTGCGGCCGGGCACCCGGTCGCTCCGGTAGATGAGATCAAGGCCGGTGGTGGAGATCGGCACGCTAACCTGCACCGCCTGGTCGACGCAGGGCAGGGAGATGACGGGCTGGCACTCGTTGACGTCCACGGCGGAGGCGGGGAGCGCGGGTGGGGCCGCGCTTCCGCCGAATGGGTTGGGGAGATTGACGCTGCAGCCCACGAGCACCAGCACAGTCACACCGATTAGTGCGGACCGCTTCAAGCCAACAGGACTATATGCGAGTCACATGACCGACGCGTCGATTCCGACCATTCAGTGGACCCCGGTCTACACACGACCAGGGCTGCTGTCGTGATCTTTCCTCGGTCGGGGCTCAAAACGGGTATCGGCTGCAAGTGCGCCTTCGAGGATCGGTCGGCGCCTTCACAGGCATGGCAGACGCGTCCCAGGGCGGGCAGTTGGTCGCGACCAGCCGTCGAGGATCGCTCCATTCGGCCGCCTCGCCATCAGCTCATGTCTGTGTACTTTCGTGATCGCCAACGACATTCGTTTGGCACGCGATCGGACAACCACCTAGCATGCCACTAGAGGATGGCTTCTAAGCAAAGGCGATCGCGTGCTGCCCACAGGAAAGTGCTGGGGTGGCTTTGTGGAATTGGTTTTGGGATCGTTCGATGCTCCCAGCTCCGACAAGGTGGCCGGAGCGGTGGTCATTCTGGGCCGCTGACCGCGGGCAGAGGGCTCGGCCATGGCACCTAACTCCCGCAGGCGCTGGGGCTTATTGGGGGCCGCCCTTGCCGTCGGGGTAATTGGGCTCGCCGCGTGTGGTTCCAGCCCGGGAACGGCAAGTTCCACGTCCTCGCCGACGCCCCCGCAGGCCACGAGCTCGCCGGTTCAATCGGGCCCCCTCGCCGTCTGCCAACTCGCCCTGCAGTCGGAGGTCGATGCCGCGTTCGGGGTGTCGCTAGGCCCACCCGTCGTGGAGCCCAACCCGAATCCGGGTTCATCCAAGTGCTTCTGGGCGGCTTCGGGAAAGCCGGCGGGGAGCCTCTTCGTGCAAGGAATCACGATCGTGGTGGTCAAAGCTCCCTCGGGAATCGCTGCCACGAGTCTGCTGTACGGCCCAACCCAGCTTGGCGCTAAGCCGATCAGCGGGCTCGGGGATGCTGCGGTGTCGCTGGGCCCACCGGCCCAAATGGGAGCGGGTTCGGTCGAAATCTTCGTGGCCACTCACGGCAGCCTCGTCGAGCTGTCGCTTGTCAACGGTGGTTCACCGCACACCGCCGATCCGGCGCAGTCGATGACTACCCTGGCCCGTGCGGTCGTCGGCCGCTTTACGGGATGATCGCGCGCGCGTTACGTAATTCCCTCGACCTGTAGGGCGGCAACAGGAGTCCGCGACGTTTTGCGGCGCCACGTGTGGCTGTGGCAGATCAAGGGGCGTGATGATCGACCGCGTGTCGACAGTCGGGCGGCCGCGTTCAGCGCTGCCGTTTTCGGGTGAAGTAGCTCGAGAGCTTTGCTGGGAGGACAGCCTACGGTGGGGTGGCGACGGAGGCCAGCCGGCTGACCACGTGGGTTGCGATCTGTTGCGCGACCCCCTCGATCCGAGGATCGTCAGGCCGCCAGCCGTGATTGTGGACCATCACGCTCACAGTGGCGCCCTGGCAACGTACCAACAGCATGCCGTTGGCGTACGAGGCCTCATCGCCGATTCCCGTAAGTTGACGCCCTGACTTTGCGAGTGCCCGTTCCATCAAGCCGAGACCCGGTGTATTCGAACGGGTTATCAATCCAACGTTAACCACCCACGTTGGTCCCGAATCCTGAAACTCCTGCGACACCATTCCCTGCACTTCTGCGGCTGATTTGGACTGAGTTGGCAACATCTGCGTGGCGGTTGCGGCACTGACCTCCTGAGCGGTCACGAAGGCACCGAGTCGATTGTTCGGATCGGGAGCCGCTGCGGGGGGACTGAACCCGGCCGCCGGGGGCGCCGACGACGAGCCAACCGCTGTGTCCAGAACCTCGAGGTTGACGATCGTGCGCGACTTGGGCTCATAGTAGACCCGGTACCGCAACGCAGGGTCGAGTGTCCGGTACGCGGCGGCTGATACGGCAAATTGCTGACCGCCGATCTCGTACAAATAGTCCCGAACCTCTGCTGCCCGGTAACCGGGGGCTGACCGCCCGTGCGGATTATTACGGACGCTCTTCGTGACGAATCCTTCCACCGAGGCGACATCTTCGGCCGAGGCGCTCTGCCGTCGCACAAGTACGCCGGCAACTAGCAATCCAGCCCCGACAACGATCAGAAACACGTAGGTCAGAGGGCTCGAGAGCCGGCCGCTTTGACCGACAAAACTGCGCGGGGAGATGAGTCCAAGAACGCCAAGCACGAGCATCACCGCGCCGGCGGCGACGAGGATCAGCAGAGCACGCCCACCTTTACGTCGAAGGTCCTGCTTCTGATCTGTGCTCAACCGTCCCTGGCGGTTTTCTCCCAGCGATTCCGGGCGCAGCCCATGTGCCCTGACGAGCTGATCTTGGTTGTCGATGTAGGGGACGGCGGCGCTCTGGCTCATCACGACCTCCCGTCGAAACGAAAGCTGGATCGATGCTCCGACGATTCTGACTCTTCCCGATGGACGGCGCGCAGTCCGGCTCAACTGTCATCGTGGCTATCACCGCCACGATAAGTGGCGGGGATGGATGGGAATCGAACCCACCCAGGACGCCTCAGCAGCGCCCCGCAGACGGTTTTGAAGACCGCGGGACTGCCATCCACAGACGTGCAGCATGGTCCGCACACGTTCAGTCATACGCAGCGTCAATCCATGATCGTTCGTGAGCGTCCGCAGGCGTTCGCCGGCTTGGCTGTCATCTTGGCTGTCGTAGATCGGATGGACCACTCGGCAAACAGTCAACAGTCGATCACACCGGGTCACGGGAGTCGAGTTGTTGATCGTGGACCACGACGCCGATTACGCCGCCGACCACAAGGAGGGCGGCTATCGCCACCGCCACTACCATCATCTGCTGGCCTCTGCGCGTAGTGGACTCTAAGTTGACATAAAGATCGAGCCGGAGACGGCCCTACAAGGCCTGCGGCGACCAACCCGACCAGATACGGTAGTGGTCGAGATCGTCGTCGGGTTTCGGGTGTTGTCCTCGCCGTGCAGGGAGTCTTGGGGTTCAGCGATCAAGGTCTTACGAGTAAAGCGGACGAAGTTCGCCGCCGTGATACGAGCATGCCCCTTGCCGACCTCCCGAGTGGCTGTACGTCGCGTCGACACATTCCTCGACGCTCCTGACCCCGGCGAAAGCCTACTCTGGCACCGTCTGCGGCGCCGAATCTCTCGTGAGTAACCGCCGGCGAAGCAACCCCTTTTCTGCGGGCTCAGAGCTCGACTTCTCCGTCACTCCTAGCGACATTCGATGTCGATACGGGGTAAGGCGAGTGGTGAACTCCCGGAAATTCCGGCTTTCCGCGGCACCGACCCGACCAGCAGATCCCATGAGGCGCCCTCGAAGGACTCGTAAGTGTTGCTGGTGAGGACGATGTCGCTGCGCAGCGGGAAGGCGCGGTCGTCGAGCTTCATCGCCGGACCGGATGTCTTTGCTCACGCGAGAACCTCGGCCGCGACTCGGAATGCGGTATTGGCAGCCGGTATGCCGCAGTAGATCGCAGTCTGCAGCAACACTTCCTTCAATTCGTCCACTGCAACCCCGTTGTTGAGCGCCGCGCGCAAGTGCAGCCGGAGCTCCTCGGAGTGACCCAATGCGACGAGCATCGCCACGGTGATACAGCTGCGGGTCCGTCGATCGAGTCCGGGCCGTGCCCAAACCTCGCCCCAGGCATAGCGGGTCAACAGATCCTGGAAGTCTTCGGTGAACGGTGATTCTGCTGCCTCGGCCTGGTCCACGTGGACGTCGCCCAGGACCGCCCGCCGGATGGCTCTCCCCCGCTCCCTCTCCTCGTCACCCATCGTCTTTGACCTCCCCTCTGTAAATTTCCAGCGCCCGGTCGACGAGCGCCGAGGCACCAATCCCCAGGTCTTGGCTCGGACCCAAATTGATGCGCATCCGCTCGACGTCGACCTGCAGGCCAGTGAGCGTCTCCCGCGTCCGGGCAACCGCGCCCGCCGCCAGCCGAAAGGCCTCGCTGAGCGCCGGCCACTCCGACTGCCACGCTCCAGCAGATCGTTCATGCTCGCCGCTCATGGCCGCCAGCAATACCGCAGCCTGTCCAGTCACCCCCGCGAACGCGGCCCGTGCTTCGACCGCCCGGGCCGGATTGCGCTTGTGGGACATCGCGGACGAGCGGCCCGGGGCTGCGACCGACACCTCCCCCACCTCTGTTTGGGCCAGCAGCGCGACGTCGAGCGCTATCTTGGCGCAAGCGCCAGCGGCGACCGCCAACGCCGAGCCCAGTTCCGCCACACGCCCGCGATTCGAGTGCCAGGGCAGCTCGGGCTCGGCCAGGCCCAGGTTCCGGGCGATGGCGGCGAGCACTTCCCGGCCGCGCCCATCGAACCCCTCCAGCGTCCCCACGGCGCCACCGAGCTGCACCGCCAGCCGGCCTTTACGAATCGCGGCCAGGTGATTCCGCGCGTCCAGGACTCCCGTCAACCACGTGGCGGCTTTGAAACCGAACGTGATCGGCCGCGCGTGCTGGAGCAGCGTGCGGCCGACCATGGGTGTATCCCGGTGCTGCTCGGCGAGCGCCGCGCAACGAGCCATCAGGACGCCCAGGTCGGTGAGCAGAACGTCCAGCGCGTCGCGAGCGACGAGCATCATCGCGCTGTCAATGACGTCCTGGCTGGTGGCGTCGCGGTGGACGAAACTCGCCGCCTGGCTTCCGACCATGCCTCGCAATGAATCGATAAGCGCGACGACCGGACTCGCTGAGTGGGCGGCCTCGCGTCCGATCGCCTCGATGTCGTATCGCTCAACTTGACAGGCCGCGACGATGTCGCGCGCCGCTTCGCGGGGTATCAGGTCAAGCTCGGCCTGCGCATCCGCCAGCGCCGCCTCGAAGGAAAGCATGGCCGACAGCCAGGCAACATCCGATACCGCCGACGCCATTGCGGGCGTGGTGAGGCTTGGACCAAACAGGCGGTCAGTGGGCAAAGAACACCGTCTCGTCGGCACCCTGGAGATGCACATCGAAGCGCAGGACTGCTCCGTCGCGGCGCGCCACAAGCGTCGCCCGGCGCCCTGGATCGACGCGAGCCAGCACCGGGTCAGCCGCGTTGGCGGCCTGTTCGTCGGGAAAGTAGAGCCGGGTGACAAGATGCCGAAGCAGGCCGCGTGCGAAGACGGAGACGTTGAGGTGAGATGCCGTCGGAATCCCGTCGGACTCAGGCGTCGGCGAGGGTTTATGGACAGTGAAGTGGTAGGCGCCCTCGGCATCGGTCCGGCAACGTGCGAACTGATCGCCTTGCCAGACCTCGAGCAGTCCGTCGACGACCGGCGCGCCCTCGCCGTCCAGCAGCTGCCCCTCGATACGAAGCGCCTCACCGCCAACAGCAGGGCTCGAGTCGCCCGGAAAAGGGAGAGCGAAGCCGAAGAATGGCCCAACGGTCTGCGACGGCGTGGGCACGCGGCGGCCGCCCAATTAGATCCCTCGCGGGGTGGCATTCCGGCCGCGCAGGACAATGTCCCAGCGGTAGCCGAGCGCCCAGTTTGGGGTGGTTGTCTCCCAGTCGAAGGCGGCCACCAACAGGTCGATGCCGCGAGGGTCGGCGATCGACTGCAGGATTGGGTCGGAGGCCATCAGCGGGTCGCCGGGGAAATACATCTGCGTCACGAGCCGGCTGCCCAGATCGGGCCCGAAAACTGAAAAGTGGATATGGGCAGGGCGCCACGCGTTGGGGTGATTGCGCCAGGGATATGCGCCCGGCTTGACCGTCACGAATCGGTACCAGCCGTCAGAGTTCGTGAGGCATCGGCCGGCACCGGTGAAATTGGGGTCGAGCGGCGCCGGATGGTCATCGACGGGGTCGACGTATCGGCCGGCGGCATTGGCCTGCCAGACCTCGACCAGCGTATTGCGAACCGGGGCACCATCCGAGTCCAGCACCCGACCGCTCACAGCGATCCGCTCTCCCAGGGGCTCACCCTGGTGCTGCTGGGTCAAATCAGCATCCTCGGAGCGCACCGGGATCCGCCCGAACGCGGGACCGCGGGCATTGTGGAACCACTCCTCGGGGAGCCGGACCAGCGGCCGGCTCGGCGCGCGCAGCACCGTCGATTTGTAGTCGGGGTACAGGTAGGGGGGTTCGAATTCCTCGGCCTCGCCTGGTGATGTCATCTTCAGCTGGAGCCCCAGACGCCCGTGGCGGCGCTCGTGTAGTTCTCCGCCAGCGCGGTCGCGGCCGCCCTCGAGCGGGCGATGTACGTCAGGTTGGCGAGTTGCAGTTTGTGCTCGAACGGGTCCTTGGCCGCGTCGCCGTGAAGGAGGCTCGTCATGAACGCCGAGAAGTGCTGAGCACGCCACGCCCGCTGGAGGCAGTTTTCGCTGTAGCCATCCAGTCCATCGCTCGAGCCTGACGTATACCACTTCGCGACCGCCGCTGCCAGTGCCCGCACATCGGCGAGCGCCAGGTTCATCCCCTTGGCTCCCGTCGGGGGCACGATGTGGGCAGCGTCGCCGGCCAGGAACAGCTTGCCGTACTGAATCGGCTCGAGCACCAGGCTGCGCATCTCGGTGACGCCGATCTCGACGATCTCGCCTTCTTGCAGTGTCGGTTCGTTGAGCCGCAGCCGGAGCTCATCCCAGATGCGGTTGGGTGGCCAGGAGCCTGGGTCGTCCGCGCCGTCAACCTGCAGGTAGAGACGGCTCATGTCGGGCGACCGCATGCTGTGGAGAGCGAAACCACGTTCGTGGCGCGCGTAGATCAACTCTTCGCTCGCGGGCGGGGTTCTGGCCAAGATGCCCAGCCACGCGTGTGGATAGACTCGCTCGTAAGCTGCGTGCGAGCCGGCCGGCAAGGACATCCGGCCGACGCCATGGGCGCCGTCGCAACCGGCGACGAAGTCGCAAGCCAGAAGGCGCTCCACGCCGTCATGGAGGTAACTGATGGAAGGTTCCCCACCGAGCCCATCAAGCCGTCGGACCTCTGTCTCGAATCGCACGTCGCCGCCAGTCGCCAGGCGGGCTTCGATGAGGTCTTTGACCACCTCCTGCTGCCCGTAGACCATGATCCCGCGGCCGACCAGGTCCATGAAGTCGATGCGGTGACGCTCGCCCCCGAACTGCAAGTAGATGCCGCCGTGGACCAGACCCTCGCGATCCATGCGCTCGCCGACGCCACTGGAGCGGAGCATCTCGGCCGCACCGTCCTCCAGCACGCCGGCGCGCACCCGGCTCTCGACGTACTTCCGACTGCGGCGCTCCAAGACCACCGACTCGATGCCCGCCAGATGCAGCAGATGCGACAGCATTAGTCCAGCCGGTCCGGCGCCGACGATTCCGACCTGGGTGCGCTCGAGCACAGCTACTTTTGACTCGCGAGGGGTTGACGAAACCGGATCACGCCTGGGGACTCTCCGTCTTCGGCCCTGGCCCAGTCGCCGGTGGGTTCATCCCATGGAGCCAGTATCCGACGGGGAATAGCCTGATGCCGAAGCGATCGGAGATCAGCCCCCACAGACCGCGCGGCACCCACATCGCCATCAAGACGGCCACTGCGCCGAGAACGATCAGGTACCAAGCGCCGCGGTCGGCCAGGGTCTGCTGTAGGAAAAAGAAGATGACCGTGCCGACGATGGGGCCCTCGATCGAGCCCAGCCCCCCGATGAGGGCGACGAAGATCATGTAAGCCGACCACTGGACGGTGAAGACCGCGGTGGGCTGGACGAACAGCTGGCTGATGACCAGAACAGCGCCGGCCGCGCCGGCACCGGCCGCGGCGACGAGGAACACGATCCGTTTGGCCTGCCCCACGCGCACGCCGACACTCCGCGCCCCTACCTCGTTGTCGCGCATGGCGGTCAGGTCGAGGCCAAGCCGGCTGCGCAGGAGCAGGTAGGTACCGAGCAATGTCGCCACCGCGACGGCGAGCGCTGCCCAGTAGGTGAAAGCCTGGCGGAGTGCCGGATCGAGGCCGACCATTCCTGGCAAGGGTGCGCCGGCACCCCCACCCAGCGAGTCGAATCTCACGACGATCAGCTGGAACGCCTCCGCCACGACCCACGTCGCGATCGCGAAATACTCCCTGCGCAGCCGCAGCAGCAGGAACGAGGCAGGCAACCCGACCAGCGCGCTGATCAGAGCGGCCAGAGGGATGGCGAGGAACGGCGAGATTCCATCGCCCGCCAGCACGAATACGGCATACGCTCCGACGCCGATGTAGGCCTGCTGGCCGACCGAGATCAATCCCGCATATCCCGCAAGCAGGTTCCACATCGTAGCCAGCGAGACGAGGATGAAAAGGTTGACCAGCACGCCGGTGACGTTTGCGTACACCAGGTAGGGCAGCGAAAAAAGGGCCGCCACGACGACCACGCCAACCACGGCGCCCCACGCCGCCGAGCGCTTTGAGCGCGTAACTCGTTGCCGGCCGGCCATCGCAGAGGTGTCGGTCACGACAGGCGGGCGGGGATCAGGCCACTGGGTCGGAGCGCTAGCACCATAAGGAAGACCAGGTGCCCGGCGAGCACGCCAAAGCTCGCATCGACCTGCGATCCGAGGACCTGCGCGAGCCCGAGGATGATCCCACCCGCCAACGTTCCCCACAGCGAGCCGACGCCTCCGATGACGACCGCCTCGAAGGCGAAGATCAGCCGCTGCGGCCCCGCCGCCGGGTTGAATGACGAGTACATCCCGAACGCCACACCGGCGAGCGCAACTGTCGCGAAGGCGATCGCGGCCGTGACACCGTAGACGTGTCGCACGTTCACCCCCACGATGGTCGCCGCCTCCTGGTCATCGGCCGCCGCACGCACCTCCCGGCCGAGGCGTGCCCGTGACAGGAACAGTTGCAGGCAGACGAGGACCACCACCGCGACCGCGAAGACGATCACCGATTCGTACCCAATCGAGAGCTGGTTGTTGACCTGGAAGGAGGCGGACGCGAGTGACCCCGACGGCAGTGATTGGCTGTTCGCCGACAGACCTTCCAGAAGTCCGTTCTGGATGACGATCGATAGCCCGAAGGTCACGAGCAGGGTGGTCAGGGGGCTGACGTCCAGGCTTCTCTGGATGATGAACCGCTGGACCAGATATCCGACCATGCCGAAGAGCGGCGCGACCACAAGGGCGGACCAGAGCACGGGCACGTGCAACCCGGTGATGATCGCGAGCGCCAGATACGCGGCCAGTACGGCGAAGTCACCGTGAGCGAGGTTGACGACCCGCATGACCCCGAACATGAGCGACAGGCCGCACGCGAACAGCGCATAGAGGCCGCCGAGCAGTATCCCCTGGACGATCGCGTTGACCCAGACCACAGGCGAGCCTATCCGCCTCCGCCGACGGCACGCTTGCTCAGGCCGAAGTAGGCCGCCTCGACTTCAGTTAAAGCCAGGTCACGCGGCCGGCCGCTCAGCATGATTCTGCCCTCGAGCAGGCAATGCGCCCAATCGGACACTCGAAGCGCCTGGGTGACGTCCTGCTCGACCAGGAGAATGCTCATGCCGGTCGCGAGCAGGGCGGGAAGCATGTCGTACAACCTCTGGACGACCGCTGGCGCCAGACCTAGGGAGAGCTCATCGAGGAGAAGGATTCGCGGGTTCGCCATCAGCGCCCGGCCGATGGCCACCGCTTGCTGCTCGCCTCCCGACAGGTGGACTGTCGGCCCGCCCCGCCGCTCAGCCATCCACGGAAACAGTTGGTATACGCGATCAAGGTCCCAGGCGCCGGAACGCGAGCGGGTCGAGCCGAGCTTGAGGTTCTCCTCAAGGGAAAGCGAAGGGAAAAGACGGCGGCCCTCCGGGACCATGACGATCCCGGCGGCGACCCTGCGGTGGGCAGGCAGGTGAGTGATGTCGCTCCCGTCGAGCTGGATCGTCCCAGCGACCGGTCGGTGGAGCCCGGCGACCGTACGCAGCAGGGTCGACTTGCCCGCGCCGTTCGCGCCGATCATGGCTACGGTCTCGCCCGCGACCAGCCTCAGGTCGACAGCGGACAGCGCCTCGAGCAGGCCGTAGCGGACCGTGAGGCCCTTGACCTCCAGCAGCGGCGTGCCGGTGGAGCTGGTCAGTGCGAGCTACCCTCGCCGTAGCTCGTGCCGAGAAAAACCTCCCTGACGGCTGGGCTGGCGAGGACGGCGAGCGGCTCTCCGTCGCCGATGAAACGACCACCGGCCAGACAGATCAGGCGATCCACGAGCCCGACCAGGGCTCGGACCACGTGCTCGACCCAGATCACCCCGATGCCTCGAGCGCGAATGCCCTCCACCACCTGGACCAACCCCGCCACCTCCGGCTCCGTCAGCCCTGCCGCCACCTCATCAAGCAGGAGTAGTCGCGGCCTTGAACCGAGGGCGCGTGCCAGCTCGAGGCGCTTGCGCTGCAAGAGGCCCAGCCGCGATGCCGGCCAGTTTGCCTCCTCACGAAGGTGGGTTTCTACGAGCGCGCTGGCGGCGAGATCGGCGGCCTCGCCGCCGCGAAGACCCGCACCGCGGTGGGCGGCGACAAGGACGTTCTCGAAGACCGTCATGTGCTCGAATGACCGCGGGACCTGGTACGTGCGAGCGATTCCGAGCCGGCAACGTTCCGCGGGGTCCAGCCGGGTCACCGGGCGCCCCTCGAAGCGCACCTCTCCCGAGTTGGGGGAGAGGTCGCCCGAGATGAGCGAAAAGAGGCTGGTCTTGCCGGCGCCGTTGGGCCCGACCATGCCCACGGCGTCTCCGCCCCGGAGGGTCAGCGACAGCGAATCGGCAACGACGATGCTCCCGAACCGCTTCGTGACGTTGGCAAGCTCCAGGAGCGGGCCGGCCGTCACGCGTTGGTCGGTACGAGTTCCCCGTTCAGCGGCACGCTCGGGTTGAGCGAGTTGTCGACCACGACCATGCTGTAGGGGTACGTGGTTCCCTTCCTCCACTGCACGCCAACTGGCTGCTGGATGGCGACGCCAGGCACCGGGCCCTTGGTCCAGTCGAGCGGCCCGCTGATACCGCTGTACGTGAGGGAGTTGAGCTTGGCCGCAACGGCGGTCCTGTCGTGTGGGTCGTTGACGTTGGTGAGCGCCTCGTGAGCGATCTCGAAGAGCGAATGCACCGAGCCCAGCGACGACAGCCATTGCTGGCCGCTCGATTGCTCGAAGCCGTCGGCGAGCTGCTTGGCGGTCTGCCCGGTCAGCGTGGAGGAGTACGGGTGAAACGGCGACCACCAGCAGTCGGTCGCGATGTTGATGACCAGGTCGCCTAGGGCGGTCGTGTCGGCTGGGAACAGGAGGACCTTGGCCACGGTCGCCAGCTTCGGTTTGAAGCCCTGTTGCACCGCCTGCTTCCAGAAGGTGTTGAAGTCGGGCGGGAGCGGGCAGTTCGAGAACAGCTCCGCGTTGCCGTTCTTGAATTTCGAGATCATCGCGCTGTAGTCGGTGGTGAGGTCGGCGTAGGCGCCGCCGTCAAGCGACTTGTACCCGGCGCCCGTGACCAATGGGATGAAGTTGGAGCGGAATGCGCCGCCGTCCGAGTCGTTCGGGTACATCTCGGCGACCACCTTGTTGGTGTTCATCTTTTGCCACATGGGAAAGAAGCAGCCGGCGAACTCGTGCAGGCCGAAGAAGAACATGGTCGTGTACTTGAAGGGCTTGGTGGGAGTTGCCCCGCGACCAAAGAACCAGGACTCCCAGGGCACGATGGTCGCGACACAGGGCACGCCGTTGGCTTCGCAGAGGTTGGCCACCGGGTTGGTCACCTCGGGCGTCGACGCGCACAGCACGATATCCACTCCGGCGTTGATCAGCTCCTGGGTCACCGCACCGGCGCGCGTCTGATCCGACTGGGTGTCCTTGACGACGATCTGGACGTCGTAGGTTTTGCCTCCGACCTTGAAACCGTTCTTGTAGGCGCTCGCCGCACGGACACCATTGATGACGTAGTTGTCGCCGGTCGCAAAGCCAGCCGCCTCACCGGTCTGCGGGCTGACATAGCCGATCGTGATCTTGCCGTTGCTGCTCGTGTTGGTGCCCAAGATGCCGCACGCATCAAGCAAGGCGGCGGAGGAGAGGGTGAGCGCCCCTGCGCCGGCCGCCTTGAGCAGGGTTCGCCGCGTGATCTCCTGGTCGAGACGATCCTGGAACCCCATTCCCCGTCACTCCTTTCGGGCTCCGAGCCCAAACACGCGCCATCACAAAGGGCAGCTCGACGCTCAAGCCGCGAACGTTGGCTAAATGGTGACGAGCGACTTGGAAAGTGTCAAGGATCATCCCCGGAGCTCGATAATGCAGTCCATCGCCACCGGCAACAACGCGCGAACCCGCCCGCAAAGACTGCTCGTCACCATCCTTGGCGACTACTGGCGTGGCCGCCAGGAACCGATCCCATCAGCAACGTTGGTGGCCGTGCTCGGCGAGTTCGGCGTCAGTTCGGCCGGCGCCCGGGCGGCGCTCAGCCGCTTGACCAGCCGCCAGCTGCTCACCCGCAGTCGGCTCGGCCGCCGCACCTACTACCATCTCACCGACCGCGCCCTCCGTCAGATCGACTCTGGGGCGACCCGGATCTTGAGCTTCGGCGCCGCGGTCCCCGAGTGGGACGGCCGTTGGTCAGTGGTCGCCTTCAGCGTCTCGGAGTCCGATCGTCGACTTCGCCACCTGATGCGCAACTCGCTGCGCTTCATGGGCTTTGCGCCCCTCTACGATGCACTTTGGATTTCGCCATCGGCTGACCTCCACTCGGTGGCCGACCTCTTCTGTGATCTGGGCGTCAAGCGCTTCACGCTGCTTCGCGCTGAGATCCTCCCCATCGCCATGCCGAACCTGGAGGTGGTCTGGGATCTCGACTCGGTCCGGGATTCATACCAGGCTTTCATCGAGCGCTTCAAGCCGATCTGCGAGAGGCTGGCGCGCGGCCGGGTGCAGCCGGCTGAGGCCCTTGTCCACCGAACCTTCGTTATGGACGCCTGGCGCGCCTTTCCCAGGCAGGACCCCGACCTACCTCATCCTTTCCTGCCACCCGATTGGCCGCGCGCCCGCTCCCGCCAGATCTTTCTCGACGTTTACGACGGTCTGGGACCGCTGGCTCGGACCCGGGTCAACGAACTCCTCGCCGCCTCGGAGTGACAAGTCGTAACCGTTCAGTCGACCTTTCGCACCAGCCGCTTCGACTTAAGATCAGACTGGGGCAGGGTCCCAGTCGGGACCACCCGGCACCCCAGGCGCACGCCGAGAGCCTGACGAAGGTCTGCCTCCAAGCGTTCGGTGGAGGTATTCGTGCCCGCAATTTCGACGAGCAGCGTGACCTCATCCATTTGGTTTACATGTCGGTGCTCGATGACGAACTCGACCACATCGGGATGCCCCCGGACGATGTCTTCCACCTGCGAGGGGTACAGGTTGACTCCACGGACCGTGAACATGTCGTCGATTCGCCCGCGGATGCCGCCCACCAGCTTGGGGAATGGGCTTCCGCAGGAGCATGGCTCGCGGGTGATCAATACTCGATCGCCGGTCCGGTATCGGATGAGCGGCATGCCCCACCGCCCCAGGTTGGTGGCGACCAACTCGCCCTCTGAAGCAGGGCGACCGTTCTCGTCCAGCACTTCGATGATGAAATCGGACTCCAGGACGTGGACTCCATCGCGCTGAGCGCAGCTGTGGCCGGTCGGTCCCAACTCTGTCATACCCGAGTGGTCGAAGCTGGTCGCCGTGTACGCAGCCTCGATCGCGGCGCGGGTGGTTGGAATGCTGGCGCCGGGCTCGCCAGCATGAATCGTTACCCGGAGCTGCGAGGTGGTGAGGTCTTTCCCGATGTCCTTGGCCGCCTCAGCCATGCGCAAGGCATATGTGGGTGTCGACAGGAGGACCGTCGCTCCAAGCTCTAGGATGCTGCGGATTCGCTGCTCGGTGGTCATCGCTGCGCCCGAGATCGCGAGTGCGCCGAGCTTCTCGGCGCCCCCAAAGGCAGTCCAGAAACCGATGAATGGACCGAACGAGAATGCGAAGAAGACCCGATCGCTCGCGGTGACCCCCGCCGCGCGATAGACATGGTCAGACCATATACGTAGCCACCACTCCCAGGACTCCGGTGTGTCCAGCCATCGCAGCGGGTGGTCGCCACTCGCACCAGAGGTTTGGTGAAGCCGGATATAGCGGTCAATCGGATAGGTGAGGTTGGTGCCGAATGGAGGCTTGGCGGCCTGGTCGGTGACGAGATCGCTTTTCGTCGTCAGGGGCAGCCGCTCGAAGTCGTCCCAGCCCTGCACTTCGGTGAGCCGGGCGCGCCAGAAGGCATTGGATCGAAGCACGTCTTTGAGGCCGGCGCGCAGGCGGGCGAGCTGAAGCGCACGGAGCTCGTCGATGGTGGGCTGAGACGGGATCACGGCCTCAGCTCCAGACCGACCTCGCGACGCGACCGACGAGCTCGAGCTTCTGGCGCTGCTGATCGGCAGTGATCCGGTTGCCCTGGATCGTGGAAGCAAACCCGCACTGCGGACTCAGCGCCAGTCGCTCGAGAGGAACGAATTGGGCGGCTTCACGGACTCGAGCCCTCAGCTCGTCCTCGTCTTCTAGCGCCGACTTCTTGGTCGTGACAAGGCCAAGCACGGCGACCCGATCCTCGGGCAGATGCTGCAGCGGATCGAATCCTCCGGAGCGTGCATCGTCGTACTCCAGCAGAAAGCGATTGAACAACGTCCGGCTGAAGATTCGCGCGATCGGCTCGTAGTCGCCTTCGGCGTAGAATTTGCTCTGATTGTTGCCTCTGCAGATGTGCAGGCCAAAAACCACGCCGTGATGACCCTGGATGATTGCGTTGTCCATTTCGATGCAACGGTCGATCAGCTGTTCGGGATCGCTGCCACGCAGCCGGTAGCCCTCCCGCATCCTGGCGTCGAGGAGTGCGCCGTACTGTGGTCCGTCAATCTGAATGTACGTGCAGCCGAGGCGAACCAGCTCCTCGACCTCGCGCCGGGAGACGTCAACGATGTCGGCGAGGTAGGCATCGAGGGATGGGTACGCGCCTTTGGACTTGTCCGGGTCGTAATACGCGGCCGCCTGCTGGGCACTGAGCATGGTGACCTTGGCGGGCCGCATCGAGGTCGAGCGGACAAAAGTCCATTCCTCCGCGCACATGCTTCGCCGCCAGCGCAGTCTCTCGACCACCACCGGCCTGCGGAGAATCAGCTCCTCGCCGCTTTCATCACGGAACGGGATCGCCCAACCGCCCTCGCGGTCAAAACCGTCAAACGACTCGATAAGGTGGCCGTAAAAAGCGTACCTGCGCAACTCGCCGTCCGTGATGACGTCAATGCCCGCTTCCTCCTGCAGCCGGATGGCGCTAACGACCGCTTCATCCTCGATGCGCTTGAACTCCCTGTCGCCGAGCTCGCCACGCTCATGTCGCTCGCGCGCACCGACGAGGTCAGGCGGCCGCAGCAGGCTGCCGATCACCTCGCACCGAACATTAGCCGACAAGTTTGCAGCCACTCGAGATTGATTGGTAACGTAAGGCCTATCCATTCACGACGCAAGGTGACCGCGTAAATGGCACCAATACAGCGGCGGCGACATCGCCGCCAACTCTCTTCCGAGCCGAACGTCAATTACGTTAGCCAGGAGGCGTGCGGAGTTCATCAGCGGGGATCTCCGCCGAATGCCGCGCGGCCGCAGATGCCTTCACAGCGCGGCGAAGTCGGAGATCACCGCGGCAGACTAGAACAGTCCGCCCGGAGACGAAACGACCTAACCGGGCGCGCGTCGAAAAGCTTGACGAGTGCGGACTAGAATCCCTCCCGCTCATGCGACCTGAGCCCAACCTTAAGGGCCACAGTCCCAGCATCAACTCGATTTCAGCCAGGGAGCACCATCATGACTGGCGTAACCCGTTATGAAGTGCCGGTTGTCCGGGTTACGCGGCCCGAACACTTCAACCTTGCTGCCATCAGGTTGAAGGACGGCAAAAGTCCATCGAGGTCAGGTTCGAGATCAGGTTGCCCATGAAATAGGGGTCCCGTGGATTCGCGGCGGGGTCTCGCGGAGCGACGCTACTTAGTTCACGCGCAGCCCGCCCGGGCTTGCGTCGATCCCGTGAATCGGCTGCGAAGATTGCTTCATGCGCCCTGACGATTTCTTTGTCGATGACGGCCCGGGCGGCATGTTCGGGGTGTCGACGCGCAGCCTCAACGTGGCACTGCTCGAACATCTCCGGCGTGGCCCGCTGAAGGAATGGGAGGACGTAGAGGTAGCCGTGCCATTGACGCGCCTGATCCACGACGACCTGGAGCGGTACGGAGCCGACGGCGGTCAGGAGATGACCGAGCAGCAGATGCGTGCCGCGCTGCTCGCTCTACGCGCCGTCGTCGATCGCCTCGGCATCGCTGGCTTCGAGGTGTCATTCCGCGACTTCAGCACCTTCAGGAATTGGTGGATTCGCAACGCCGCTCGCGGCAGCGGGGGCTGGCAAGCGCGCCGCGACCTACTCGCCGGGGTGTTCGACAAGCTCCACGATCAGCTCGCCGACTTGGAGCAGCGAGCGCTGACGTCGTCGCTCGTTGAGCCGATCAGTCCGCACGCGAGGACAGGCTGGTCCGCGGTTGATACCGAGATCAGCGAACTCCGCCGGCACTTCCTCAGTGCCCGGACGGCGCAGGACTACCGCAACGTCGGGCTCGACTGCGTCGCGGTCACGGAAGCGCTGAGCCGGCAGGTCTACGATCCCGAGCGACACATGCTCGAGGGCGAGGAGGAGGCGCCCGTGGCGAATACCAAGCAGCGGCTCGAACGGTTCGTCGAGGACGCGGCGCCGGGGTCGGACAACGCCGCTCTGCGGAAGCTCGCCCGATCAGCGATCGAGTTCGCGCAGCACGTCAAGCACAGCACTACGCCGACCCGCCGCGAGGCGGGCATCGCCGCCGACGCGGTGATCCAACTCGCCAACTTGCTCCGTCGGCTGCACGAGAAGCCCGAGCAGACGGCCCTCTAGGCATAACTCCATCGAGATCGAGCTCCACCATGGCGGGCACGGTCCGAGGCCATACGAACAGTTCCTAGCCGCGTGCCCTGTATTTCCTAAAGGCGTACAGACTTACCGACCATCCCGCCAACTTGGGTTGGCCGCCGATTCTGATGACCACGAATATCAGGGCTCGCCACGCCGAGGTTCCAGCAGGTCGCATGGCGACAACCGTTCGACTGCGGCTCGACCCTTGCCCATGAGGCGAGGCCCGGGGCGCGCAGACTGCTCGCATGACGGGAGCCGTTACGTTCCCCCACGCGGGCGAACAGTGCGCGCCATGAGCGCGGACTGGCTCCGATGCTCTCAAAGCGGCAACCGGCGTCCACGTGGAGTACCGGTGTTTAGGAGGTTCGGATAGGTGGTGGACCCTCAACTTCAGACGCTCGGCGCTCAGCTTGGCGAGGTCGTGGTCAGAAACACTGCCTTCGCAATTGCCGACAAAATTCGAGCCGTAAAGGCCAGAAGGCAAGACCAAGAGACGATTGCTGAACTTGAGGGGATGGTTAACGATCTCGTGGCCGACAAGAGTGAGCTGGTGCGGATTGCCAACGCTTACGAAGATGAGTTGGTTGCCCAGCGGCTTGCGAAGGAGGACATTGAGCACATATCCACGAACTTGGTCCCGCTCCTCAGTCAATTGGTGGCTTCATCGGCACAGCCCGACCAGGCGAAGGCTTTCCAGGACGTCGTGCAAACGCTCTTGTCAGTGGAAACCGTCACCGTTCTTCAGTTGGTGGGCTTCAATTTCAGAAAGGCGATCGGTGAGCCTCTGACGGAACTTGTGGCAGGATTCATCGCCACGCGGACGTCTGGGAATGCCTCGGATAAAGCGGCCGTTGTGCCCCGTGCCGGAAAGCGGCATCGGTAGTTTCCGCGGACGTAGATCGCGAACTGACCTGTTGAGGCGCACGCGCCTCGTGACCCTCGGCGCTGGCCCAGGTCGAAGGTCCGGAGACGCGGCCAACGCCGGGTGCCCCGTATTCGCTAAAAGTGCATCAACTCGAACTCATGGGTGTGGCCGAGACCAGCGCTCGTGTCCTCGACGGCGGCTACGCCGCTGTGACCCTGGACACTTACAGTCACGCCGCGCCAGGCCTGACGGTCCCCAGCGTTCATCGGGAAAGAAAATAGTGGGTCCGGGTTAAGCGGAAGCCCCGGGCAGCACGACCCCGGATTCGTAGGCCAGCACCACAGCTTGAACCCGATCGCGGAGTTCCAGCTTGTCGAGGACGTGACCGACATGTGTCTTGACGGTGGCCTCGCTCAAATGAAGCCTGCTGGCGATCTCTGAATTGGAGAGTCCTTTAGCGACCAGCTTCAGCACCTCCAGTTCG
>DATCAV010000165.1:0-3843 GCA_036512415.1 Candidatus Dormiibacterota bacterium | reverse complement strand
CTTCTGCGCTTTGCACGACGTCGACCGCAAGCGCGTGCCGGAGACGCTGGACCTGGTCGGGCTCACCGACGTCGCGCGTCGACCGGCGGGACGGCTTTCACGTGGTGAGCAGCAGCGCCTAGCGATTGGGCGCGCGGTTTTGCACGGTCCACGCCTGTTGGTCCTCGACGAGCCCGACGCGAGCCTCGACTCGGGAGGACCCGACCTTCTCGCCAACGTCATGCGCGACCGAACGGTGGTGCTGGCCACCCACGACCACGCGCTTGCGAACCGCCTGTGCCAGAGAACCATCGTGTTACGCAACGGCAGGTCGCTGGGCGCCGGGACTCGCTTGCGAGTGGTTCGGTGACCCGATCGATATCCGTCGCCTACGCCGTCGCCAGAAAAGACCTGACGTCTGAATGGCGTACGCGTGAGCTCGTCCCCGCGCTCGGCCAGTTCGTCGTGCTGGCGCTCGTGATCGCGAACTTCGGGTTCCAGATCGACTCCCGGAACGCGACCGTCATCGCACCGGGGGTGCTGTGGCTCGCGCTCGTGTTTGCAGGCCTGGTCGCTTTCGGTCGCGCGTTCGCTGCCGAGCGTGAGCAGGCCTCGCTGGAAGCGATGCTGCTCACACCTGCGCCCCCTGCGGCGATATTTGCCGGCAAGGCCATCGCGGCCGCCCTCTTGTTGATCGTCTGCGAGATGGTCCTGTTGCCCGCGATGACGCTGTTTTTTGGTACGCCGCTCAACCCCGCTCTGATAGTGGCGGTTCTTCTTGCGACGGTCGGCATGGCCGCCGTGGGCTGCCTGTTCGCCGCCATCGTCGCACGCGTGCGCTCGAGAGAGGTGCTGTTGCCGCTGCTCACGCTGCCGCTTTGGATTCCGTTCATCGTCGCGGGCGGCCAGGCCGTCCAGGTGGCGATGGGCGCCAGCGGCAACTACAACCAGGCGGTGGCCCTGCTCATCGACTTCGACATACTGTTCCTGGTGCTCACTTCGCTCGCGGCGAGGTTCGTCCTCGATGACTAGGTACACAAGGCTGGCCGGTCTGGCAGTGCTGCTGATGCTCGCGGCGGGAGCCCTGATCTTCTTCTACGCGCCGGAGGATTACCTGCAGAAGGAACCGCAGCGAATCTTCTATCTGCACGTCAGCGCAGCGATCGCGGCCTTCGCCTGCTTCGCCGTGGTGTTGGGCGGGAGCGCTGTCTACCTGCGAACCGAGAGCGCGCGGGCCGATCGCCTGGCGAGGGCAGCCGCGTTGGTCGGCGTGGTGCTGACCACCGTCACTCTCGTCATGGGGATGCTGTACGCGAAGCCGATATGGGGCACGTTCTGGACCTGGGACGCACGGCTCACGTCGACGTTGGTGCTCTGGATCATCTACGCGGGCTATCTGCTCCTTCGCCGTCTCGCTGAGCCCGGACAGCAGACTGCTCGCTTCGCAGCAGTCGTCGGGATCTTCGGCTTCGTCGACGTGCCCATCGTCTACTTCAGCGTGACCTGGTGGCGGGGTCACCACCCGGGGCCTGTAATCGTGAGCAACGCGCTGCCTCCGGAGATGCTGTTCACCTTCATGGTGACGATGGCGTGCACGCTGTTCCTGGCCGCCGTCATGGTCGCCATCCGCTACCGGATCGAGACGCTGATGGACGAAGCGCCTTCGCCCGCGTCGGCCCATCTCGTCGGCGCCGCGGCGCGCGAGCCGGAGCCGGCCCGATGATCTATCTCGTCGCCGCCTACGTCTTTGGCGTCCTTATCCTCGGCGGCTTCCTGGCGCTGTCACTGAGCCAACTGCGCGAGCTGAAGGCGAGGGCTTCGACAAAAAAGTAGGCGGGAAGCCGCCCCGCTTAGCCGCCGGCGTCGGGTTGGGGATCGAGTGCCTGTCGCAGTTTCGGCGCGAGGCCGGCCACTATGCGCTCGGTCAGGCCCCACACGACGCTCTCCTCGTGGGCGAGGTAGCGAAAGCGCAAGGGGTCTGCCGACTCAAGCCAGGCGCTGTCGTCGAGCAGCCTTTCGAGCGGAATCCGGAGCACCCCTTCGAGCTCGCTCGGCTCGTGGACGAAAGGGGGCACGGGGCCAGGCAGGTAGGCGACGAAGGGAACGACAGAGAAGTTGGAGACCGAGGCGTAGATGGGGTCGCCGGCGCCAAGCGGAACGAGGCTGCCCAGCAGCACGCCGATCTCCTCGGCGACCTCGCGTTGGGCGGCCTCCCAGGCCGACTCGCCTTCGTGGACGCCGCCGCCTGGCAGCGCGACCTGGCCGGGGTGATCGCGCAGGTCGGCCCGGCGCCTCACGAAAGGGACTTCCCAGCGCACGCCAGCTTCGTACAGGACGAACACGACCGCCGCCTTCCGGGCGCCCCGGCGAAACTCGCCCCAGCCGTCCACCGGCCGAAACAGGCGTTCGAGGCGGCCGAGGAAGGCGGGAGTAGGGTCTGGGGCCACAAAAACCTCCGATTTGGTGATTGGCTCCTCGAGCCAGTAAGCTAAGAAAGGTAGCTGAGATGATCGACCGAACAAGCACTCGTATCGAGCAGCAGGAGATGGCGCTCCGCCGGCACAACCGGCGCCGCTACGCCTTCCAGCGGATGCTGGAGGCCACCGACAGGGTCCTGTGGCGCCTCGAGGAGATGAACCGGGACGGGGTCAAGACGGTGCCCGCGCCGGTCCGGGCCGAGCTCCGGGAGGCCGTCGAGACGATGCCCAACCACGTTCGGGAGCCCTTGAGAGACGGGGGGCACGTCCAGGACACCCTCGACAGCCTTTTCGAGATCCAGGAGCGCCTGTTCCGATGGCGCTTCCCGGACTGGGACGACTCCGAGCCGGACGACTTCGACTACGCCAGTTAGGCGGATCTTCGATCCGCCTTATGAGAGGGAACCAGACTGTTCCCTCTCATCGAGCGTGCGGCTTCGCCGCAGGCTCTGCTCTCCTTCCCGGGATTGGATTAACTACGAATTAGTCTCTCCACGCCATGCTTGGTAGCAGTGAAACAAAGTCATGGCCGGGGGGACCCCGGCCAACCCTGCCGCGCTAGCGGCGGATCTTCGATCCGCCTTATGAGAGGGAACCAGACTGTTCCCTCTCATCGCCAGGCGCTTCGCGCGTGGCTGCTCTCCTTCCCGGGATTGGATTAACTACGAATTAGTCTCTCCACGCCATGCTTGGTAGCAGTGAAACAAAGTCATGGCCGGGGGAGCCCGGCCAACCCTGCCGCGCCAGCTCTGGATCTTGCCGCGTCCGCTATGCCGTACGGCTAGGCGCTGGCGAAAGTCAGCACTAGGTCCGTTGCGTAGGCGGTCAGGAAGCCCAGCAGCAGGCCCCACGCGAAAGCGGGCGGCGTGCTGAGCTTGCGGCCCACGTTGAACAGCTCGTTGACCACGTAAAGCAGCGCTCCCGCCGCGATCGCGAGGAAGGCCACGTAGAAGTAGTCCGAGCTGGCCAGGTAGCCGATCCAGGCGCCGATGAAGGTTGGCCCGCCGCCGATCAGGCCGGCCAGGCCCAGGAAGCCCCATGAGGCAGGCTTAGGCCCCATGGTCATGGGAGCGGCGATCCCAAACCCCTCGGTGATGTTGTGCAGCGCGAAGCCGACGACCAGGACGCCCGCGAACGCGATGGCCCCGGTGTGGGCGGACTGGCCGATGGCCAGGCCTTCGGACAGGTTGTGAAGGCCAAGACCGGTGGCAATCGCCAGAGAGAGAGACTGTGGGCTCGGGGTGTGCGCATCGTGCTTGAGGCGGCCGAAAATCGCCCGGTTGAAGTAAACAAGGCCCAGAAGGCCGGCCGCGATGCCGACTGCAAAGATGACCGCGATGATCGCGAAGGGCCCGCCGTCACCTAAGTGGGCGCCGGCAAGCGCCAG
>DATCAV010000164.1:0-3553 GCA_036512415.1 Candidatus Dormiibacterota bacterium | reverse complement strand
TCCTCAGACGCCAATGCTTCACGCAGCCACCAGCTGCGCTGCGCGCCTGGAGTCAGCGCGTGCCCGGTGAGCTTGAGCTCGGAAGCGCCGTGCATTCAGACCTATTCTGTCGGACCGCGCACAAGCATCGAGTCTCGAAGGGATCACCATTGACGTTGGTGATTCGAATGGTGGTGTGTGTTCCCGTCACGACGGAAGGGCTAATCGACCCACGCTGGGGTCGCGCGGATCGGGTGGCGATCACGGAGGTGAGCGCCGAGGGGATCGGATCCTGGCAGGAGTACCAGGTCGGGTGGAACGCCCTCCACGATGCGGGAACCGAAGGCTCACATCACGCGCGGGTGGCCCGTTTCCTCAAGGAGCACCACGTCGATGCGGTGCTGGCGGACCACATGGGTCCGCCCATGGTGCGCATGCTGGAGCGAATGGGAGTCAAAGTCTTGCTCGGAGCGATGGGCAACGCACGGGAGGCCGTGATCGGAACGATCGACAGACAGCAATCGACTGATCCCTGAACTCCCCTGGTTTCGGACGTAGCCAACTGTTTGACCGGACGGTTAGACTACGTCGATGCCCGGAAACGCTCCTTCGGCCGCGCCTGCCGGCGCCCCGGATCGCAGGGTCGACTTGATCCGAACCGCCTACCGGCTGTTTAGCGAGAAGGGCGTCCATCGCGTGCCGCTGGACGAGATTGCGGCCGGGGCCGGCCTCAGCAAGGGCCTGGTGCTCTATTACTTCAAGACGAAGGAAAACCTGGTGCTGGCCACCATGCGCTGGGCGCTGGACATCACTGCGGAGAGGGTCCGGCAGGCGATGTCGAAAGCCTCGACGCCGTACGGGAAGGTGCTGGCGATGATCGATGGGATATGGTCCGGAGCCGAGACCAACCGGCGTTTCTATCTTCTCTATCTCGATCTCGCGGGTCATGCCGCCAGGGTCCACCACTTCACCGAGCTCAGTGCGACCTTTCATTCTGTCGTCAACGCGCTGTACGCCGAAGTCATCGCCCAGGGTGTCGCCGAGGGCGCCTTCGGTATCGAGGATCCGGAAGAGGGGGCAGCCGCGTTGCGGGCGATCATCGACGGTCTGTTCCTGCAGTGGCTGCAGGAAGCGGATTGGGAGCGGCTCCATCCGTGGTATCGCGATGTCTGCAAGCGCGCCGCGATCGCGTACCTGGCCCGGACGCCCGGCTCGCCGGCCGCCTGAGCCGGCGCTCGGGGACGCCCCAGCTCGGCTGGTGTTGCGACTTGACTTGACTGACCAGTCAGTCTAAGCTCTGGCCGTGGCGGTCCAGGTTCGGTCCGCGTTCGAAGCGATCCTCTCGCCGTGCTCAGAGCTGTCGGAGGACGTAACCTACCCGAGCGTCAAGCGCTGGCGCGAAAGCCACCCGGGCGGCCATGCGATAGGGCACTTCCAGGTCTACTTTCCGGAAGAGCTCATCCACGCCGCCGGGATGTTGCCGGTCACGCTCATGGGCGCGGGCTCACGCCTCGAAGCCAAGCAGGCCGATTCTCACATCGGGTCGTTCATCTGCTCCATCTGCCGAACCTCGCTCGAGCTCGGCTTCAGCGGCCGGGTCGGCTTCCTGGACGCGTTTTACACGACCCCGATCTGCGATGTGGCGCGCAACCTCGCCGGCATCTGGGGACGCAATTTCAAGGGTATGACGGCGGAGATCCTCTACTTGCCGCAGAACGCGAATGCCAAGCAGGCGGTCCCGTACCTGCGGGACGAATACGCACGTGTTCTGGCCGAGTTGGAGCGGATTTCCGGCCGGCCCATCGAGGAGGCCGACCTGCGGCGCAGCATCGGCGTCTACAACGAGAACCGGCGGCTGTTACGCGAGTTGTACCGGTACAAAAGGGAGACGCCGTGGCTGCTTTCCACCACCGAGGCCTACGTCCTCGCCAAGGCGGGAACCGTGATGCCGCGGGAGGATCACAACGAGATACTTCGCTCGGCACTGGCCGAGATTCCGAACCGGGAAGGCCGCCGCCAGGACCGGGTCCGAGTGGTGTTCGAGGGCGGCTTCTGCGAGCAGCCTCCGCTGGACATGCTTCAGCTGATTGAGGAAGCCTGTTACATCGTCGATGACGACCTCCTGATCGGGATGCGCTGGATCACCGACGACGTCCCCGAAACCGGCGACCCGCTTTATGCGTTGGCGGAGAGCTACTTCGAGCGCTCGACCTACAGCTGTGTGCAGCACGATGACCGCAAGCCCAAAGAGGAGATGCTGCTCCGCAGAGTCGAGGCGTCCGGCGCTCAAGCGGTGATCCTGGCCGCGGCAAAGATGTGCGAACCCGGGCTGGACGAGCAGGTCGCATACCAGAAGACCCTCGAGGCGAAGCGGATCCCGTTCCTGCTCCTCGACTTCGAGGAGAAGATGACCGCTTTCGAACGCATGCGGATGGAGGTCGAGACCTTCGTGGAATCGATCCTGTTCGACTGAAGGAAAGGTGAACCCAATGCCCGCAATGTCCGTCACACAAGCTCCGGCGCCGCAAAAAGAAGGCGAGCTGGTCGGCCGTGGCCGGCGCGACGGCAATCGCCTCTTCAAGGAGTGGTATGCGGAGCTCGACGCGGCGGCAGAGGGAGGCGACCCCTCCGCGTACGTGTTCGTCATGGGCTCGGCGGCCGAGGTCCTCAAGGCCTTTGACCTGAACCTTGTCTTCCCGGAGATCAACTCGCTCCAGATGGCCGTCCGGAAGGTCTCTCTCGAGTACCTGAACAAGGCCGAGGACTACGGCTACTCGACCGACGTCTGCGGCTACGTCAAAGCCGACGTGGGCATGCATCTCGACGGTCGCAAGCATCCCAACGGGCGTATCCCGAAGCCGTCGATCGTGGTCGCTACCAACATGTGCAACACCTACGTCAAGTGGGTTGAGATCTGGCAGCGGATGTATGGCTGCAAGGTCTTCGTCCTGGACATCCCCGGCCAGCGCGGCATCGGCTGGAGTACCGAGCCTGGCAGCGAGCAGTTCGAGAATGACCGCCGTTACGTCCAGAGCCAGTTGGAAGAGCTCATCGAAGCCTGCGTGGCGGTCACGGGCAAGCCGTTCAAGATCGAGCGCCTGCAGGAGAACCTCGCACACGTCAACCGAATGGCCGCCGATTGGAGCGCCGTGCTCAAGCTCAACCAGAACATCCCCGCGCCCTTCAATGCAATGGCCGACGGCCTCACCTACATGGGCGTGCTCAGCGCTTATCGAGGCACCGAGACCGGGGCCCGCTACATGGCCGAGCTGCGGGAGGAGATGGAGCACAAGGTTCGGCTCGGGCTGGGTACCATCGCCGAGGAGCGCTTCCGCCTTCACGGCGTCGGCCCGGCCTGCTACTCCTACTTCAGGCGCTTCCTCGAGTTGTTCCAGGACTGGGGTGCGGTCTACGTCAACTCGGAATACCTCGCCTACGCGGGGGGTGGGCTCGACCTGGGGATCCAGTTCGACGTCGAGCGGCCGCTGGAGAGCCTCGCCGAGCAGTTGTTGATCACGGGTCGGCGCTCGATGTCGAACATGTTCTTCAGCCAGGACCAGCTCGCCGACACCGT
>DATCAV010000163.1:0-6444 GCA_036512415.1 Candidatus Dormiibacterota bacterium | reverse complement strand
TGCCGGCGCCGTTCTCGCCGAGCAAGGCGTGAACCTCGCCCCATTGGACGTCGAGGTCCACGCCGTCGTTGGCCCTCAGCTCGCCGTAGGTCTTGACGATCCCGGTGAGTCTGAGGGCCGCAGACGTGGACAGTTACTTAGACCCCGGTCTTGAGTGAACCGTCCTTGAGCTTGGCTTGGATGTCAGTGATCTTGGCTTTGATGTCGGCCGAGATCTGGGAGTCAAAGTTGTGATAGGGGGCCAAACCGACCCCGTCGTTGGTCAAGTCGAAAGTCACCACTCCGGCCGTCCAGGAGTTGTTGACCATGTTTGCGACCGCCGCCTTCACCGCTTGGCGCAGGTGCTTCTGTGCGCTCGTGATCAGACAGCTCGCCACATCGGGGTAGGAGACGTACTGGTCGACGTCGACCCCGATGCACATCTTGCCCTTCTCTTTGGCCGCGACCAGGCCGCCGTTCCCGGTGTTGCCACCGACGCCGAAGATGATGTCCGCGTTCTGCCCGAAGAAGGTCAGCGCCTGCTGCTTGCCCCAGTCCGGGTCGTTGAAGTCCTTGGCGCCGCTCTCGGGCTGGTAGATGCTGAGGACCCTGACCTTGGGGTTGGTGTACATGGCTCCGGCCGTGTAGCCCTTCACGTAATTGACGACAGCCGGGACTGTCTTCAGGCCGGCCACCGCGCCGATCACGTTCGTTTTGGTCACCAAGCCGGCCAGGGCCCCGGCCAGGAAGCCGGGCTGGTCCTCCTTGAAGGTCAGGCCGACGAGGTTTGCCGGGTGCGTCGGCTTGCCCAGCTCCGCGAAGTCGGCGAAGTCGACCATCGCGAACTTGACATTCGGGTTGGCCTTGGCTGCCTTGATGGTGGCGTCGCCGAGCTTGAACCCGACCGTGACGATCATGTCGTAGCCGGCGTCGAGGAAGGTCTGGATGTTCTTCGGGTAGTCGGCTTCGACGCTTGACTCAATCGCCCTGCCGCTGACACACAGGGAGGTGTCGGCCTGGGCATCCTTGACGCCGTTGTAGGAGTCGAAGTTGAACGATTTGTCAGAGAGCTTGCCTACGTCGGTCACCAGGCCGACCTTGTAGGTCTTCGTACAGCTGGAACTCGGTCCGGTGCTAGTGCCGCCGCACGAAACGCCAGCCAACACGGTAGCCGCCAGGGCCGCGATAGCGACCACACCCGCCCATGGTTTCATCCGTGTTCCTCCAGATTGTTCCGTGATCGTTGACAGTGCAAGCGGAGTCTAAGCCAACTCGGGCCCGGCGATACCGACCATCTGTGGCCCTCCCGGGCCCGCTATGCGGGGGGCTGGTCGATCGACTCAAGGAGCGCCCCGAGCTCGCCGATGCCGCCAAGCCGGTGCCAACCCGTGGTCGGCAGCGCGTCGTCGGGCAGGTGCTCGTGATTCCAGGTCACGTGGTAGGGGATGTGGACGGCCCGAGCGCCCAGCTCAACCACGGGCGCGATGTCAGAGCGCAGCGAGTTGCCGACCATCACGAACTCTGCCGTCTCGATGCCACGCCGCCTCAGCAAGGAGCCGTAGGTGGCGGCGGTCTTGTCGCTCAGGATCTCGACGCCCGCAAACAGGTCGCCGAGGCCCGAGCGCGCCAGCTTGCTCTCCTGATCGAAGAGGTCGCCCTTGGTGATCAGCAGCAACGAGTACCGCTCGTTCGCGTTGCGCAGCGCCTCCTCGACGCCGTCGAGCAGCTCGGTCGGCGCCGTGAGCATCCGCTTGCCCCACCCGAGGATGACTTGAAGGTCAGTCGCAGGAATCCGTCCATCGGTGAGCTGGATCGCGGTTTCCAGCATCGACAGCGTGAACGCCTTGACCCCGTAGCCGTACAGGCCCAGGTTCCGCATCTCGACCTCGAACAGCTGGCTGTCGACGTCGGCGTCAGGGACGTGCCGCCGCACCAGCTCTCGCAGCTCGCCTTGCGTGACGTTGAAGCGAGACTCGTTGTGCCACAGGGTGTCATCACCATCGAAAGCCAGGACCTTGATCGGCATCGAGCCCGATGATAGGGCGGCCCTTCCAGTCACCATGTTGCGATGGCACAGCTCGTCGACCGGTCACAGCTGAAACGCCACGGCGACCCAGTGATCCTGCCGAAGACGGCGCTTGCCGGCATCGCCGCCACCTTCCTGCTGATAGGCGTGCTGGCAGCGTCCTACGGCCCTCTGCTCGAACACCTTGTGCGGCGCTTCGGCGTCAGCCTGCCCGAGGCCGGCAGCGTGTTCAGCGCTCACTTCGCCGGCGCCCTGATCGGCGTCTTCATCTCGATGTGGGCGATGGAGCGCGTCTCGGGCCGCACGGCGATCTGGGCGGCTCTGGGCTGCCTCGCGGTCGGGTGCGCCGGGGTGGCGCTCGCGCCGTCGTGGCCGGCATTCCTGGCGGGAATCTTTGTGGTCGGCCTTGGTTTCGGGGGCCTGGACCTCGGGCTCAACAACCTCGCAGCGCACAGCGAAGGGCCGCGTCGATCGGCCGTGCTCAACGCGCTGAACAGCGCTTACGGCTTCGGCTCGGTCGCCGGCCCGCTCCTGATCTCGAGGCTCAGCCAGGATCACTTGACTGCGCTGTACGGGAGCGCGGCAGCGCTCGCGGTCGTCCTGATACCGGCCGTGGCCGGCATCCAGGGCCGGTTGCCGGTGGCTCAGCGGAAGTCGGTACACGATGGGGAGCGTTCACGCCGCGGCGATGTTCTCGTGGTCATCTTTCTCGTCGCCTTCATCTTCTACGTGGGCGTCGAGACGGGCGTCGGCGGGTGGATGCCTTCGCACCTCGAATCTGTCGGTCTTCGATCGCTCGAGGCCGCGTCGATCACGTCCGGCTTCTGGCTGGCCCTGGCAATTGGAAGACTGCTGGCTGCGCTCATTCCCGATCGCGTGCCCTCAGGGCTGATCGTTATCTCCGGTACGGCAACCGCGTCAGTGGCCTTGCTCGTCGCGCTCAACGGCCAGGCGGCCCCGATCGCATATGTCGTCACGGGCCTTGCCATCGCGCCCATCTTCCCCACCGCTCTCGTGTGGCTGGCCAAGCTCAGGCCAGGCGACTCGCGCGCGACGTCGTGGATGTTCCCCGCGACGATGGTGGGCGGCGGCGTCATCCCGCCGGCGATTGGCATCGCGATCGCATGGCTCGGCATCGGGTGGGCGCCGGCCGTCCTCTCCGCCGTAGCGGTCGTTAGCCTGGCTGCATTTTTGCTCGCCGCCAGTCGAGGCCCGGAATAGCGCCGCGCAGGCGCCAATTCAATTTGATATGAGTCAAACCCAGGCACCCTCCATCCACGAGATCGAGCTGCCGATGCTGAACGGTAAGCCGGCCACCCTCGCGACCTATGCAGGCAAGGTGATCCTTGCCGTCAACACCGCCTCCAAGTGTGGGTTCACGCCCCAGTACGGAGGCCTTCAGGCGCTGCAGGATCGGTACTCGGCGAAGGGCTTCACGGTGCTCGGTTTTCCATGCAACCAGTTCTTCCGGCAGGAGCCCGGCAGCGCCGAAGATATCCAGAACTTCTGCAGCATCAATTACGGCGTGACGTTTCCGATGTTCGCGAAGCTCGACGTGAAAGGGGCGAATCAGCACCCGCTGTACGCGATCCTGAGCCGATTTCCCGACGACGCCGGCAAGGCCGGCAACGTGGCGTGGAACTTCGAGAAGTTTCTGGTCGACAAGGACGGGCACGTAGTGCGCCGTTTCCGATCAAAGGTCGAGCCGGAATCCCCCGAGGTCGTGAAGGCGATCGAGTCGCTGCGCTAAGTCACCCGCGACGCTGACTTAGCGCTATCGTCCGAGCCGTGAGCATATCCGGCATCAGGCTCGAGTCGGTCCGTCGCAAGAGCGGTGGACGGATACACCTCACCCCGCGAGTCCCTCGCAGCGGTCCGGTCACCACGCTTTGCGGCCAGACCCTCGCAGCCGGCTCCTACACCGCTGTCGACACCGACACCGATTGCGCCAACTGCATCCGGCGTTCTCGTGACGCGAGTCGCATCTCTTCAGCCTTTTTCGAACAGGAGGAAGGCTCTGAGCTGTTGCGCCTGTCGCTGGAGCAGGCCCGTTTCCGCAAGCCGGCGCCGCGGCCCGCCGCTGATTCAGAAAAGCCGACCAAGCCTGTAAACCGGCCCAAGGTGGAACCGCCGCCCCCGCCGCCGGATCAGATCGGAGACCTCATGACCAGCGGATTCAAAGCCGTTGGCAATGGCGTTTGGCGCAGCCCTCGAGGGGTGGTCGTTCGGATGGGAGGCAAAGGGCGAGACCGATTCGATGAGCTCGTATTTGAAGGCGCCATCGTGGCCACTCGCCTCGAGGACGGCTTGCGGTTGCGCGCCGCCGATGTCGAGGTCACAGCCACCGGAGGCGAGGTGCAAATACGGATCAAGCGCTGACCTCGGCGGGCGTTGTACGGTTGGGATGATGAGCCGGCGCAAGCGCAAAGCAACCGATTCTCCACCGACTGCCAAGCCGAAGACCAGCGATCAGGCACCGGGCGAGGAAGTTGTCCAGGTGAACGACCAGTACGCGGGTGGCGGGCCGGCGCCCGAGGTGGAACCGTCGGAGCACGCGCAGCATCCGACCGGCGGCTAGTCAGCGAGATTTCGCGAACCGAACGCCTTCATCCGACCTTGCCACCACATCCTTATCGCTCTGGTCTGGTCCGGCCGTAAACAACGACCGCCGCGCCCGGCAACAACGGGCGGCGCCGACCTTAAGGTTGCCTCGTGAACCTCGTCGCGGCGTCATTCGCGTGGCCCTTTCGCGGTGACTGGCGGCCGAGGTGGTTGGTCGGCCTGGCGATGGTCCTCCTGCTGCCAATCGCATTCATACCGCTGCTTGGCTATGCGGTAGCCGCCACCCGTTCCGCGGCGAGGGATCCAGCGCGCGGACTCCCGCCGTGGGCGCTGTCGCGCCGCTTGATCGCAGACGGATTCTGGGTCGCCCTCGCGATCGCTCTCATCGCGGCACCCTTTGTGCTGGCGCTCGGCCCGCTGTCGTCGCTCGTCGACCGCGCCCACGTCTGGCGCGTCAGCGATCCGGGCTTGTCGAAGGTGTACGCAGAGCTCGCTGCCCTCTTCATCCTCGCTCTGCCATGGGGGCTTGTCATGCTCCTGTTGATGCCCCATGCGACCAACCGCTTTGCAACGAGCGGCAGGCCTGTCGACCTTTTTGATTTTCCGACGGCGCTTCGAAGTGTCGTGCGAGATTTCGCCACCTGGAATCTCGCTGCCGCCGCGATCGTCACCGCCTGGGCTGTGGGCGTTGCCTGCGTAGGACTGTTGTGCGTCGGCATCGTGCCGGGCATCTTCTACGCGATCCTCGTCAGCGCGCATGCAACGGCCGCGCTCAGTAGCGCGCAAGCGACGCCGGTCTAAGAGAGATGCGAATCCAACCGCTCGGTGACACAGCACTGCTGGCCGAGCTGAGCACCCGGCTCGACACCGCAATCAATACGCGCGCGATCGCGCTCGCAACGGCGTTGAAGAAACGGCGTGACGTACGGCAGGCCATCGCCGGCTACGCAAGCGTGACGGTTCACTTCGACCCGGAGCACGCAACTCATGACTCGCTCGGCGCCGCGATCAAGAGGCTGGCTGCCAAGCGGCCGCCGATGGCCGAGCCTGGACGGCTGCACCGGATCCCGGTCACCTACGACGGCCCCGATATCGCTGAGGTCGGCGAGCGGCTTCAACTCTCCCGCGAGAAGATCATCGAGATCCATTCACGACCGATCTACCGCGTCTTCCTGGTCGGTTTCGTTCCAGGGTGGGCTTATCTGGGGCCTCTCCCCGATGAGCTGGTGTTGCCTCGCCGAGAGATCCCGAGGACCCAGGTGCCCGCCGGCTCCGTGGCGATCGCCGCGCGCCAATCGGGCATCTATCCGCTGCCGACCCCTGGCGGCTGGCACCTCATCGGACGCACCAGCGTCAAGCTTTTCTTGCCTGACTCCGACCCGCCTTGCCTCTTTCGCGCCGGCGACCGCGTGAAGTTCTTCTCAGCACAGCGGTGACGCCGGCTCTCAAGGTCGAGGCGCCGGGACTTCTGACCACGGTGCAGGACCTGGGGCGTCCAAACGCAATCGTCGCCGGCGTGCAGGCAGGGGGCGCGATGGATCGATTCGCCCACTCGGCGGCGAACCTCCTGGTGGGCAACGATCCAGGCGTCGCCACGCTCGAATGCACGCTCCGCGGACCAACTCTCGTTGCCGAGCACGCATGCCTTGTCGCGATCACCGGAGCCGACTTCGATCCGCGCGTTAACGGCGTCCCGACGCCAGCGTGGACCAGCCTCCTTCTCAGCCCCGGCGACAGATTGACATTCGGAGGCCGGCGAGAAGGCGCGCGCACGTACGTCGCTGTCGCCGGAGGCTTCGAGGCCGACCGCTGGCTGGGATCTCTGTCCACCAACCTCATGGCCGCCAGGGGAGGCATGCACGGCAGGCCTCTGAGGG
>DATCAV010000162.1:0-2088 GCA_036512415.1 Candidatus Dormiibacterota bacterium | reverse complement strand
CCGAGCGGACTATCGACAGCGTGGCGGCCCTTGAAGCGGCGGAGCTGGAGAGGCGTGAGCGCCTCTATCGGGGAGAGCGGCCAGCCGAGGACCCGACCGGCCAGACCGTGATCCTGGTCGATGACGGACTGGCCACCGGGTCGAGCATGCAGGCGGCGATTGCTGCCCAGCGTGCCCGGGGAGCCGCCTCCATTGTCGTCGCGGTACCGGTCGGTCCGCGATCCACGTGCCTGGAGATCGCCCGCCTCGTTGATGGCCTTGTCTGCCTCAACCAGCCGGCATTTTTCGCGGCCGTCGGCGAGTGGTACGCCGACTTCAACCCAACCACTGACTTTGAGGTCCGGCAGCTCCTTGAGAGCAGCCACTCGTTCCGAGCCACTGTTGCAGCAACTCCGGCCGCGTAGGCGGTAGAGAATCCAGGATGGTCGCGGGGCGGAGTTGTATCGCCCGGAGGGGTCGGTTTCGACATCTCTTGTGGCGTACGCCTCATGACCACCACATATATAAGGAAGAGGACGTGCGGTCCCGAGTGCCGCAGTTGATGGCGGCCCTTGGCAAGCGGGTGCCGGGGCAGGCTTGTCTAGACCGGTGGCCCGACTCAAACCACTTGGCGTCGTTAAAGGCTGAGGGCCGACCTCACAACTAAGACGACGCGCGCGCGTGGCCCATCAGCCGTCGCCTGGTGTCGGCTGACAGGCGCCGCAGAGCACTGCTCGATCGCACTGGAGGTGACTTCGGCAATCGCAGGTCTTGCGCCAGCTCGGGTAGAAGGGCGAAGTCTGCATCGAAGAGAGCACGCGACTGCGCGAGTGGAGGACGAAGGCCAGTTCGGCGTCCATTTGTCATCAATGGCTCCAGCAAACGCTCGCGGCCTGCTGGGGGGACCTCATCGTGCAAGGCGACCAGGTCGCTGAACGGCCGTGACCTTCTGAACACCTGCTTGCGTCCAGGGGCTGTCACCTTACCTCGAGAGAGCTTCATGACCGGTCGATCCCCATAGCAGACGAGCTTGTAAGCGGTGTCGAGGTATGGATAGTCCGCCGAGACGCCCATCTTCGTGCCCACGCCGAAGGCGTCGATGGGCGCACCGCCGCGCACCAGGTCATCGATCTGGAGCTCGTCGAGGCCGCCGCTGGCGAGGATGCGCACGTGCGGGAGACCAGAACGGTCGAGGAGGCGGCGACTCCGCCTTGCCAGCTCGCCGAGATCCCCACTGTCAAGGCGGATTCCAACCTGACCGCGCATGCCCAGCTCCTCGATGACTGAGATGGCACGCCGTACGCCGCCGATGGTGTCGTAGGTGTCGACAAGGAACGTTGACCGTCCGGGAAAGTCCTGCGCGAAGGCGCGGAATGCATCGATCTCTGTTGGAAAGGCCTCGATGTACGAATGCGCCATCGTGCCGGCAGCGACCAGACCAAAGCGCCTGGCAGCCTCAACATTGCTCGTGGCGACGAATCCGACCATCCCTGAGAGTCTCGCCACATCGATCCCGGCCTCAATGCCCTGGGTGCGCCTGAATGCGAAATCGACAAGATCCCGGCCGTGTGCTGCGATCACGCAACGCGCCGCTTTGCTGGCGATCGTGGTCTCGAACGTGACCTGGTTGAGCAGGAAGGTCTCGATCAGCTGCGCCTCCGGCAGGGGGGCCGTCACCTCAACAAGTGGTTCGCCGCCGAACGCGACCCGGCCTTCGGGAACGGCCCATACGTCCCCGGTGAAACGGAACCGGCGGAATGCCTCCAGGTCTCGCGGCGTGAACCCGAGCGTCTCACGCAGATATCGAAGATCCTCGTCGTCGAACCGAAGCTCCTCCAGGAAGTCCAGGCAGGATTCGACGCCCGCGGCAACCAGGAACCCACGTGTCTCGGGCAGCCGCCGTACGAACAGACTGAACGTCGCCGTCTCGTTCATACCACGACGCCAGTAGCTGGCCGCCATGTTCAGCTCGTAGAGGTCGGTCAGGAGCCCTGTCACATCTATTCCTGCTTGTGTCGGCCGGACGAGCTTACATTTCGGGCATCTGTGGCGCGCCGTCGCCTCTCTTCTCCGGGACCTCAGTGACGATCGCCTCGGTGGTCAGCACCA
>DATCAV010000161.1:0-18072 GCA_036512415.1 Candidatus Dormiibacterota bacterium | reverse complement strand
GCTCAGCTCTTCGCCCCAGGCCCGGGAGCTGGAGGCCAGCGTTTCGGCACCCCGGTCGGGCTCGGGGATGGAGCTGTTCGGCGTGCGTGAGTACCGGCCGGGCGATCCGCTGCGGCGCATCCACTGGAGGTCCAGCGCTCGTCTTGGCGAGCTGGTCGTGCGCGAGTACGAGCCGCCGGGGGTGCAGACGGTCGGCATCTTCTGCGACCCGCATCCGCCGTCGCGCGAGGCGGCCGACCAGGTCGCGCGCCTGGCTGCGTCGGAGGCGTGGGATTGCATTCGGGGTGGGGGAAGGGTGGTGCTGTGGGCGCCAGGCCTGGAGCCGAGCCAGCCAAGCGAGGCACGCTCCCTGTGGGCGCTGCTCGAATGGCTGGCGCGGTATCCGGCACCCACTGGCGGTGCCAATTGGACGTCCCCTCCGGCCCTGGTCCCCCCCGCGCTTCGCGCGGGGGCCCCAGAGGAAAGCGGGGAGGACACAGCTCCATCTGTTAACGACGCAGTGGGCGTCACCGCTGGAGATAGCACCGCTCTGATCGAGGCGCTCGAGACGGTCCGGCAGCGCGGCGGGCGCATCCGAGCGTGGGTGGTCGGCGAGGCGGAGCTGGAAATCGAAGCCCCAGTCCAACGAGTGGGAACTGCATGGCCACTGTGAAGGCGCCGGAGGGTAGGTCTGCGAATAGCCGACCGGTTGTCCTCCCCGCTTGCCGGGGAGGTGGCGCCGAAGGCGCCGGAGGGGACGTGCAGATTTGAACCTCCCGCGCTTCCTAAAGCTCCCGCCCTCGCCGGTCGAGAACTCGCTCCAGGCTCGCGTCTTCGTCTTCCTCGGCTTTGTCGTAGCCACGGTGGCGGTCGCGATCTACGGGCAGGACTATGTCGTGCCCGCCGCCGGCGTGGTCGTGGCAGCGATCGGCCATGTCGTCAGCTATCGCGGTCGCAACAAGAGGCGCCGCCTCGTCGGACAGATTTTTGTCGCGGGCCTCGTGATGGCCGCCCTCGCCTACTTCCTCGCCGACTCGGTGCTCGCGATCTTCGGCGGCATCCTGCCCCAGGCAAACTTCGCGATCCTCCTCGTCGCTGTCACCAGCTTCGACCTCAAAACCCGGCGCAACTGTTACTCGAGCCTGTGGATCAGCCTCGCGATCCTCTACCTCGCGGCCGTGTTCGCGTGGGACTACCCGTTCGGCATCCTGGTCGCGCTCTGGGCGATCTGCCTGGCCGGCTTCTGGATGACCTCGCACCTGCGTCGCATCGATGCCAAGGTCGCGGGGCCCATCCGCCCGCTGGCGCTCGCTCTGGCCGGCGCCCTCGCCCTTGGCGTCATCGCCTTCGTCTTCATCCCGCAGCCAACTGCCCTGTCCCCGACGCCGCTGGTCGTATCGCTGCCAAGCTTCACCAGCTTCCAGGGTGAGATGGAGAATCCCGCCCTGCCGCTCGTGCAGATCAGCAGCGATCCGTCCGGCGCCACCAACAGCATCGATCTGCGCTTCCGCGGCAGGCTCGGGGACGCGCCGGTCATGTACGTTCGCACCGGCGCGCCCGCCTACTGGCGCGGCCTGGTGTTCGACACTTACCAGGGCGGCCAGTGGACCGCGTCGAACCGCAGCTTCGTCACGTTCCAGCCCTACATCCAGCCGCGTTCACTACCGCCCGCTCCCAAGCACAACCTCGGCACGTTCGCCCAGGTGTTCCGCGTCGTCAGGACGCTGCCGGGCGTGATCAGCGCGGCGTACCCGATCCAGAGCCTGTATGCGCCGGTGTCGGCGCTGCGCCGCGATGCCTACGGAACGTTCCGGACGCCCGATGTGCTGCGGCCAGGACAGACCTACTCGGTGGTCTCGTATCTGCCCAACCTGTCCCCGCAGGAGTTGCAGTCGGACCCTCTGTTGCCTGGAAACCCGGAGAACAACCCCGAATACTTGAATGCCCAGAACCTTTCGCAGCGAGCCCACCAGCTTGCCGTGCAGGCTGTCGCGGGCCACACCGACACCGAATTCGACCAGGTGATGGCGCTGACGACCTACCTGCAGCAGAACTTCCGCTACTCGCTGCAGCTCGGGCAGGCACCGTCCGGCCTCGACCCCGTCGACTGGTTCCTGTTCGACGCGAAGATCGGGTACTGCGAACAGTTCGCGACCGCCGAAACCTTGATGCTGCGCAGCCTGGGCATCCCGGCGCGGCTCGCAACCGGTTACTCGACCGGCGACTACAACCCGGTCCTCAACGAGTCGATAGTCCGCGAGCACGACGCGCACGCGTGGGTCGAGGTCTGGTTTTCCGGTCACGGCTGGGTGCCCGTCGACCCCTCGCCAGGTTTTGCAGCGCTGGCGGCCACGCAGTTTCCGAATCGCTGGGCGGCCGCTGGCCTTGCGAGCCTCATCCCGCACCTCTCGATCGGCGCGCCGCTGGCCGCGCTCGGCTCGCTGGGCATCCTCGCGGCGATCCCGCCCGCGGTCGCCATCGCGCTGCTGGTGGTCATCGTGTGGGCGTGGTTTCGGACACGAAGGTGGGGCAGAGGAGTTCGGGCAGCGCCAGGAGAGTCGGAGCTGTTGCGCCTCTACGAGAATGTCCAGCGGCGGCTCAAACGTCGTCGGGCGCCACCGGAAACTCCGCTCGAGTACCAACGGGCGGCACGAGCCGGGCCGATCGAGCCGCTGCTCGATGAATTGACCGAGGCGGTCAATCAAGGCGCTTATGCGGGAAGATGGCCCGGATCAGAGCGCGTGCGCGAGCTGGAGAAGCGGCTGCGCTGAGCCACGGCGCCGGAAGGTACGTTCACGAAGGGGGTGGAGCGTGATGTCGGTCAAATCTCGATACCTCGACTACTCTGGCCGCGACGACGTTCTGAGCGGCGGCGTCAAGATGATTCCGATCCGGACGCCCAAGGGCGACTTCAAAGTCTGGACCAAGCGTGTCGGCAACAACCCGTCGGCCAAGGTGCTTCTGCTTCACGGTGGGCCAGCCGCCACTCACGAGTACTGGGAGGCCTGTGACAGCTATCTCCCGGCGGCCGGCATCGAGTACTTCTACTACGACCAGCTGGGATCTGCGTACAGCGACCAACCGGATGACCCCGATCTGTGGAGCATCGAGCGATTCGTCGATGAGGTCGAGCAGGTACGGCTCGCCCTCGACCTGGATCGCGACAACTTTTACCTTGCCGGCCATTCATGGGGTGGCGTCCTAGCAATCGAGTACGCCCTCCGTTTTCAACAGCACTTGAAGGGCCTGGTGATCTCCAACATGATGGCCAGCATCCCGGCCTACAACGAGTACGCGAATAGGGTGCTCAAGCCGGGCATCGACCCTGTCGCAATGGCCGAGATCGAACGAATCGAGGCGACGGGGGAGTTCACCCAGCCTCGCTACATGGAGCTGCTTGTGGAGCATCACTACGTCCACCACGTGTTGCGACTGCCTGCCGACAAATGGCCCGATCCGGTTAATCGAGCGTTCGCAAAGATCAACTACCCGCTCTACACATTGATGCAAGGCCCGAGCGAGCTCGGCGCGAGTGGGAAGTTGGTCGACTGGGACCGCAGCGCGGACCTCCATCGGATCAGCGTGCCGACGCTCGTGATCGGGGCGACGCACGACACCATGGACCCGGCCTACATGAAAATGATGGCCGGCCTCTTTACCAAAGGCCGCTTCCACCTGTGTCCAAATGGCTCTCACATGGCTATGTACGACGATCAGGAAACCTATTTCGAGGGTCTGATCGGGTTCATCCGAGCCATCGAGCAAGACGCAGGCGAGGCTGCCAACCGGGTCAGCGGCAGGTCCAGCTCTTAACGGGACCTATACGTCCGAGGAGAAGTGGCAAGCGGCCAGGTGGTCGCGGTCCTTCTCCTCAAGCGGGGGTTCGGTTTCGGCGCACGGCGCCGGCAGCCGCGCGATCGGGCAGCGGGTATGGAACCGGCAGCCTGAGGGCGGGTGCAACGGCGACGGAATCTCGCCGGTCAGCTCTACGAGTCGCCGGCCTCGTTGGACCTTCGGATCGGGAACCGGGATCGCCGACAGCAGCGCCTTTGTGTAAGGGTGCTTCGGGTTCGTATAGGTCTGGGTGCTGTCAGCGACCTCCACGATCTTGCCGAGGTACATCACCATCACCCGGTCGCTGATGTGACGGACCACCGAAAGGTCGTGGGCGATGAACAGGTATGTGAGCTTCAGCTCGCGCTGCAGGTCCTCGAGCAGGTTGACGATCTGAGCCTGGATCGAGACGTCCAGGGCGGATATCGCCTCATCGCACACGACGAGGCTCGGGTTGAGGGCAAGGGCTCGCGCGATCCCGATCCGCTGTCGCTGGCCGCCGGAGAACTCGTGCGGGTAGCGGTTGTCGAAGTTGGGGTTGAGGCCGACGAGACGCAGCAGCTCCTGGATCCGCTGGTCGCGGGCCTTGCCCCGCATGACCTTGAAGTTGTCGAGTGGCTCCGCGATGATGTCGCCCACCGTCATGCGCGGATCCAGGGACGCGAACGGGTCCTGGAAGATGACCTGCAGCTGGCGGCGTTGCTGGCGCAGCTTCTCGCCGCGCAGCTTGGTGAGCTCGACGTCTCCGATGAAGATCTTGCCGGAGGTCACCGGGATCAGCTGCGTGACCAGCCTTGCCAACGTGGACTTGCCGCAGCCTGACTCACCCACCAGGCCGAGCGTCTCGCCCTGGCGGATCTCGAAGCTGACCCCGTCGACCGCCTTCACCGATTGGCCGCGCCCCGCAGGAAAATACTTCACGACATTCTCGACTCGAACGAGCGGCTTCGCGCTTGAAGGTCTCGATGACAATGTCGCAATCGCGGGGGTCGACGCCATCAGATCTCCTCTCCAGGCCGGACGCCGGAGCCGGCCCCAGGATGAATGTCGATCAAGGTGTCCGCGCCCATCTCCCGCCGGGCGCGATCCATCGTCACCCAGCAGGCTGCGCGCTGATTGGGCGCGACGTCGAGGAGCTTCGGCTCCTTGGTGAAGCACTCTTCGATCCGAAAAGGACACCGTGGGTGAAAGCGGCAGCCGGCCGGTGGATCCGCCAGGTCCGGTGCCATGCCCTGGATTGAGCGCAGGCGCTCGTGGCGAAGGGCATCGACCCGCGGGATCGATTTGAGGAGCGACCACGTGTAGGGGTGCTGTGGGTTCTCGAAGATCTGCTCGACCGGGCCCTCCTCGACGATCTGACCCGCGTACATCACCATCACTCGCGAGCAGAGACCTGCCACCACTCCCATGTTGTGGGTGATCATCACGATCGCCGTGCCCAGCTCGCGGTTGAGGTCGGCAAGCAGCTCGAGGATCTGTGCTTGCACAGTGACGTCCAGGGCGGTTGTCGGTTCGTCGGCGAGCAAAATCGAGGGCGCGTTTGCAAGGCCCATCGCGATCATCGCCCTCTGCCGCATGCCGCCGCTCAGCTGGTGTGGATAGTCCTTGACGCGACTCTCAGCAGCAGGGATGCGCACCTTTGTGAGGAGCTCGATCGTGCGTGCGTGTGCGTCTGCCTTCGATTTGCCATGCGCCCGCATCGCCTCGTCAACCTGGAAGCCGGTGCGGAGGACCGGATTGAGCGAGCTCTGCGGGTCCTGAAAGATCATCGCAATGTCGCGGCCGCGGATCTCGCGAATTTCTTGATCGGTCATCTGAAGCAGATCCTGGTTGCGGAACAGGACTTCGCCACTGACGATGCGGCCAGGGTGGGGCACCAATCGCAACAGCGAAAGCGCGGTCACGGATTTTCCACTGCCCGACTCACCGACGATGCCGAGACTCTCACCGGGGTAGAGGTCGAAGCTCACGCCGTCGACGGCTTTGATGATTCCGTCCGGCATGGCAAATTGCGTGTGTAGGTCACGAACTTGCAGGATTGGAGTCGGCATGCCTGTTGGCTGTGCCTCAGTACCGAACGCGTGGATCGATGAACGTGTACGCGATGTCAACGGCAACATTCGCCGCGACGATCAACAACGCGCCAAACAACACGGTGCCCATGACCAGGGGGATGTCGAGGTTGAAGATTGCATCCACTGCCTGTTTTCCGATCCCCGGCCACGCGAACACGGTCTCGATGACCACGACTCCGGCGAGAAAGTAGCCGAGGTCCATGCCGAGCTGCGTGATAAGGACGGTCAGAGCGTTCGGCAGGGCGTGGCGAAACATGACAGTGCCCGGGGTAACTCCTTTTGCATTGGCCGTGCGGATGTAATCCTTGGGGAGGATGTCGAGCAGCACCGCCCGGAGCAGCCGGGCATAGTAGCCGGCGCCTCCGAGGCCCAGGGTGAGGGCCGGCAGGAACAGGTACTGGGGCGCCCCGTTGCCATAGCCTCCAAGCGGGAAGATCGGGATCACGGCTCCAAACACGTACAGGAATATGAGGCCGAGCCAGAATGGGGGGGCGGCCAGGGTCACGAAGGTGAAAATCATCGTGATCCGATCCCAGATGCTGCCTGGTCGCGTGGCGGCCAGGATGCCGATCGGCAGCCCGACGATGACCTCCACGAATACGCCTGCGACGGCCAGTTCGGCGGTGGCGGGGAATCGCTGGAGGATCGCGGGGAGGACAGGGGCGGAGTACCGGTACGAGTAGCCGAAGTCGAGGTGGAGCACCCGCCACATGTAGTCCACGAACTGGACATAGACCGGGCGGTCGAGGCCCAGCTGGTGGTGGATGATCGCGACCGAGGCGGGGGAGGCGTTGGAACCGGCGTACAGCCGGGCCGGATCGCCCGGAACCAGGAAGGCGATGATGAAGGTGACCACCGCGACACCAAACAGCACCAAGACCATCCAGGCGAGCCGCCGGATGATGTAACGGGTCAACGAGCTCCTGGGAGAGTCATGGGAGGGGAGCCGAAGCTTCCCTCCCGGTCGAAATCATTTACCGCCGGTCACCCAGATGGTCTTGAGTACGAGCCCCCAGACCGGGTTTAGCGCGTAGCCGTGAGTCCGCGTGGACGAAACGCCTGTGAAGACCGTCGAGTACATCGGTACCCAGGGGAAGTCCTTGGACGCGACGAGGTCCTGGACCTGTTGGTAGAGCTTGAGTCGCTCGGCACTGTTCGTGTCTCCGCGGGCCTGGTCCGCCAGGGCATCAACCTGCTTGTTGCAGTAGAAGGCGACGTTGCCACCGTTGGCGGTGACGTTGGCCGATGTGCACGTAAGAATCGGGTCGATGAAGTCGGAGGGGTCGGGGAAGTCCTGGAACCAGCCGTTGTAGCTCAGGGCCGTGGTGTTCGGCTTGCCGGTCACGTCCAGGAACGCTGGAAATGCCAGACCCTTGAGGTTAATCGTGATTCCAACCTTCTGAAAGTCCTGCTGGATGGACGCCGCGAGGGTGTCGGAGTCGGCGTTGGCCTTGGTGTAGACGAGGTCTTGTGCCGGGAATGGATTGCTTGGCCCATATCCGGCCTGGGTCAGCAACGCTTTCGCCTTCGTGATGTTTTGGCCATTGGCGTCGAGCCCCAGAGGGTTGTAGTTCGGAACGAATCCCGGCATCGGCGGCGCCTGGATGCCGTTGTTGATCACCGCCCGGCCGTTGAGAATCTTCACAAGGTTGGCCTTGTTCACGACGTCGTTGAAGGCTTCCCGGACCAGCACGTTGTCGAACGGTTTCATGTTCACGTTCATGGCGAGGTAATTGACGTCGACGTTCGGGATCGAGAGGACCCTGCTCTTGAACGTCGGGTTGCTTGTCAGGTCGATGTACTGCGCCGAGGGGAGCGTCGTGTCCGGTTGCACCAGGTCGGCCTGTCCATTTTCGAGGCGCAGTACGCCGACTTGGGCCTCGACGCCGATCTGAAAATCGGCCTCGGCCAGGTAAGCGGCCTGGCCAAAGTAATTCGGGTTCCTCTTCAGCACGATGAGCTGGCCGGGAGTCCATTTGTCGAGAATGAAAGGCCCGGTGCCGACAGGATGGTGTGCGAAGTCGGTGCCTGCCGCTGCCACCGCCTCCTTCGGAATCACGAAACCAAACGGCATGGCCAAGATGTTGAGAAAGGCCTGGTTCGGGGTGTCGAGGTCGATCTCCAGGGTGTTCGGGTCGACCACCTTGATCCCGCTGATGCCCGTGGCCTTGCCGCTGTAAAAGTCAGCAGTACCGGTGACGGAACCCCAGAACGGGCCCCCGGTCATCGGCCCCTGGGTCTTGGGATTGAGCATCCTTTCCCATGAATACTTGAAGTCAGCGGCCGTCACTTCGCGCCCGTTCCAGAACTTGACGCCCGTGCGGATCTTGAACGTGTACGTCTTTCCGCCATTGGTGATGTCAGGCATCGCCGCTGCGATGTCAGGCACCAGCTGGGTGGTGGATCCCTGGTAGTCCAGGAGGCCGTTGAAGAGTGAGCGCTCCACCGACCAGCTCGTCGTGTCGTAAGCGACGGCGGGATCGAGCGTCTTCAAATCGTCCTTGATCGCGACGATCAAAGTGCCGCCGGAAACCGGCTGGCCACCTGTGCTCGAGGTCGAGCCGCCGCATGCGGCCAAGAGCATCATTCCGGCGGCAAACGCCGCCACTAAGCTGACGTGGAACCTCATTTGTTTACTCCTCCAATGTTTCGCATGGTTAGGCGGACTCGGCTTCCACCGGGGTCCGCGTGCTGGTTCCCAGGGCTTGACCTCCAGTCGAGAATCCACCGACAACTCTCTGTACCAGCGACCTGTGCCGGGGATCGAGCGCGTCACGCAACCCGTCGCTGATCAGGTTGAACGCGAGGACGGTGACCAGGATCATCAGGCCGGGAAATATCACCAGCCACGGTGCCACGAACATGTAGCTCTGCCCATCCGCGACCATCTTTCCCCAGTCCGACGTGGGTGGCTGCACACCGATGCCGATGAAGCTGAGGATGGATTCAGTGCTGATGCTGGTGGCGATGCCGATGGTGCCGTACACGATGATGATGGGCACGAGGTGGGGAAGGATGTGCCGAAACAGAATGTGGCGCGGCGCCCCGCCGGATGATCGAGCCGCCTCGATGAACTCCACCTCTTTGAGCGAGAGCACCTGGCCGCGGACGATGCGCGCTACCGCCGTCCAGTAAAAGAGGGCGATGACGGCGGCGATCACCAGCACGTTGCCGCCGCGCTGAAGGATGGCAATGAGGGCGATCGAGAACAGAAGAACCGGGAAGGCCATCATCACGTCGGTGAAGCGCATCAGGATCATGTCGACCCACTTGCCGAAATAGGCGGCGACCGTGCCGACGATCACGCCCACCACCAGGGCCATTCCGTTCGCGATGAAGCCTATGAACAGCGAGATGCGGGCGCCCCAGATCAGCCGGCTGAACATGTCCCGTCCGTTGGGATCGCTGCCAAGCCAGAAGACCGAACCTGGCGCAATGGGCCTGCCATCCAGCGGGAGCAGCTCGTAATAGCCGTGGTTGGGGTCGCGGAGCGGCAAGATCGGCGCGAAGATTGCCAGCAGCACCAGCAGGACGATGAAGCCGGTGCCCACGAGGGCCAGGCGTTCACGTCGAAAGCGACGCCACAAAAGCAACACGGAGCCTGCCGAGTCGGACTCCATCTACCCCCTCGCTGCCAGCTTCAGGTCGGGCCCAGTATAGGCACCCGACGATCAAACGTTTGCGCAATCCTGAAACACCGGCCGCGCCGGGTCAATTAGTCGCTTGAGCGGCCCCGCTGAGTTCGGCTCAGTTCACGCGCCGTGCGGCCAGACGTCGGCCACACTGGCGATGACCGACTCTGTCTCGGTCCCACTTTGGAGGTCGTAGATATAGGTCTTTCCGGTCGAGACGACGACTTGGCCTGATTGACAGTTGTCAGCGGCGACGCACGCTCGCTCGCCCTGATACCAGACGGAGCCGAACGTGAGGAAAACGGGTTCAGAACGACCGGCCTCCAGTTCACGAACATGGCTGGACGTCGCGTCGACGACGTACGTATGTGCCACGCCTGAATTGTCGCGAGACGCGTAGACGATCGAGCCGCCGCTGCTGGAATCCCTGGGACGGATCCACCCGATGCCCGGGAGAAACGTGGAGGTAACTCCGGCGCGCCATACCTCGACTCCTTTCGAGTCTTCGAAGTAGAGACCGCTGCCGGCCCACACTGACATGGACTGCGCCTGCGCCTGCGTGTCGATCGCTTTGAGCAGTGTTCCGTCCGAGCTCCAGACCCGAAAGACGCTGTGAACGATGCCGTAGACCAGCGAGATTCGTGAGCCATCCGGTGAGTAGAGGAGCCGAACGTCCCATATATTCGCCTGGGGGCAGGCGACCTCACATCCGACCGCAGGGATTGGAGCCACCGAGCCAAGCACTCGATCCCGCCCCGCTGTCAGCTGGTGCACGACCAAAGCCTTATCAGTTCCGGCTGCGTAAACGAGGCTGTTTCCATCTGGGCTCCATGCGTAGTCAACCATCCCCTGGCTAGCCTGGGCTCCTAACACGAGGGATGTTTTTCTCGTCTGCAGGTCGACGAGGTACAAGGCTGAAGTGGAGCCGTCCGCAGCCTGGACGAGATAGGAGATGTGGGTGCTGTTCACAAAGCGCAGGAAGCTTGGGCCGACCGTTATGCAGGACTGAACGCACGTTTTGATGAGGCAGCGGGTCACCGGCTTCGAGAGGTTGCTGATATCCCGGACCGCGATGTCAGCCGAGTTGCGCAGCGTGACAAGCGCGAGCTCGGCGATCGGCGCAAGTTGCGATGTGCATGTCAAGGCGAGGGGGCCAGGGGTGGTGAGAGCTTGCGGGCTCGGATTGGTGCCGGAAGGGCTGGGAGACGCGGAAGCGACGACTTGCGGTGCCGAGGAATGGGAGGCCTGACCCGAAGCATTCGGGCTGCCGCATGCGGCGATCACCAGCAGGACTGATGCAAAAGCCGCGACTCTCATATGCACCATAACGCCAACCCCAATTAAGGGTTACGAGTGCCGCTCACGCGGCGCCGACGTGGGGCCACGAGTCGAACACGGCGATGTCGACCGAGGGTCGTTCTGTCTGCACGACCAGGTCGTCGAGGAAAGTTCGGCCGGTCAGCGGCGGTCCTCCGATCCCGCATTGCGTTTGTGCGCATGAAGCCTCCTCCGCGTACCAGACCAGGGTGGAGTTCAAGAAAACCGCGGCGGTGCCGGGATGGAGAAACGGCCCGAACACGACCATTGGCGGATCTGTCAGCCGCAAGTAGCCGACCTGGTGGTTGCCCGTTCCGTCCGCCACCGTGTAAACGATGCGCAGGCCGTCGGCGCTGGGCCACGGGTGGATCCAGCTCAGCCCGGGCGCCACGACCTGTACGCCCGCTTTCGGATCCCACGACTCAACACCCGCGACGGTGCGGAAATAAAGATGAGCGCCGGAGCCTGTCCAGGTCGCCATGCTCCCGTCCCTCCGGCTGTACACGAGCTTGTGGTCCGAGAGGCGAACGATCTGGAATGGCGCCGCCGTCATTCCCGCTCCGGTGAACGTGTTCTCCAGTGCGACGTATTGCCCGTCTGCCGAGAAACCCGTCATCGCATCATCAGAATCGGGACTGGCGTCACGCCCCGGTATCTGTCCAAGGGAGCTCAGAGTCACATCACCGGCCGCCGACAGCAGATGCCATGCCACGCCGGCAGAGTTGGAGCTCATGTAGCTGAGGGTCTTGGCGTCGGGGCTCCATGCGTAGACCCAGTACATCGTTCCCTCGTCGGCCCACGAGCGCACCAACTTTGTGCGTCGGGTCAGAAGGTCGGCCAGGTACAGCGCCCCGTTGCCGGTCGGGCTCGTGACGATGTAGGAAACGTGGGTGCCGTCCATGAATCGGGGATAGGTCGCGGTCGTGCCGTGAACCAGGCATCGCGATATCGGATTCGACAGGTCGCTGATGTCGCGGACGGAAACCCCGATTTTGCCTGGCAACGTAACGAGCGCCAGATTGGCGAACGCCGGAATCCGAGAGCCGCATGTCAATGGCGCCGGCGCAGGTGCTGCCGGGCCGCCGGGAGCTTGGCCCGGGAAGGCAGGACCGCTTGGTCTAGGAGTCTTGCTCGCCACGTGGGTCGCCGCCGGAGAGCTGGGCGCGCGGCCGCTCGCTCCTGGCAAGCCGCTGCAAGCGCAGAGCGCGAACATCGCCAGTGCGAGAACCTCTGCTCTCACGTTGGCCATAACGTAGGCTCCAATTAGCGGTTACGGGGGATGAACTCGTCCCCCCAGCGGTTATCCTGACCCGCCGTGGCTAAAACAATGAAGCGAACCGGCGCAGAGGATGTTCGCTGGGACCTCAGCGATCTTTTCGCATCGCCGACCGACCCGAAAATCGAGGCGGCGCTGGCCGGCTCGCTCGATCGGGCGATCGCATTCGAGGCCAAGTACAAGGGCCGCGTGGCCACCCTCGAGCCGTCCGCCTTTGCCGCGATGATGCTCGAGCTGGAGGACGACGAGGACGCTGCCGCCCGACCCGAGGTGTACGCGTACCTCCTGCACAGCCAGAACACCCACGACCCTGCCGCCGGCCGGCTGCTCTCCCGAGCTCGCGAGGCGAGCGCTGAGCGAGGAAGCCACGCCGTTTTCTTCACGCTGGAGCTGGCCCAGACGGACGACGTGCAGGCGGCGCGCCTGTTCGCCAACCCGGACTCCGCCAGGTACCGGCACGCTGTCGAAGAGGCCCGCAAGTTCAGGCCGCACCAGCTGTCGGAGCCGGAGGAGCGCGTCCTCACGGACTACAGCCCCGTTGTCAATTCGGCCTGGACGCGATTGTTCGAGGAGCTGTGCGCGGGCATCAGGGTTGACGTCGATGATCAGAAGCTGGCGCTCGCCGAGGCGCTCACCCTGCTGCACGAGCCCGACCGAGAGGCTCGTCGCCGGGCCAGCGGAGCCATCACCGTCGCGCTCGGGACCGACGTTCGCACTCGCGCCTACATCTTCAACGTGGTCCTGCAGGAGAAGGCGATCGACGATCGGTTGCGGAAGTTTCCTTCGTGGGTCTCGTCGCGGAACCTGGCGAACGAGACGTCCGATGCGGCTGTACAGGCGCTGGTCGAGGCGGTCACCGGGAGATACGACATCTGCGCTCGTTACTACCGCGTCAAACGAAAGCTCCTCGGCGTGGGTGAGCTTCACGAGTGGGACCGTTACGCGCCGATCGAGGAGGCCAAGCGCGAGGTGTCGTGGGACGACGCCAAGGAGATCGTGCTCGGGTCGTACAACCGCTTTTCCCAGAAGGCGGGGGCGCTGGTCGAAGAGTTCTTCACGCACGCCTGGATCGACGCTCCGGTGGTACCGGATAAGGCCGGCGGCGCCTACTGCATGCAGGTGACGCCGCGCCACCATCCCTACGTGATGCTCAACTTCACCGGCAAGCTGCGCGACGTGACCACGCTCGCACACGAGCTGGGGCACGGACTCCACGACCTGCTCGCCTCGAAGCAGCACAGCTTCGACTACAACCCGCCGCTCACCCTCGCGGAGACCGCTTCGGTGTTCGGGGAGGCGCTGACCTTCGACCGGATCATGACCGAGGAGAAGGACCCGAAGGTCCGCCTCGCCATGCTCTGCACCCAGTGCGAGGACGCCTTCGCCACCGTGTTCCGGCAGGTCGCGTTCAACCGCTTCGAGGATGCGTGCCACACCGCCCGGCGCACCGAGGGCGAGCTCTCCGTGGAGCAGCTGGGGGAGATCTACCAATCGAAGCTGCAGCCGATGTTCGGGGACGCGCTGATCCTCACCGACGAGCACAAGGGCTGGTGGAGCTACGTCGAGCACTTCCTACACACGCCGGGCTACGTCTACGCGTACGCCTTTGGGAACCTGCTCGCGCTCGCCGTGTACGAGCGGTTCCTGGAGCAGGGGCCGGCGTTCGTGGACGACTACCTGGAGTTCCTGGCCGCGGGCGGGTCGACGCCGCCCGATGAGCTGGTGAGGCGCCTGGGGATGGACATCACGGACCCGGACTTCTGGGACGCGGGCCTGAGGATCCTGGACGGGATGGTCACGCAGGTGGAGGAGCTGGCCGCACAGGCCTGAGGCGCCGGCGTCCCGCCATTCGGGCACTTTTCGTCCCATCCCGGGCTGATTGCAGCGCCATTCGGACACTTTTGGCTGTATCCGCCGACCACCCCCGGGGGGTGTTTTCGTGCAACCGATAGACTTACCTTGTTGGCGCACTGCGCGCCCCATGGGGTCCCCCCACAACTGGTTGTGGGGTAGGGAGTGCACATGACGGTCACCACCGAGACGCTCGCCACCACCGATCTCGAGTTCACGCGGCAGCTCGGGCAGCAGCTGCGGGTCGATTCCATCCGCTCCAGCACCGCCGCGGGCTCCGGCCACCCCACCTCCTCCATGTCCGCCGCCGACCTCATCGCGGTCCTCATCGCCCGCTACCTGCAGTACGACTGGGCCAAGCCCAAGGACCCCAACAACGACCACCTGATCTACTCCAAGGGCCACGCCTCGCCCCTCTGCTACGCCATGTTCAAGGCCGTGGGCGTGATCTCGGACGCCGAGATGATGACCTTCCGCAAGTTCGGCTCCCGCATGCAGGGCCACCCCACGCCCGCGATCCCCTGGGTGGACGTGGCCACCGGCTCCCTGGGCCAGGGCCTCCCGATCTCGGTCGGCGTCGCGCTGGCGGGCAAGAACCTCGACAAGCTCCCCTTCCACGTCTGGACTCTCTGCGGCGACTCCGAGCTCGCCGAGGGCTCGATCTGGGAGGCCTTCGACAAGGCCGGCCACTACCAACTGTCCAACCTCACGGCCATCCTCGACATCAACCGCCTGGGCCAGCGCGGCGAAACCGAGTTCGGCTGGACCCTCGACACCTACCGGCGCCGGATCGAGGCCTTCGGCTGCTTCCCGATCGTCATTGACGGCCACGACGTGGCCGCCATCGACAGGGCCTACGGCAGCGCCCTCTCCTCGACCGGCAAGCCCACCGTGATCATCGCCAAGACGATCAAGGGCAAGGGTTTCTCGGAGATCGAGAACAAGGAAGGCTGGCACGGCAAGGTGCTGCCGCCGGACATGGCCGAGCGCGCGATCAAAGAGCTCGGCGGTATCCGCCACCTCAAGGTCAAGACCGCCAAGCCCGAGGCGAGCCCGCGAGTTGCCAAGCGTCCCGAGCCCGTGGTGACCCTGCCTACCTACAAGAAGGAAGACAGGGTCGCGACGCGCAAGGCGTACGGCGACGCCCTGGTCGCTCTCGGCGCGCTGCCCGACGTCGTCGCCATGGATGGCGAGGTCTCGAACTCCACGCACGCAGACGAGTTCGCCAAGGCATATCCCGACCGCTTCTTCGAGATGTGGATCGCTGAGCAGCAGCTGGTGGCCACCGCGGTGGGGATGAGCGTGCGTGGCTACCGGCCCTTCGCCTCGACCTTCGCCGCCTTCTTCTCGCGCGCGTACGACTTCATCCGCATGGCCGGCATCTCACAGGCCAACATCCGCCTTGTCGGGTCGCACGCCGGCACGGAGATCGGCCAGGACGGCCCATCGCAGATGGCCCTCGAAGACCTCGCCTCGCTGCGCGCGATCCAGAGTTCGGTCGTCCTCTATCCGAGCGATCCCAACCAGACCGCGAAGCTGGTGCAGGTGATGGCCGACACCAACGGTATCGTCTACATGCGCACGACGCGCGGCGCCTACCCGACCATCTACGGCCCCAATGAGGTCTTCAAGGTGGGCGGCTCGAAGGTCGTGCGCCAGAGCGCCAAGGACAAGGTCACGCTGATCGGCGCAGGAGTGACCCTGCACGCCTGCATCGCCGCAGCGGACACCCTCGCCTCGAAGAAGATCCCAGCCCGCGTCATCGACCTCTACTCGGTCAAGCCCGTCGACGTGAAGACACTGAAGGATGCCGCTCGGGTGACCAAGGGCCGCTTTGTCATCGTCGAGGACCATTACCCAGAAGGCGGCCTCGCCGCCGCCGTCCTGGAAGCGCTGGCCGACAGCCCTCCACGCGTCGCCCACCTGGCGGTGAGAGATCTGCCTGGGTCGGGCAAGCCAGAGGAGCTGATGAACGCGGCGGGCATCACCGCCAAGCACGTAGTCGCCGCGGCCACCAAGCTCCTGAAGAGCAGGTAGCGTTGGCTACAAGCACCGCGCGTAGGCCGTCGCCGATCAAGGAGCTCAGGCATCTCGGCCAGTCCCTGTGGCTCGACAACATCCGCCGGCAGCTGATCACGTCGGGCGAGCTAGCCCGCCTGCGTGACGAGGGGCTCACCGGCGTCACGTCGAACCCCACGATCTTCGAGAAAGCGGTCAGCGGCTCTACGGACTACGACGAGGCGATGGTCCGCCTGGTTGCGGCCAAGAGAAAGCCCGAGGAAATCCTGTGGGAGCTGATGGTCGAGGACATTCAGGCAGCGGCTGATGTCTTCCACGAGGTTCACCGAAAGACCAAGGGCGCAGACGGGTACGTGAGCATCGAGGTCTCGCCGACCGTCGCGAACAGCACGCCGCGCACCATTGCCTTCGCGGAAGACCTCAAAAGGCGCACCCACCGACCCAACGTCATGGTCAAGATCCCTGCGACCAAGCCAGGCGTGCCCGCGATACGCGATCAGATCTCGAAGGGCCACAACATCAACGTCACGCTGATCTTCTCCGTGAAGCGGTACGCCGAGGTCATCGAGGCCTACCTGTCGGGACTCGAGGCGCTGCAGCGGAAAGGCGGGGATCTCAGCAAGGTGGCCAGCGTGGCGAGCTTTTTCGTCAGCCGCGTCGACACCAAGATCGACAAGTTAATCAGCGGGAAGATTGAAAAGACCACCGACCCCGCCAAGAAGCGGGCTCTCGAGCGGCTTTACGGAAAAGCGGCAATCGCCAATTCGAAGATGGCATACCAGCTTTACCTGAAAGCCTTCAGCGGGCCGCGCTGGGCAAAGCTGAAGAAGGATGGCGCCCAGACACAGCGTCCTCTCTGGGCGAGCACGTCGACCAAGGACCCGCGTTACCCGGACACCTACTACGTTGAGGAGTTGATCGGGCCGAACACCGTCGACACGATCCCGCCCGCCACGCTGGCGGCGTTCCGCGAGCACGGCGAGGTCCGACGCAGCATCGACGAGAACGTGGAGCCGGCGGCGCGACAGCTGAAAGAGCTCGCCGAGATCGGGGTCGACCTCGACCAGGTCACGCATGAGCTCGAGGTGGAGGGCGTCGAATCGTTCACCAAGTCGTTTGTGACGCTGTTGGAGGCGATCACCAAGAGCTCGAAAGACATCAAAGCGGGCAAGGGGCCTCGCCAATGGCACAGCCTCGGCACGCTGCAGCCCGCTGTCGATGCGCAGCTCGCCCGGCTGAAGAAGGAAGACGCGTCGAGGCGGCTGTGGGCCAAGGACTCGACCCTGTGGAGCGCCGACCCGGCCAAGCGCGACGAGATCCGCGACCGGCTCGGGTGGCTGAACGTCGCCGAGAAGATGCTGGAGCACGCGCCCGAGTTCCGGGAGCTGGAGGCGAATGGCAAGACCTACTCGGACGTCGTGCTGCTCGGGATGGGCGGGTCGAGCCTGTGCCCCGATGTGCTGCGCAACACCTTCGGCAGCGTCAAGGGCCATCCGCGACTGCACGTCCTGGACACCACAGACCCGGCGACGATCCTGGGCGTCCGCGCCAAGATCCGCATCGCCGGCACGCTCTTCATCGTCGCGTCGAAATCCGGCGAGACCACGGAGACGCTCTCTCATTTCGCGTATTTCTGGAATGAGGTGACGAAGAGCGCGAAGAACGGAAAGGCCGGCAGACAGTTCGCCGCCATTACAGATCCCGGCACGTCGCTGGAGAAGCTGGCGACGGAGCACGACTTCCGGTGGATCTTCCCCGGCTCACCTGACATCGGCGGTCGTTACTCCGCGCTGAGCTACTTCGGCCTGGTGCCCGCGGCCCTGATGGGCGTGAACGTTGGCGAGCTGCTGGAGCGCGCGGTGGAGATGGCCCACTCGTGCGCCGACTCGGTGCCGGCTGACGAAAATCCGGGCGTTTGGCTCGGCGCTGTCCTCGGCCAGCTGGCCCTGGGCGGCCGCAACAAGCTGACGCTGATCGCCTCGCCGAAGGTGGCGACGTTCGGCTACTGGGTCGAGCAGCTGATTGCCGAGAGCACAGGCAAGGAAGGCAAGGGCATCGTCCCCGTCGAGGGCGAGCCGGTCGGCAAGCC
>DATCAV010000160.1:0-3494 GCA_036512415.1 Candidatus Dormiibacterota bacterium | reverse complement strand
GTTGACACGTTGCTGGCGGTCCGCCCATCCGGATAGGCAACGCCGACCAACAGGCCGCCGCCGCTGCCGCCGCGATGGGGACGCCCGAACAGATCGTGCGCGAGCTCGGATCGGTCGCTGCGACGAAGCCGGATTGCGAGCGAGATAGCGATGCCGGCGCTGTAGGCGTCGGCACCGACGATGGCCACCACCAGTTCATCGGTCCGACCAACAACAGAGTGAAAGGCGATCGCCCCAGGCAGCTCATTCTCGGGAGGCTCGACCCTGCGCTGCATGACGCGTAGCTGCTCAGCCGACGGCAATGAGCCGTCGCCCGATGAGTACGCACGCGACATATGCACGGCTCGAAACCTACCGCTATCCGGCACGTGCCTCACGCAGGATTCCTCGCCGCCAGCACTACCGATCCGCGGCAAGCGCGGATGCATGGCCCAGCCCTAGGAGATGGCGAAACGGACCAGAACAAGGCAGCCGCCGAGGCGCGACGGCGCAAGGCGCTTTCGCCGAGTCCGCTCCGCCGACGAACTCTTGCGGACTTACCGCGCCACGGGGGGACCGGACCGATCGAACGAGATGGGCTGACATCACCGGATGGTGGCGCGATCCCGCAGTGTTGACTCGGATCGGCCCAGCCCTCGCCAACCTGCTCAATAACGCCGGCCCAACAGTTGTATTGGGCTCGCAATCTCGGGGCACTTTGATCGGCGCGCTCGTCGCCACACACCTCGGCATCGGTCTGATCGAGATCCGCAAGAACGATGGACCGTCCGCCGACAGCGACACCTGGCGCTACCGAACGACGCCGCCGGACTACCAGGACCGTCACTTGACGCTCGGTTTCCCCAAGCGGCTACTACAGGCCGGCGAGCGCGTGCTGTTCGTCGACGACTGGATCGATACCGGCGGGCAGGCCGCTGCAGCACACGGCCTGACCGCAGACTCCCGCGCGACCTGGCTCGGCGCTGCAGTGATCGTGGACGCCTTAGAAGACGCCCGTCTACGCCGAGACCTGAACGTCCGCTCTTTGCTCCACAACCGAGAGATCTGGACCTAAACCGCCAGCGGTACGAACGAGGACCTGCGCGCGCTCCGCGGCACTAGCGGGCGTGCGCTCGCGGGCGATCCGGCGCCACGCAGCAATACTGCTTAGGTGAATGAGGCACGCAAGAACGGTCGAGAACTCGGTCCGCGTTTCCCACTAATACGGCGAAGTCTGGCGCTGAGAGGGCTGGCGCTCGCCTGCTTCATCGCTGGGCTCGTTGCCGACCGCGCGAGCACGCGTTGGTTATTGATCGCGATGGCCGCCGGTCTTCTCCTTGTCCCCATCGCGTGGCGTCGCAAGGCGCCAGTAGCCGCCGGAGCCATCTGGAGCGCCTCCGCCGACCTCATGCACGGTGCTACGAAACTCCCCGGACAGCTGTGCTTCACCCCCGAATCGGTCGTCTGGACACCGAGCAGCTACTCCCGCCGTCACGGCGAGGAAGAGATATCGGTTCCACTGACTGGCGACACGTCTGTCAGCCTGGAAAACGGACCATCCTTGCTCGATGTCCTCATCATCGTCCGCCGCTCGACCGGAGAACCAGCCCAGTTCCTAACTCATCGGACCCCTCGCCTGCGTCGAACGATCCGCAAGATAAGCCCGGCCTGACCGTTGGCAGAACGGGCATCATCGCGCCAGATGATCGCGCTTCTGTCGTCGGTCCACGTGGCGCAAGCTCTCCCGATGGGGCAAGGTCTTGCCATGGATGATGGGGTGGCGGTGGAGGTAAATCTCGTCGGCGGAGAGTTGCGTTACTTCGTCACGTGGGGCCGTATCCAAGATGTGGTGGACCCCGAGCCGTTGGCGGCCCTCGTGTTGGAACAGGCGCGCGGGTTCTCGATGGGGAGCACGGTCTGCGCCGTACTTCTACGAAAGCCTGCTCACGTTCGCCCGCCAGCCCATCCCGTTCGGTCCCGACTACCAACAGTGGCGCGCGGACCGGGCCGCCGCCATGGCGATGGGCAAGGAGATTGCCTACTGTGGCGAGCCGGATCCGGCATCGTGACACGCATTGAACAGAGAACCAGCAGCGCGCATCTCAGCGGCAGAGTCGGATGTTTGTCTGGTCGGATATGCGTTGGCGCCGGTGTGCTTAGGACTCATCTGCGATGGGCAGGTTCTCGCGAATGCGCAATGCCCGGGCTGCGACGCGAGGCGTGGGACGGGGCTACTTCGTGGTGATCGTCCAAGCCGTCCCGTGTCCATCCACCTTGCAGATCGGTGCCTGCAACTGCGCGACCAGTTGGTTGTTCGCGTCGTAGACGAGCAGCGCCCAGTTCAGGCATCCGGGACGGTGATGCGCGCCCGCGCCACCGCGAGTTGCTAGTCACCCCGGTTGCCTCGAGGCCCATGAATACTCCGCGAACCTGCCCCCGCTGTACGATGTGGCGCGGGCGCGGTTCGGACGTATCGGAGTCACTTTGTGAACACTCGCGTGTCTGGCGGCGATCTGCGAATCGCGTTCTTCGTGTCTGCGTATCGGTCGTCGGCTCAACTGACACGGCTGGTGCACACGCTGCGCCGTGCGGAGCCGGCGGCACCGATCGTCGTTCACGATTCGTTCGATTCGGCGTTGGAGCCAGACCTGTTCGCGGCGGTGCCCGACGTACATGTGCTGAGGAGCGATCGGCCCATCGTCTGGGGCGACATGAGTCTCGAGGCGGCGCGCTGGGACGTATTCAGGTGGATCCTGCACAACCTCGATATCGACTGGGTGATGTTGCTGTCGGAACAGGACTACCCGATCGCTCCGCTGGCCACGTTGAGGAGTCGCCTCGCCAGCGGCGGCGCAGACGCGGTCATGTTCGGCCGACGGATCGACACGCTTCCAGCTCATGGCCTGCGAATCGAATGCACCCGCCGGTACCTCTACCGCTACTTTTCGTTGCCGTCCTTGGGGATCGCGCAACGGCTGCCGCCCCTCCCGGGACGGATCGCTCAGGCACTGCGACGCCGCATCTTTGCCGCCCTAACCCGGCTGCCAAGAATCTTTATCTACCAGACTCCGGCCGAGCTCGCGCTGCCAACCCGGATCGGGATCAGGGCCCACAAGACCCCGTTTAACGCGGAATTCCCCTGCTGGTTCATCGATTGCTGGTACGCCCTTTCCCGCGAGGCGCTCGAACACGTTGTCCACTATGTAGAGGCCCACCCCGACTTCGTTCGTTACTACGCCCGCACGGTCATCCCTCTCGAATCCGCGACCGGCAGCATCGTCTTCAACGACCCAGACCTGACGGTCAGCAACATCAACCTTCACACGATCCGGTTCAGTGCCCCCACGACAGGTCGACCAGACGTTTTCGACTACGGTGATCTCGATTTCCTCAGATCCTCCGGCGGCGTTTTCGCGCGAAAGTTTGACGCGACGAACGCCGATGTCTTTGACGAGCTAGACAAGACAGTCTTCGACAACCCCCTCGGACAGGCGGTGCCCTGATCCGCTCATGCG
>DATCAV010000159.1:0-2370 GCA_036512415.1 Candidatus Dormiibacterota bacterium | reverse complement strand
ACGAATCCGGTCCTTGAAATGAAGCTCAAGCGCATCCTGCTCGCGGTCGACCACGGCGCACCGTCGTGGGAGGCTGCGCGCCTCACCGCCCACCTTGCGCCCAAGCTGAAAGCGGCGGTCGGCGTGCTGACCGTCCTGTTGCTGCTGCCCCAGCAACGTAGCGCCAAGGACCAGCGGATCCGTGAATATGTAACCGCTCTTGAACTGACCGCCGACATCACCCAGGAAATGCTCGCGGCCGGGGTCCGCGCCCGTGCTCAGGTCCGCGTCGGCGAGCCCAGAACTGTGGCCAGGGAAATCCTGGAATCGGCGGCACAGTTTGGCGCCAACCTCATCGTGATGGGGTCGCGCGCCCGCCAGGATCTTGGCAGCGCACTGCTCGGGAGCGTCAGTCACGATGTCGTCCGTCATGCCGAATGCCCTGTCCTGATCGTCAGCGGACAGGCGCAAACCATCATGACCCCGCGGCGAATTCTTCTTGCCGTTGAGGACACACGCGATGTGGAGTTCTCGATGCCGACGACGGTCATGCTGGCGCGGGCACTTGGCGCCGCCGTCGAGGTGGTCCACGTGGCCGGACCCTATGAGTCAGCCATCGAGCATGCGCTCCACGGCGAAGGAACTAGTCGAGGCGAAGCAGCCGTCGCCGAAGCGATGGCCGCACTGCGGAAACAACGCATCGATGCGCACAGCCAGGTGATTCTGAACGACACAGGACTCGCTCAGGAGATTGCCCGCATCGCGGAGGCAAGCGAGGCGGACTTGATCGTCCTGGGTTCTCGCCATCTGACTCGGATCGGAGAGTTGGTGGTGGGTACAGTCGCCTCCGGTGTGGTCCACCGAACCGCCCGCCCGGTCGTCATCGTCCCGTCTCAGCGCTAAGGGCCGATGGTCCGTCGTCTTCCCCGACGAGATCTACGAGCGAATCGAGGAATACCACTTTCAGAAAGTGCGGCCCGAGGCTGCCCAGGCCGGATGAGGGGTGGCGCCGGCGAAAGCCCCTGGTCGATCGGGCCTTGGAGCTCAAGCCGGGAGGTCGTCTCCGATCCGAAAAACGTGGGCCGTTCGACCCTATCGCACCCGACGTCACTAGATCCACAGTGACAGTAAGCGCAACCGCGTGTGTTCGGCTTCGAACCTCGCGCGAGCCAAGGAGGTATCCAGATGAGAGTCCGAGAAACGATGGCCAAGACCTTCAGCACTGCGAGGAGGGGTGACACGGTCGAGAAGGTGGCCGAACTGATGGTGAAGGAGGATTGCGGCTTCGTACCGGTGATGGATGACGGCCGGATCGTCGGCGTGATCACAGACCGCGACATAGTCGTCCACTGCTTGGGCAAAGGTCATCACGATCTAACGAGCCGCCCTGCCGAGCATGTCATGAGCACCAAGGTGACGACCATCGGGCCAGAGGACACGCTCGAAGAAGCCGGCCACAGGATGGCCCAGTTCCACATCCGCCGCCTACCCGTGATCGAAAGTGGAAAGCTGGTTGGGATCCTGAGCCACGGCAACTTGGTACAGGCTCTCCAAGGCAAGGGAGCGGCTGTGGAGGCCACGCTGGGCATCACCAGCGGCGCGTGATCGGAAGCAACACGTGCGAGCCAACTGAGACTGGAGCGAGGTCATGCCGACCGGTCATGTGAAATGGTTCGACGCCGCCGCCCACGAGGCCAGGCTCGTGGGTCGATCGGGCCGTGAGTACGCGGCGGAAACCGATGAAATCGAGCCACCGGCGCGCACGGCCGACGCGCCAGTGGCGTTCAAGCTCAAGAGGGCGAATGGCGTCACGCGCGCGGTCGAGGTGCGACTGCGCCGTGGCACCCGGGTTTCACCGACCCAGGGCAGGTTCGGCGATCTCAGCGGCGCGACCCACCCGGATTCGAGAGGCCGTGCTTCGCTTTCTCGCAGCAGGCTGGATCCTGGCATCGACAGCGACGAACTGGCGACTCGCGTGGCGCGGCATTGGGTTGAGGCGCTCGTCCTCGGCGACCGCGCGGCAGCCGAAAGGCTCTACGCCCCGGATTCCGTCATCCACACGCAATCCGGAGTGGAGACCGGCCGCAACGCGGTCCAGCTCTGCATCGACCGAAGCCCGCTGCTGGCCTCCCATCATTCGGATGTCCAGATCCGCGGGAGCCGATCGCGAGTCCTTATCAGCTGGGGACTGAGCGCCCAGGATCTCGCGAGGGTACCGCCGTCTGAACGCCGCACCCAGACCACGCTGCAGATCGCGCACGGCCAGATCGCCGAGCAGTGGGGCTAGGAGTTCAGGCGGCGTAGTCGCGAAGTTTCTCCGCCCGCCCGGCGAGCCGCAGCTTTGCAAGGGCCTCTCGCTCCAGCTGACGGACAGTTTCGCGACTGACGCCG
>DATCAV010000158.1:0-10831 GCA_036512415.1 Candidatus Dormiibacterota bacterium | reverse complement strand
GCGGAGTCGATCGACGAGCTGGTCGAGGAGGTCCGCCGGACGATCCTGCACGAGGTCGGCCATCACTTCGGGATGGAGGAAGACGACCTCCCGTATTAGGGATGTGGTCGGAGGGCCGGCCGAGAGATTCGGTGATCCAGGGGTCCCTCCCATGCCTTCGTGATGGGGACCCCAGTGGACGCGCCGAGTAGCGGAGCGCGCGCATCGAAGATGCGTAAGCGAGCAACGGAGGCCGCAACAACGCAGATGGGCCGCATGGGCGCCGAAGATCCGGTTGGCATCTCCGGCCGCATCCCTCAGCGAAGAGTCCAGAACGCGCGGTCCCACAGGATCAGCGGGTCGCCCGCACCCTGCACCGCCGCCTCGACTCTGCCCACGCAGATGTCGTGGTCGCCGGCTGGATGGGTCGCGACCAGGCTGCACTCGAGCCACGCCACGCATCCTTCAATGAGAGGGATCCCATTGCTCCCCAACCGGTGCGGTATCTCCCGCCAGGACTCGTCGATGGCCGGTGCGCGGCCGGCGAAACGATCAGCGATGAACTCCTGGGTGCGGGTCAGGACGCTGACGTTGAAGGATTTACCCTCGACGACCGCCGCTCGAGTGGTGGCTTCGCGCTCAAGGCCAACCATTACCAGTGGAGGGTCAACCGAGATGGAAACGAGGCTGCTCGCGGTCAGTCCGCGAAAGCCCGCCCCATATCGGGCGCTGACCACGACAACGCCAGAAGGGAGGCGCGCCATGACGTCCCGGAAGTCTTGCGCGGTCAAGTGATTCCGTAGCCTAACCTTAGAATCCACTCCGGACCCGGGGCGACGTAGCCAAGTGGCAAGGCAGAGGTCTGCAAAACCTCCATCCCCAGTTCGATTCTGGGCGTCGCCTCCAACTTTCTGAATACGAATTCGGCAGTTCCGGCGCCGACACCTCTAAATATATGGCGACTATGAGTCAGCGAACAGGGGTGCCAACAATTCGTTTTGACTCCACTCTGTACACGATCGACAAGTGGACTATTTTGCGCTTGCCTGAGAAGGCGAGCCGGAAACTGCCGTCGCGCGGGCAGGTGTCAGTACAAGGAACGATCAATGGCCATGGGTTCCAGGCGGTGTTGGAACCAGACGGCCATTTTGGCCACTGGATGAGGATTGATGGAAAGCTGCAACGAACCGCTGCTTTAGGCGCGGGTGACACCGCGACGCTCGAAATTGAGTCACTCAAAGACTGGCCGGAGCCGAACGTGCCACAGGATTTTGAGACAGCGCTGGCAACTGCCCCTCAGAAGATCCAAGACCTATGGAAAGGTATTACGCCAATGGCGCGCTGGGAATGGGTTCGCTGGGTCAATGCAACCCAAAACCCTGATACGCGCAAACGACGGGTCGAAGTAAGTATCTCGAAAATGAAAAGCGGGAAGCGACGGCCCTGCTGTTTCAACCTTGCCGCATGCACCGACCCGAACCTGTCACAAAACGGCAGGCTTGTTGAGCCAGCGTGATCTGTCGTCAGCCGTACTTCAGGTACGCGGCATACCAATTGGTTGCGATCGCATTCTGAGCCGCCCGCAACCCGACCTGGCCACTGCAGACGAGCCGATGCAACGCGTTCTCGACCTTGTCCTTGACCAGAGCTCCGCTGCTGCCGGCATACGGCTCTGGCCAGAGGTTGCCCCGTGCGTACCCATCACCACCTAACTCCAGCGGAATCAGATGGTCCTCTTCGTAGTCGGCGAGGCGGGTGTCCGAGTAGCCGTACTGGACGATCTGCTGTCGCTTGAGTGCGGTCGTGTATGAGCTGGGCGGCCGCACCGTGCGGCCATCATCGAGCCGGCGGCCGCTGGTGTACCCACTGACACAGATCGTGCGATTGATGTTGGCCGGCGTCACGTCTGCACTGACTGCCCCCGGGGTTAGTCGCGCGATAGGAAGGCGCGTAATCGCCGGCTGCAGAGTTGGTATGGGACTCGGGTCGGCCGGAGTAGGAGTCTCGATTGCCGTTGAGACCGATGAGTCAGGTGGACCCAGCGATACGAGCCAGAGGCCGAGGGCGCCAACGACCACGATCGAGACGACGATGGCGACCGCCACGCGAAGGCCAACCATGCTCCTCGATGGCGATCTCACGCGCGGAGCGTAGCCCGTCGCAAAAGCGCTTGCGGCGTCGACGGCACCATCCGCCGGCATTGAGTCATGGCTGCGAAATACAACTCGCCGCCGATGCGTTTCAGAGAACGGACCTCATTCCCCGTGGCCAGGGGGAAGGCCTGCAGTTAAAGGGGTCAGGCGGTTAGGTGCTGTCGAAAGACCGCCTCCGTCGCCTGGCCCCTTCGTTGGAAAACAATCGATTATCAGTACTTAGTCGGGTTGGACAGCACGCTTGGCTTGGGACCTATTCCCCGCACCAGAAGCAGCCCCGTGATCGCCGACATGACGATCGCGATCCGAAGGACGTTACGCACTCGCTTTCACCTCCCTGGGCCTGATTTGGCAGCTCGCTGCGCCCGGAAGTAGAAACGCTCCAGCCGAACGGCCAGTTACGCGCCCTCTCGATCGAGAGTGGCAGTTGATAGACTCGGATCAATACTCAGCGAGGAGAAGGCGTATGGGCTTGGCCCAGATCAAAATGCCGCAGCTCGGCGAGTCGGTGACCGAGGGCACGGTCGAAAAGTGGCTCAAGAGCGAGGGTGACTTCGTCAAGCGAGACGAGCCCATCGTGGAGGTCGTCACCGACAAGGTGAACGCCGAGATCCCCTCGCCCTTCGAAGGCAAGCTCGTCAAGATCACGGTCACTGAAGGCGAGACAGTCCGAGTGGGAGCCGTGATCGCCCAGATCGAGACCGCCGGCGCATCGGCTGGGGCACCTGGCGCATCCGCGCCAGCACCGGCGAAGGAGCCCGCAGCGCCACACCCGGAGGTGCCCGCCGCCCCAGCGCCGCGTTCCGGCGCACCCGCTCCTGCCGCCGCCAGGCCAGCCACGGCCCCTGCAGGCGCTGACGGAAACAACGACAGGGCCCGCCTGTCCCCTGCCGTGCGCAAGCTCGCCGCCGAGCACGGCATCGACGCCGCGACCCTTCGTGGCAGCGGTATGGGCGGCCGGGTGACCCGAGACGATGTCCTCGCCGCTCTGGAGAGCGATGCTGCCGCACCCTCTGCGAGACCTGCGGCTCCGGCTCCCTCCACCCCACGCCCCGCACGTGTCGACGGCGCGCGCGAAGAGGTGGTGAAGCTGGGCTCGATGCGAAAGGCGATCGCCGAGCACATGGTCAGGAGCCTTGCCACCTCTCCCCACGCATGGACCCTTCAGGAGGTCGACGTCACCAACCTGGTGCGTTATCGCGCGTCGGAAAAGGAAGGATTTCGGGCGCGGCACGGAGTCTCGCTGACGTACCTGCCGTTCGTTGTCCAGATCGTATGCGACGCTATCAAGCAATTTCCCTGGCTGAACTCGACGTGGAGCGACGAGGGCGTCCTGCTGAAGCACTACATCAACATGGGTATTGCTGTTTCAATCCCGGACGGCCTGATCGTCCCAGTGCTGAAGGACGCGGACCAGCTTGGTTTTACCGAGCTTGTTCGTTCGATCAACGACCTGGTCGAACGAGCTCGCACCAAGCAGCTCAAGCCGGACGATGTTCAGGGGGGCACGTTCACGCTCAACAACACAGGCTCGACCGGCTCGGTTGCCAGCCAGCCGATCATCAATCAGCCCCAGGCGGCCATCCTGACCACCGAATCCATCGTCAAGCGCCCGGTCGTAATCGGCGACGGGATCGCGGTTAGAGACATGATGAATATCTGTCTCAGCTTCGACCATCGGATCATCGACGGGATGATGGCGGGCCAGTTCCTCAGCACAGTCAAGAAGCGCCTCGAGGAATGGACCGCCGCGAGCATTCAGCTGTGAGCATCGGGGTCCCGCTGACACAGGCGCCCATCCCCTCATGGATCCGTATCCGCGTGACCGAGAGCGAGAACTTCAAGGAGCTCAAGCAGATCGTCAAGGGAAGCCGCCTGCACACGGTGTGCGAGGAGGCGCGATGCCCGAATATCTTCGATTGCTGGAACCGGCGCACAGCCACCTTCATGATCCTTGGCGACGTCTGCACGCGCGCTTGCCGATTCTGCGCAGTCACATCGGGTAGGCCCACCGAGCTCGATCTTGGCGAGCCCATTCGTGTCGCCGAATCAGTGGCCGAGCTCGGTCTCCGCCACGCTGTCATCACCTCGGTCGACAGGGACGACCTGAAGGACGGCGGGGCGGGCATCTTCGCGCGCACCATCAGGGCGATCCGCCGGCGAAGCCCCGGCACGACGATCGAAGTGCTGACCCCTGACTTCCAGGGCGACCTGGAATCCGTGCAGACCGTGGTCGACGCCGGCCCCGACATCTTCAACCACAACACCGAAACGGTGCCGCGTCTGTACGCGCGGATCCGGCCGAAAGCTGTTTACGCGAACAGCCTCGCGCTCCTTCGCCACGTCAAGGCGTCGGCGCCGCAGATGGTCACCAAATCCGGCCTGATGGTCGGCCTTGGGGAAACGGAGGACGAGCTGCTCGAGGTGTTCCGCAACATGCGCGCGCACAACATAGATGTCCTGACCGTCGGCCAATATCTGCGGCCGACCAAGAGCCACGCGGAGGTCGTCAGGTACTACAAGCCCGAGGAGTTCGTGAGGCTGAAGGGCCTGGCGCTCGAGATGGGCTTCGGGCACGTCGAGGCAGGACCCCTGGTCAGATCCTCATACCACGCAGATGAGCAAGTCCCAGAACGTAAGAGCCTGCTGGCTGGGTAGCACTCCTTACCAGGAGGCGTCGGACCTCCAGGCGGGGATCGTGGCCGCCGTCCGAGATGGCAGCGAGCCCGACACCCTCCTGCTGCTCGAGCACCCACACGTCTTCACGATGGGCAAGGCTGCGAGCCCCGACCATCTCCTGTGGGATGACCGCCAGAGGTCGCGGCGACAAGTCGATGTGATCTGGTCCGACCGCGGCGGTGAGGCGACCTACCATGGCCCCGGTCAGCTGGTCGGGTACCCGATCATCGACCTCGTCCACTTCGAGCTCACGATCCCCGCGTACATCCAGAAGCTCGAGCAATCGCTGATCGAATATCTGCGCGAGCTTGGGGTCCAGTCGGAGCCTGGCGAACGCGGCCTCACTGGTGTGTGGTCCGAGGGCGAGAAGGTGGCCGCGATTGGTATCAAACTCAACCGCTCAGTCGTGAGCCACGGGTTCGCGCTGAATCTCACCACCGACCTCGAGTACTTCGAAGGCATCGTTCCTTGCGGGCACGCCGACAAGCGTCCGACGTCAGTCGAGGCGCTTACAGGGCGGCGAATCGACACAGCGACCGCGGCCCGCGAATACGCCAAAAACTTTGCCGATGTCTTTGGGGCCGCGGCCGAATGGGCAACCCCTGAATCGCTCCTCAGCACCGCGCGCCGATAACTCTGGCGCTCGCCTCCGCGAGCCTAAAATCCGGGCGTCACCGAGGCGCGGCTGCTTCGCGCTGAAGGGCTTTTCAGGCGATGGGGGCCGTGGGCCATCATCATCGGCCGTCATATTCCAGGCGTGCGGATAGTTTTGTCAGCTTTGTCGGGAATACTTGGGGTCCCTTACAGGGTTTTCATACCGTGCGTATTTGTGTCAGCCCTCATCTGGGCCACGATCTTTCTCGAAATTGGACGCCACGTAGGGCCCCGTATACGGGAGGTCTTTCTCCTGTTCCCCGCACACCAGATTCCGTGGGTATTGCTGGGTTTGGGCTTGCTTGTGATCGGGTATCTGGAATATGAGCATGGTTTCAAACCGAAAGCCTGGAGCCGACACGCTGAAGAGCCCCGCTGAGCTCGTTCGCCTCGACACGGTCGAGATGGACGAGGACGACGAGATCCTTCCCGACTTCTCAGCCGAAGTCGATGGTCGGCGCGTCTGGGTCACCGCCGTCCTGGAGAGGACTGTCGTGATCGAGCCGGCCCCCGGCGAGCCCAAGGTGCTCGTCAACCGGAACCGCCTCATGGTCGACCCCGGCCAGCTCCGAGTCCGGCACCTGGCGAGCAAGGAAGCCGCCCGGCGTGGCCGCGAGGCTGCCCGCGCCCTCAGGATGCAAGAGAACCGCTCAGCCGCATAAGCCCGGGCCCTGTCGGATTGAGGCTCGCCAACGTTCTGGTAAAGTGGGCTGCCAATTGTTGGTAGCCAATTTCAGGTTCCGCGGCCGAGCGGGCCGCCTAGCCCAAGGAACAGCCGCATGAGCAAACCCGTACCCGTCGAGCTTGTTTCGCTGGCCAGCATCGTCCCGCCCCTCAACCACGAGGTCAGCGGGGGCTTCAACGCCATGGTCGACGGCAAGGAGGTTCGCGTCCGCGCGGTGCTGGAGCGGACGGTCGTGATCGAGCACCAGGAAGGCGGCGAGCGGAGCGTCGTCCGCAAGGACAACTGCATGGTCAAGCCTTCAGCGGTGGCATTCGTGCCGGGTAACCCCAACAACGGTGTCGGTCCGCGCCAGTGGCGCAGGCTGCCGGGCAAGCCGCCGGCGACCCCAAGGGTGGGCCCCTAACCGGCAAAGCGGGCCACAGCGCCACCTGGCGCGGGCCCTCCCCCTCCCGCAGGTCCCTCCCCCACCTGCCTTTCCTGAGCCCAGGCTACGTGGCGATTCGTCGGCTCACAACCCAGCCTGTTAACGACCGAGGTCAGTCGATGTGGCGCTGCGCCACCAGGGTCAGGAAGGCCGGGAACAACTCCGATAGCGCCACCTCTTCGAACACCTGGCGCGCCTCGGCAAAACGACCCTTCGCCCACAGCGCCTCGCCAAGGCGCTCCCGAACCTTGGCCATCTCGTCGTCGGTGATCTCGCGCACCAGATCCGCGGTCACCGGCGAGCCTTCGGCGAGCCGTGACGAATGCCTGATCCACTGCCACACCTGCGAGCGCGAGATCTCGGCGGTGGCGACATCCTCCATCAGGTTGTTGATGGCGGCCGCCCCGACCCCTCGCAGCCACGACTCGATGTACTGCACCCCCACACTCACGTTAAGGCGAAGCCCGTTCTCCGTGATGGACCCATCCGGCACCTTGACGTCGATCAGCTGATCGGCGGTCACCGCCACATCGGGGCGCTGCCGCTCCAGCTGATTAGGCCGGTCACCCAGGACGCTGTCGAACGCTTCGTTCGCAGTGGGCACGAGATCCGGGTGCGCCACCCACGTGCCGTCGAACCCGGCCTTGGCTTCGCGGTCCTTGTCCTCCTTGACCTTCGCCAACGCCACGCGATTGACCTCCGCGTCGCGCCGCGACGGGATGAACGCCGCCATCCCCCCCATCGCGTGCGCCCCTCGCTTGTGGCACGTCTTCACCAACAGGTCCGTGTAAGCGCGCATGAACGGAACCGTCATCGTCACCTGCGCACGGTCGGGAAGGACGAAGTCAGGCCGGTTCCGAAACTTCTTGATGATGCTGAAGATGTAGTCCCACCGCCCCGCATTCAAACCGCTCGAATGCTCACGTAGCTCGTACAGGATCTCTTCCATCTCGAAGGCGGCGAGGATCGTCTCGATGAGCACCGTCGCGCGGATCGTGCCGCGAGGCACGTCGAGAGCATCCTGCGCGAAGTTGAAGACATCGTTCCAGAGCCGCGCTTCCAGGTGGCTCTCGAGCTTGGGCAGATAGAAGTACGGGCCGCTGCCCTTCGCGAGCAAGCGCTTGGCGTTGTGAAAGAAGTACAGACCGAAGTCGAACAGGCTGCCTGAGACAGGCTTCCCACCCACCTCGAGGTGCCGCTCGTCCAGGTGCCAGCCGCGGGGCCGCACGACCAACGTCGCCACCTTGGCATCGAGGCGGTACTGCTTTCCCTCCGGGCTCGTGAAGTCCAGGGTCCGTTCGATGGCATCGATGAGGTTGACCTGACCTTCGACCAGGTTCGCCCAGGTCGGCGTGTTGGCATCCTCGAAGTCCGCCATGAAAACCCTGGCGCCAGAGTTCAGCGCGTTGATCACCATCTTGCGGTCGGTCGGCCCCGTGATCTCGACACGCCGGTCTTGGAGGTCCGGAGCGGGCGGAGCAACTTTCCAGTCGGACTCACGCACCGACCGCGTTGCGGACAGGAAGGTTGGCGATTCGCCGGCGTCGAGTCGCGCCTGGCGCTCGTCGCGCAGCCGCAGCAGCTCCAACCTGCGCTCACCGAACTCGCGCTGCAGGCCCGCCACGAACTCAAGCGCATCGCTGGTGAGCACCTCCGCGGCGCGCCCAGTGACAGGCCCGTTGAGCTTCATCGGTTCATCCGAGGCCATCGCCATCCAATTTACAGGAGGCCGCTACGTCCCTGCTAATCGCGCCACGACCGGAGCGAAGGTTTCGTCTGCCTCGCCCGGGACGATCACATACGAGATCCCATACCGTTCGCGCCGGCGCTGCAAGTCCTCAACCACCTCATCGACGGTTCCGATCAGGAAATGCGGCATTGCAAGTATGTCTTTGGGCTCTGCTCCAACTCCCGCAGCCATCAGCGTGGCAACCGACTCGCGGTCATCGGTGATGTTCGCGAGAAATATCGTGACGCTCAGCTCGATACGATCCAGACGATCGCCGGCCGCCTCCTTGATCCATCGCAGCTTCTCGTCGGTCGCCTCTGCGAGTCCCGTGCGCACGAGGTTGCGATTGACCTTGCCTTCGCGAAGGTCGAAGTTCACATTCACGATGTCGGCCTCGCGCGCCGCCAGCCGCAACATGCGGCGCCCACCACCTCCAAGAAGGATGGGCGGATGAGGCTTCTGAACGGGCCGCGGAAATCCCTCGATACCCGCCACCTGATAATGCTCTCCAGCGAATGTGAACGGCTCGCCTGCGAACAACCCCTTGATGATCTTCAGGCCCTCTTCCATCCTGCTGATTCGCGTGCCTGGGCTGTCGTATGGAATCCCGGCCTGCTCGTAATCCGAGGCCATCCAGCCGGCGCCAAGCCCCAGGTCGAACCTTCCGTCTGAGAGCAGGTCGAGGGTGGCTGCCTCCTTGGCCAGTACCACTGGATGCCTGTAGTCGTTGTCAAAAACCAGCGACCCGACCCTCAATCGCGTGGTCGCGTCAGCCGCAGCCATGAGCGCCGCGATGGGGCCGAGCTGGTCCGTGAAGTGGTCAGGGAGGTACAGGGAGGCGTAGCCGAGCGCCTCGACCTGGCGGGCCTTCTCCTTCCACGCTGTGGCGCTGGACGCCCGATGTTCCTGGACCCCAAATCTGAACGGGCGCAGGTTGCTCACGGCGGGTAAGTATGCCCGGAGGTTGAGGTGGTGCCGAGACCCAGACTTGAACTGGGGACACCCGCATTTTCAGTGCGGTGCTCTACCAAGCTGAGCTATCTCGGCACGGCGGATGATTGTATCGACCGGCCGGGGGGGCGCGCCGGAGCCGCTTCGCCAGGCCCGCCGCCCCGTGGGGACCACCACTATCAAAGGATGCCCGCATTCGTGCGATCCTTTCGCCGATGAAGCAGATGCTTGGCTGGCTCTGGATGGCCGGTGCGATCGCAGCCCTCATTGTGGTGCAGACATTCCGGCACGCCGAGCCGCTGTCATCGTTCGATCGGATTCTCAATGGGGCCGCGGGCCTGATCCCGCTCGGCATCGCCGCCGCCATCATCGGCGCGGCGCTGCTCCTTGGTGCCTTGGTCCATGGCATGGTGTTCGACTCGCAGCCCATGGAGACGGGCGACGTCTCGGGGCCCTATTCCGGACCAACGCCGGGTGGCGGTTGGCGGATTGGCTTCTTCAAAGGCAAGCGGCTGTGGGGGCGGGAGTTCTACGAGGAGTCAGGAATCTCCGAGCTGAAGCGGGCGTGGCTCACCGGTGAATGGCTGCGCGACCATCGCCTGATGCGCACGACCATGGTGCTCGTGGGGCTGCCAATCCTTGTAATCGGCGCGTTCGGAACGATCGCGCTGGCCACGGACGTGACCGCGGTCAGGCTGCTGCTGCTCTTGACCGTCGCGTACGTGGCGGTGAACATGGGGTTTGCTCTGATTCGCGCCTGAAAGACGACCTCGATCAGTGGATCAGTGAACCGCCAGTCTCACAGCGAAGAACACAACGCCAAGGACAGCTAACGCCACGCCGGCCCACGCTTGCCACGCGCGGTCGACCGAGCGATATCCCTGCGCGGCTGACGCGAACGCGAACAGCGTGGCGAGAATTGATAGGCCCCCGAGAAACAGGCCTACCGCAGCGCTGACAGCGCCAAGGACCAGAGCAGACGTTGCCATGTAGTTTGCTCGAGTTCTCTCAGCCTGCTTTGCGGCTGCCATCGCCTGGTCCGAGCTACCACCGGAGGCCAGAGACTGTAGGGCCGCTTTGAGGCCCGCTTGCGGAACGGTGCGGCGATGGTCGTCTGAACCCAGCCGGTCCACTGCTGCTGAGTTTCGGATGGGATCTGTATTGCCATTGGACCAGCCTAACCGCGCCAGGCGCGGGTTCTCACGCACTCGGCGTGCGGGGGAGCGGCAGGCTAACTGATCGTGCCGACGAACTCGCCTGCGAACCCCAAGAGCACAGGATGCGTTGGGTTCGAAAGGCTCACGTAGGCCATCCCGTCCGACTTGTTCGGGTCTGCAACGCTCAGCTGGACTCCGATCATCGTTCCGGCGTCGAGCCAACCCTGGGGCTTGAAGAAGGTGTTGAGCGCCACTGTCGACGCCGAACGCCCGACGACAGCGCCATCCATGGCGAGCCGTCCGCCGTCCGCAGAGAGCGCGAAGCTGCCCGGAAACGCGAACGGAGGGTTGGCCGGGAGGGCCGGTTGCCAAACCGGTTGGCCCGGGCTCTGCACGGATACGCTGGCCGTCAGGCCTGCT
>DATCAV010000157.1:0-3647 GCA_036512415.1 Candidatus Dormiibacterota bacterium | reverse complement strand
CGCTCTGCTCGTGAGCGGCCGCCACCGGGCGTTCTGGGGGAGCGTAGTCGCCATCGGCGCCCTCGCGCTGATCGCCGCCCTGCTCGTGGGCCCGACAGGAATCAGCACCTACCAGGAGCGCCTGAACTTTGCGGCCGGGGTACCCGTGAACAGGGAGCTGACGATTGCCGGCCTCATTGGAAACGTTGCTGTGGCACGGGCCATCCAGGTGGTGCTCGCCATCTGGGCGCTAGTCCTCGCCTACCGGCTCAGGGCGCGGGGCCACGAATGGGTCTTCATCGCGGCTCTCGTCGGCGGCCTCCTCGCGAGCCCGTATCTCCACCTCGATGACCTGGTCATGCTCGGGCTTGCCGGTTGGCTTTACTTGCGAACGTCCCCACGACCCGGCTGGAGCTGGATCGTCGTCATCGCTCTGGTCATCGCGGCGGAGGGCATCCCCTTCTGGGGTCCGCTGCCTGTGATTGCAGGCGAGCTGGTCGTCCTTCTACTGCTCAGCCTCATGCCACGGCATGAAGCTCATGCGTCAGGTGCCGCCGTGCCTGCCTGAACCCTCCACGAACCAGCGCGCGCCTTCCTGAGACTCGCCCGAGGTGATGACCTCCATGCCGCCACGAAATTCCTCCGTTATCGCCTCATCAAGGCTCAGGGACCACTGGCCGAGTAGGCTTCGCCGGTCGGCGCGTAACGCGCGCTGAGGTAGCTCGGCGAGCCGGCCGGCGAGACCCTTGGCTTCACTCAGAGCCGTCCCCGGCTCGACGAGCCGGTTCACGAGCCCAATCGCGAACGCCTCATCGGCCTGCACCGGGCGGCCGGTCAGGATGAGGTCCGCCGCGCGGCCGTGACCGATCAAGCGAGGCAGCCGGATGGTGCCGAGGTCGATCAACGGGACGCCGAATCGCCGGTTGAAGACGCCGAAGGTGGCATCGCGCGCGGCCACACGGAGGTCGCACCACAGGGCCAACTCCAGGCCGCCGGCGACCGCATACCCCTCGATCGCGGCGATTACCGGCTTGTCGAGCTCCAGCCGTGTCGGGCCCATTGGACCGTCGCCGTCCTCGAGCAGCCGGTTCGGCACGCCCGCTGCCACCGCTTTGAGGTCGAAGCCGGCGCAGAAGTTCTTGCCCGCGCCGGTCAGGACGGCGACCGACAGGTTTTCGTCAGCGGCAAATCGCCGGAAACATGCGGCGAGCTGTTCTGCGGTCTCCGCATTCACCGCGTTGCGTGCCTGCGGCCGGTCGATGGTGACGGTCACCACCGCGCCCGTCACGTCGTACTGGACCGTCACCATCCGCCTGTTCGACCCACTAGCGATTCCTGTCGGTCAGCGATTCACTCCGCGTCCATGTACGGATAGCGATGATCGACGGGCGGCACGTACGTCTCTTTGATCGTGCGAGGGCTGGTCCAGCGGATGAGGTTCAAGACCGAGCCCGCCTTGTCGTTGGTGCCCGACGCGCGCGCGCCGCCGAATGGCTGTAGCCCAACCACGGCGCCGGTCGGCTTGTCGTTTATGTAGAAGTTGCCGGCTGCGTTGACCAGCTTCTCCGAAGCCTTTCGGATGGCCGACCTGTCGGTCGCAAAGATCGCGCCTGTGAGACCGTACGGGCTCGTCCGGTCGCACAGGTCGAGGGTTTCCTCGTACTTCGAGTCCGGATACGGATAGACGGTGAGAATCGGGCCGAAGAGCTCCTCGCGCAGCAATTTGAAATCGGGGTTCTTGGTCTCGATGACGGTTGGCCGCACGAACCAGCCGACTTTGTCGTCTCCCTTGCCACCGGCGATCACCTTGGCGTCCTCTGCCTTGCTCGCGTACTGGATGGCTCCCATGTGCTTCGCGTAAGCCTTGCCGTCGATCACCGCGCCCATGAAGTTGCGGAAGTCGGCAACGTCGCCCTGGGGGATCGCTTCGACCAGGTCGACCAGCTCTGGCCGCAGGCTCTTCCAGATCGACTGCGGGATGTAGGCTCGCGACGCGGCCGAACACTTTTGCCCCTGGTACTCGAAGGCTCCGCGGATCATGGCCGTGCGCAAGGCCTCGCGGTCCGCCGACGGATGCGCGACTATGAAGTCCTTCCCGCCTGTCTCGCCGACGAGCCGAGGGTATGTGCGGTAGCGGTCGATGTTCTCGCCAACTTCCTTCCACATGCCGTGGAAGACCTCCGTCGACCCGGTGAAGTGGATGCCCGCGAGGCTCTTGTGGGCGAGGACCTGCTCCGAGATCTCCGAGGCGCTGCCGCTGACCATGTTGACCACGCCAGGCGGGAGTCCCGCTTCGTTGAGCAGCTCCATCAGGAAGTGGCAGACCAGAAGGGTCTGCGTCGCGGGCTTGAATACGACGGTGTTGCCCATGAGTGCTGCGGCCATGGGCAGGTTGGCAGCGATCGAGGTGAAGTTGAAAGGGCTCACCGCGAAGACAAAACCCTCGAGCGGTCGGTACTCCAGGCGGTTCCAGGCGGTGCCGTCGTTGGCCGGCTGCTGCGCGTGGAGCTGGTCCGCAAAGTAGGCGTTGTAGCGCCAGAAATCGATGGACTCGCACGCGGCATCGACCTCCGACTGGTGCACCGTCTTCGACTGGCCCAGCATCGTGGCGGCGTTGATCGTGTCCCTCCAAGGTCCCGCCAGCAGAGACGCGGCGCGGAGCAGGACCGCCGCGCGCTCCTGGTAGGAGGTGGCGGCCCACATTCGCCGCGCGTCGAGCGCGGCCTCGATGGCGTCGGCGAAGTCTTTCTTTCCGCCCACAGCAACCTGGGCGATCGAGAGCTCCTTTCGGTGCGGCGAGCGGATTTCGCTCCTCGACGCGCCCCACCGCTTCTCGCCGCCGATCTGCATCGGGACGTCGGTCCTGGCGTCGGTGAGCTCGGCCAGCCTCGCCTTGAGGCTCTTGCGGTACGGATCGCCGGGAGCATAGGCGCGAATCGGCTCGTTGACGGGAGTTGGGACTTTGAAGTGTCCGTCCGCGGTCATGTCACACCCCTGGAGATAGAAGACCTTGCCGGCGCCACCACCGATGATGCCGGAAATCATGGGTCCGGCGTGGGGTCGCTTGGCGGGCCGAGAGGCTCCGGCTGGCATCTGCGGCCGCACGCCGCCCGTAAGGCGGCGCAATCCTGCGTAACCCGGGGCCGTATCCCCACTGACCCCGTCAGTACTCTTCTTGGAGGCACAGCGGTGGCTGTCGGCTATTCCCCCGCTCGGTATACGAGCGTGTCGGATCGGGTCAGGCAAACGGTGGCGCTGCTTCAGCGCCGCGGCTACGGTCTCACGCCTTCCCGCCTCGGGGGCCTGTGCCTGGGCGGTCCCCTTTCGGAAGACGAGGTTCGATGGGCGGTCGCAGCCTCGCCTGAGCTGACCATCGCCGAAGGCCTCGTCGTTGAGCGCTCCGCGATGGCACGCGTTGGGGAGATCAGCGCTCGAGCTGCCGCGCACGAGTCTGATTCCGCGGCCTACATGCCAATGACCGAGCGCTTCGTCAGCGCGCTCGTGGCGGCGGCCCCATTCATCCGCAGCGTCTCGGTGGCGGGCTCGCTGGCCAGCGGGGGCTTTCGCGCCTCAGACGACGTCGACCTCAACCTGATCGTCGACGACGGGCACCGCCACATCGCTTACGTGGCGGTCAACGTGCTCGGCCTGCTGCACGCGCTCGCGCA
>DATCAV010000156.1:0-3161 GCA_036512415.1 Candidatus Dormiibacterota bacterium | reverse complement strand
ACCACGCTTTCGACCGCGGGCTGCGACGTACCCCAGGCAAGTGGCGACATCGCCACATCGAGGATCTGCGCGCCGGCTTCGACCGCGGCCATGTACGCCATCGGCGCCATGCCGCTCGAACAATGCGAATGAACGTCGATTGGCACGTCGACGGTCTCCTTGAGCGCGGTGACCAGCTCCCAGGTCGCCTGCGGGCTGAGCAGGCCTGACGTGTCCTTGATCACGACCTCGTGGCAGCCCATGTTGACCAGGCCTTTCGCGAGCGAGCACCACAGCTCGATGTTGTGCGCGGGCGAGATGGCATAGCTCAGAGCGCCCTGCACCTTCTTCTTGGCCTTCAGGGCGGCGCCAACGGTCGCTTCCATGTTCCTTAGATCGTTGAGCGGGTCGAAGATCCGGAAGACGTCAACGCCGCATTTGGCAGCGTGCTTGATGAAGAGCTCGACCACGTCGTCTGGAAAGTTGCGATTCGCGAGCAGATTCTGGCCCCTGATCAGCGCCTGGATCGGTGTGTTGGGTGTCACCTTGGCCAGGTCTCGCAAGTACTCCCACGGGTTTTCGCCCCGGCGGACCTGGGTTTCGAAGGTCGCGCCCCCGAAAGCCTCCATGGCGGTGAATCCGATCGCGTCCATCTTGGCGGCGATCGGCACTATCTCGTCGCCGCGCAGGTGCCCTCCGAGCAGCGACTGCTGCGCGTCCCGAAAAGTGGTGTCGATCAGCCGCAGCCGTGGCGCCTTTTTCGCCATCACGGCGCCGCCAGCGCCGCGCGCTTCTCGGCGTGGCGCGCTTCAACGCCGGTGTCGGTCAAGCCGATGATCCGCGCCGCCAGCCACGCCGCGTTCTTCGCCCCCGCCTCGCCGATGGCGACAGTGGCCACGGGGATGCCGGCCGGCATCTGGACGATCGAGTAAAGGGAGTCGACTCCACCCAGGTGCTGGGTCGGCACCGGCACGCCGATCACCGGCAGGTCTGTCCATGCGGCCACCACGCCAGGCAGGTGGGCGGCGCCTCCGGCCGCGGCGATCACAACCTTGATGCCGCGTTCACGGGCGGACGTGGCCCATTCCATGACCCCACGGGGGTTTCGATGCGCCGAGCAAACCTTCAACTCGTGCGCGATGCCGAGCTCTTCGAGCACTTTGACGCACGACTCCATGAGAGGCAGGTCTGACTTGGAGCCGAGGATGACGCCGACAACTGGCTGCACTAAACCGCCTCCCGAGCGATGTCCGATCTAAAGTAGGCCCCTGGGAATCGTACCTGCCGGGCCCCGGCCAGCGCCTTCTCACGGGCTTCCGCGACCGTTTCGCCAAGGGCTGCGGACGTCACGACCCGCCCGCCATCGGTCACCAGGCCCTTGCCCGGCTCGAACCTGGTGCCGCCGTGGAAGATCAGGGCGCCGCGGGGGATCTCGGCCAGGCCCCTGATCTGAAGCCCAAGCGTCATCGCCGCGTCATCGGGGTAGTGGGCGGACGCGACGACGACCGCAACCGACGCCTGGGGACTCCAGCGAAGGTCGGGAAAGGTTGCAAGCGTGCCTTTCGACGAGGCCAGCGCAAGCGCGACGAGGTCCGACTGCAGGCGCGGCAGCACCGCCTGCGCCTCCGGGTCGCCAAAGCGAGCGTTGAACTCGATGACGCGAACACCGGCCTTCGTGAGCATCAAGCCGGCGTAAAGGACTCCCCGGAACTCGTCGCCTGAGGCGGCAAGCTCTCGCACGGCCGGGCGCAGCACGGTGTCGACGACCTCGGTCACCAGTGCGTCATCGACCCCCAACGGTGGCGAGTAGGCGCCCATGCCGCCGGTGTTAGGCCCCTTGTCACCCTCGTATGCCCTCTTGAAATCGCGAGCCGGGGCCAGTGGGATCACGTCGGTCCCGTCGGTCACCGCGAGCAGCGACAGCTCCGGACCTTCGAGGAGCTCCTCGATGACCACGGTGGCGCCGCTGCGGCCGAACCGTCCCTGCACGAGCATTGCGTCAATTGCCGCGCCCGCTTCTTCGACATTGGTGCAGACGACCACCCCCTTCCCGCGTGCGAGTCCGTCCGCCTTGACCGCAACACGGCCTTCGCGCTCAGCTGCCCACGCCTTCGCCGGCAGCGGGTCGGTGAAGACCTCGAATGCGGCAGTGGGTATGCCCGCGCGGACCATGAGCCGCTTGGCAAAGGACTTGCTCGACTCGACGCGCCCAGCGCCGCGATTCGGACCGAAAACGTTGAACCCGGCGCTCCGCAACGCGTCGCCGACGCCGGCGTCGACCGCCGCCTCAGGCCCGAGGATGACCAGGCCGAGCCGCTCGCGCTTGGCGAAATCGACGATGCGCACCACGTCGGAGGGGCCGATGGGAACGTTTCGCGCCATGCCGCCGGTGCCGCCGTTGCCAGGGGCGCAGTAAACGCGCTCCACGAGCTCGGACTGCACGCATTTCCAAACCAATGCGTGCTCGCGAGCGCCCGAACCGACCACGAGCACTTTCACCGGCGCGCTACTTGCTCTATTCCCACTCGATGGTGCCGGGCGGCTTGCTCGTAATGTCGAAGACCACTCGGTTGACGCCCTTCACCTCGTTCACGATCCGATTGCTGATGCGGGCGAGGACCTCGTAAGGGACGCGCGCCCAATCTGCAGTCATCGCGTCTTCGCTGGTCACCACGCGGATAGCGACCACGTTTGCGTACGTCCTGTAATCGCCCATCACGCCCACGGTCTCGAGCGGGGTCAACACCGCGAACGACTGCCAAACCTGTCGATACAGTCCATTTCGCTTGATCTCGTCGACGACCACCCAGTCGGCGTTGCGCAGGATCTCGAGGCGTTCCGCCGTGACCTCTCCGAGGCACCGGATCGACAGTCCGGGACCGGGAAACGGCTGCCGGTAGACCATCTCCTCGGGCATCCCGAGCTCCATCCCCACCGATCGCACCTCGTCCTTGAAGAGATAGCGGAGTGGTTCGATGAGCTGGAAGCGAAGACCCGGCGGAAGTCCGCCGACGTTGTGATGAGTCTTGATCTTGACGGCGGTGGAGGAGACGTCTGCGGCGGTCGACTCGATGACGTCGGGATAGAGAGTGCCCTGGGCGAGGAAGTCGATTTGGCCGAGGCTCAGCGCCTCCGCTTCGAACACGGTGATGAACTCCCGCCCGACGATGCGTCTCTTCTGC
>DATCAV010000155.1:0-4283 GCA_036512415.1 Candidatus Dormiibacterota bacterium | reverse complement strand
TCAGGACAGTACCTTTTCGGGCACGAAGGTGCGGCGAAGTGGGTCGGTATGGCCGAGCGCAACCAGCCGGCCGCCTGCATCGTGAGCCCTGATCAAACCCGGCCCGGGCTCTGGCAAGACGCGGACCGATCGGCCCTGCCTCACCATCGCTTCCTGCTCGACATTGAGCCGGACCCGCTCCATGTCCGGCAGTATGACTTCGGCCGGAAGCAGCAGGCTGCGCACCTCATCGGCGGTGGTCACGGCGTCCACCTTCACCGCGGATTCGATCAGCAGAGGACCGTAGGCGGTACGCACGAGCCGGCCCAGATAGCCTCCGACCCCGAGCTGGCGCCCAAGATCGCGCGCGATCGAGCGGAGGTAGGTACCGCTGCTGCACCTGATCTCCACACGGGCCACAGCCTCGGCTCCGGGTGTGAAGCTCAGTACCTGCGCCTCGTAGACCTCGACCTCACGTGCGTGCGGCCGGGGTTCCTCGCCCCTCCTGGCCAGCTTGTAGGCGCGCTGGCCGTCGACTTTGACCGCGGAGAAAGCGGGTGGCTCCTGGAGGATCCGTCCCGTGAAACCTTCGAGGGTCGCCTCGATGTCACTCGCCGTCAGCGCGCTCGGATCCCCGATGGCTTCGCGCTCGGCCTCGGCGTCGTCGGTCGCGGTGGAAAAGCCCAGGTGGATGTCGGCGACGTACGTTTTCGGGAGCCGCAGGGCGAACTCGGCGAGACGCGTTGCCGACTCGAAGAGGATCGGGAGCACGCCGGTGGCGAGTGGGTCGAGGGTGCCGGCATGGCCGACACGGTGCGCACCGGTCAGGCGGCGAAGGCGGCTCACGACGGCGAACGAGGTTTCTCCGGCGCCTTTGTCTACGTTTAGAACGCCAACCGAGAAAGCAGTGGCGTCAGCTCTTCGATGAGGCGGCAACGATCGACTCCTTGGCCGTCGCCAGCACGAGCTTCACGGCCTCGTCCATCGGCTTTTCGATCTCCGCACCCGCCGCGCGGATGTGACCGCCGCCGCCAAAGATTGCACACATCGCGGCGGCATCCACGCCACCGCGACTGCGAACGCTGATCTTCGTGAGGTCGGAGCTGACCTCTTTGAACAGGACGGCCAGCTCCAGGCCCGCAATGCTGTTGAGCGTGTCGATGATGCCCTCCGATTCCGCCATCACCGCGCCGGCCTCGCGCAGCATGCGGCGCGTGACCTTGGCCCAGGCCAGCCGGCGTTCCATCTCGACTTGCATCGTCGCCAGCGCCAACCCGCTCAGCTTCAGCGTGGTTTCCGGCCGCATCTTGTAGACGAGCGTCGCGATGTGGCCCGGATCGGCCCCGAGACGCGCGAGCCGGGCCGCATCCTCAAGAGCCTGCGGTGTCGTGTTCTCGTGCCGAAACCCGCCGGTGTCGGTCAGCAGCGCCACGTACAGGTTGGTGGCGATCGTCGGCGTGATCGGGTAGCCGAAGTGGTCGAGCATGCCCGTCACCATCTGCCCCACTGCCGAAGCGTCAGGGTCGATCACGTTGAGGTTGCCAAAGCGCGAGTTCGAAGGGTGATGGTCGACGTTGACGATGGTGGCCTGCGACGCGATTCGCTTGACGCTGCTGCCGGAGCGCTCGAGGTTGCCGGAATCGAAGAAGAACACCAGGTGAGGGTCGATTCCGTGCGGCGGCTCCTCCAGGATCTCCTTGAAGCCGGGTAGAAACGTATACATGTCCGGCAGTGGCGGCGGGAGGAGCACCCACACCTGCTTGCCGGCCGAGCGCAATGCCTCGGCAAACGCGAGGCTGCAGCCGAGGGTGTCCCCATCCGCGTCCTTGTGCCCGAAGATGAGGATCTCCTCGTTGGCGTCGATGAGCTCCTTGATCTCGTCGTACACGTCTGGCTTGGGGCGCGGGCTGGCTATGACGTCTCCTCCTTGCTCTCGTCGATGGAGGTAACGTCGGCGCGGTCCGACCCCGGTGGAAGCACTTCCTTCAGCAGCTCATTGATGTGGACGCTGTACTCGATCGAGGGGTCGATCTCGAACCGGAGGTCGGGCGAGAACTTGAGGTTCTGCAGGCGCTTGCCAAGCTCGTGGCGGATCAGCCCCTTGGCGGAGTCCAGGCCCGCTATGGAAGCCTTCTTCTCCTCGGGGTTGCCGAGCACGCTGACACGCACGCGCGCCTGACGCAGGTCAGGCGACATCCGCACCGCCGTGATGCTCACGAACCCGATGCGTGGATCCTTGAGATCGCGGCGGATGATCGACATGATCTCCTCGCGCACCTGCTCGCCAACCTGATCGGCGCGGTAGCTGGTCATCACGACCTCCGCTTTCAAATGTAGGGGTCCCCGCGAAATCTCGGCGAAGCCTCTGATTTCGTGGGGAGGAAGCAAGACACGCCTTGCCTAGATTTCTTCCCGCTCGAGGCGGTATGTCTCCATGACGTCGCCGGGTTGGAACGCCTCGAAGCCCTCGAGTCCAACGCCGCACTCCTGGCCTTCGGACATCTCGCGCACGTCCTCCTTGAAGTGCTTCAAAGAGCTGATTCTGCCTTCGAAAATCTGCTCTTTCCCCCTCAACAGCTTGGCCCAGCCACCTCGAGTTATCTTGCCCTCGACAACGCGGCAGCCTGCGATCACGCCCTGCCGTGGAATCTTGATCGGGATGACGACCTCGAGCTTGCCTTCACGGATCTGGCGATACGTCGGTTCGCGCAAGCCCTTGGCTGCCCGCTCGACGTCCTCCGTGAGCTTGTAGATGACGTCGTAGTAGCGGACCTCGACCTTGGCTCGCTCCGCAGCGGCGACTGCAGCTGGGGTTGGCTTCAGGTTGAAGCAGATGATGATCGCGTTGGACACGCCGGCCAGCAGAAGGTCCGAGTCGCTGACGGCCCCCACTCCCTGACCGACGATCTTGATGGCGACGACAGGGTCTTCGATCTTCTGCAGCGCGCTGAGAAGGGCTTCGAGGGTTCCTTGGGCGTCTGCCTTCACGACCAGGCTGAGCTCCTTGACCTCGCCTTCCTTGGCGCGTCGAGCCAGCTCCTCGAGGGTGATCCTCGGCGCGAAGTCCCGTGCCGCTTCCTGGGTGCGCCTCTCGGTGAGCTTGGTCAGCGCGATCTGGCGAGCCGCCTTCTCCGATCCGACCACCTGGAATATGTCACCGGCGTGCGGGACCTCGCTCATGCCGGAGACCACCACTGGGGTGGCCGGCCCCGCCTCGGTCACGCTCTCGCCGCGGTCGTTCGCAAGGGCTCGGACACGGCCGTAGATGTGACCGCACACGAAGTCGTCTGCGACGTGCAGCGTGCCCGCTTGCACCAGCACTGTGGCGACGGGGCCGCGACCACGCTCGAGGTGCGCGTCGACGACGGTGCCGATCGCGTTGCGGTCAGGGTTCGCCTTGAGCTCGAGGATGTCGGACGACAGCACGATGGTCGTGAGAAGGTCGTCGATGCCCTGGCCAGTTTTCGCGCTGAGGTGCACGCACTCGTGCTCGCCACCGTAATGACGGGTGACGATGCCTTGGGCGGCGAGCTCCTGATGGACGCGGTCCGCATTCGCCCCCTGGACGTCCATCTTGTTGATGGCGACGATGATCGGGACCTTCGCCGCGCGGGCGTGCTGGATGGCCTCGATGGTCTGCGGCTTGACTCCATCGTCGGCGGCGACCACCAGCACTACGAGGTCGGTGACCTGCGCGCCACGAGCACGCATGGCAGTGAAGGCCTCGTGGCCCGGCGTGTCGACGAAGACGATCGGATGGCCGTCCGCGGTCTCGATCTTGTAGGCGCCGATGCGTTGGGTGATGCCTCCGGCCTCGCCCGCCGCGACCCTGGTCTTGCGGATCGCGTCCAGGATCGAGGTCTTGCCGTGATCGACGTGTCCCAGCACCGTCACGATCGGAGCGCGTGGAACGAGCTTGCTCGGGTCTTCGTTGGCGACCGAGAACAGCTCCTCGCGCGAGGTGGTGACGACAGCCTCGCCTTCCGGTGATTCGGTGGCGACGACGTCTTCGCTCGATACAGGCTCGACCGTGTAGCCAAACTCATCCGCCACGATCTCCGCGGTGGCGAAGTCGATGACCTGGTTGATCGTGGCCATGATGTTCGAGGCCATCAGCTTCTTGATCACCTCGACCGGGCTCACCGAGAGCTTCTCAGCGAGGTCTTTCACCGACAGCGATGGCGGCAGCGCGACCCTGCGATCCCCGTTGGGGGCGATCTTGACCGCCACCGCCGCGGATTTGAACGCGGATCGGGCAGCCTCGATCGCTGGAGGCGCCAGCGGCGCGGCAGCGTTTCGCGTCA
>DATCAV010000154.1:0-4120 GCA_036512415.1 Candidatus Dormiibacterota bacterium | reverse complement strand
TAGCGAGTCCATCGGGGAGTAGCGCAGCTCGGTAGCGCACCTGACTGGGGGTCAGGTGGTCGGGGGTTCAAATCCCCCCTCCCCGACCAATTTGTCTCACGATCAAATGGGCCCGAATGGCCCTAGCCACCATCTTGGGTTCAAGGAGTCGTTGCAACACCCACCGAAAAGGAGGCGTTGCAATGCGGTTGCCGAAGCGTCAGGAGAAGGCCCGGTTCTGGGAGCTCCTCCGGAGCGGTGTAGATCGGGTTGAGGCGGCGCGCCGAGCTGGGGTGCCTGACACGAGTACCCGGCACTGGTTCCGTCAGGCTGGCGGGGTGCTTCCACCCAGCCATCTAGGAAAATCGAGCGCCAGGTACCTGTCGATCCGTGAACGAGAGGAGATCTTTGCTGGTGTCGAACGCGGGGAGTCGATTCGCCGCATAGCCCAGCGTCTTGGTCGAGCGTCCTCGACCGTGCTCAGAGAGCTGCGAAAGAACATGTATCACCAGCTCTACCGGGGCCGCTCACGACTCCGAGCCAATCCAGTCGGCCGGCGCCGGACTCGGTCCTGGCGGTATAGACCCAGCGTTGCTCATGAGAAAGCGAAGCTCCGGGCCTCGCGGCCTAAGACCGCCAAGCTGGTGAAGAACCCGGTGTTGCGCGACCTCGTACAGGCCAAGCTAATGAAGAAGTTGAGCCCGGAACAGATCTCTCGGCAGCTGCGCAAGCAGTTTCAAGATGATGCCGAGATGCAGGTCTCGCACGAGACCATCTACCAGTCGATCTACGTTCAAGGACGAGGCGCGTTGCGTCGCGAGCTGGCTGTTTGCCTACGTACCGGCAGGGCCCTCCGTCGGCCACATCGGAAGAGCCAGGAGCGCCGGGGCCGAATCCCCAACATGATCAATATCAGCGAGCGACCGGCAGAGGTTGAAGACCGGGCTGTCCCAGGCCACTGGGAGGGCGACCTCATCATCGGCAAGCAGGGGCGCTCCGCCATCGGCACCTTGGTTGAGCGGAAGACTCGCTACCTCATCCTGTTGCACCTCAAGGGGCAGAGTGCTGAGGAGGTCGAAAAGGCCATGGTTGCCGCGACCAAGCGATTGCCCGAGACGCTGTGGAAGTCATTGACCTGGGACCAGGGCTCGGAGATGCGGAATCACGCCAAGATCAGCGTCGCCACCAATCTCGAGATCTACTTCTGCGACCCCGCCAAGCCGTGGCAGCGAGGCTCCAACGAGAACACCAATGGTCTTCTTCGCCAGTACTTTCCTAAGGGCACTGACCTCTCGGTGCACAGCCCCGAACACCTTGAGTTCGTGGCGAATGAAATGAACGAACGGCCTCGCAAGACCCTCGAGTGGCTCGAGCCCCGCGAAGTCCTCGCCCAACTACTGTCAGAGTCGTCCCGTCAGCCCACTGTTGCTTCGACCGATTGAATTCACCGGCCCAGCAAGCGCCACGACTCCTTACATACTTCTAGATGTTGAAACTGCATGAGCTGCGCGGAGTGCTGCCCGCGCTGGTGACCCCGCTCCACCGGGATGGTTCCGTGGACGAGCCCGCCATCCAGCGCCTGGTTGAGCATATGCTCGCCGGCGGCGTCCACGGCGTGCTCGCGCTCGGCTCGACTGGGGAGGTCGCATCGCTCGACTACGCGGCCCGCCGTACAGTGCTCGCCGCTGTCGTCAAGGCGGCAGCGGGACGGGTGCCTGTGATCTGTGGTGTTGCGCAAAGCCGGCTCGCCGATGCGACTGCCGACGTCAGCGCGGCTGCGGAGCTCGGCGCCGCCGCCGTCCTGGTCGCCCCTCCTTATTACTATCCGATCGACCAGCCGACGGTTCTGAGCTTCTACCGGACGCTGGCCAAGACCAGTCCTCTGCCGATCCTTGTCTACAACATTCCCCAGAACACCAAGGTGGTGGTCGAGCCGGAGATTGTGGCCGCGCTCGCGCGCGAGGGCTCAATCGCGGGGATCAAGGATTCCAGCCGCGACTTCGAGTACTTCGAGTCCGTCTGCGTTGCGACGCGCAGCCTGCCCGACTTCCGCATCTTCACGGGCAGCGACACGATGCTGCTCGCCTCGCTTGCGATGGGCGGCGCGGGCACCATCTGTGGCGGGGCGAACGTGGCCCCTGGCTGGGTGGTGAGAATCTTCGACGACTTCGAGCGTGGCGATTTGAATGCCGCTCGAACACACCAGGATTCGCTGATCGAGCTCGTGAAGGCAGTCCGCGCCGGCGTCTTTCCATCAGCCATCAAGGCGGCGCTGCACCTTCAAGGCTTGTGCGAACAGTGGCTCGTCCCACCGGTGGCGCCGTTGGGCGGAGCCGCATTAGATGTCCTTCGCGGGCAGCTGGATGGGTGGGGATTGCTGACGGACGCCCATCGGGTGCAGGCTCGGCAGCAATGATCTCCAAGCGGGGAGCATGGCGGGTTGCCGGCCCGTACGTGGAAGCCTGCAATTGCGAGGCGATCTGCCCCTGCCGAAGCGTCGGCGGCCGGGATGGAAGGCGGGCCACCTACCAGCTGTGCCAGTTCGCGATCGCCTGGACCGTCAAGGAAGGCCATTTCTCGAGTCTCGATCTTTCCGGCCTGGGCGTGGTGATGGCGGGTTACTGGGATGAGGACGAGGTTGGCGCTCCGTGGCGCGTGGCTCTGTATGTCGACGCCAACGCGAGCGAGGAGCAATCGGCGGCCCTCGCAGAGATCTTCCTCGGCCGGGCCGGCGGCACGCCTTCGAGCAACTACGCCGGAGCGATCCGCGAAGTGCTCGGCATCAGGCGCGCGAAGATCGACATCGACCACGCGCGTGGGAGCCAGAAGATACGCGTGGGTGACGCGATCGAGGTCAGGGCCCGCGCACCCTTTCCTTCTGCCGAGACGGTGGCTTGTGGAGTTCCGGGCCTGGACCGGCCGGGTGAGGAGCTGGTCCACGAGGTGATGAGGGTCACGGATCCATCGCTTGACTTTGAATTTCACGGCCGGTGTGGATTCGCCACCGACTTCGAATACTCGGGAAACTGACGTCGCACTATTGTCACGCGTCATGGAGAAGGGGTCTGAGGTCGCGATAATCGGCGCCGGGATCCACGGCGCTAGCGCTGCGTTTCACCTCGCGTCGATGGGGGTGAAGCCTGTGGTCTTCGAGCGCGTGGCGGCTGCGGGCGGCCCGACCGGTCGCTCGTCCGCAATCTGCAGGGCTTACTACACGAACGCTTATCTCGCTCGCGTGGCGCGTGCGAGCCTCGAGATGTTCCGCTCGTTCGCCGACCTGACCGCCGGAAGGGATTGCGGTTACCACCAGACCGGCGCGGTCTACCTGCACCCGGACGCCGACACCGCTGCTCTGCACGAGGCGGCGGGCTATATGAACTCGATTGGAACCCGCATCGAGATGCTCGCCCCCGCAGACCTGCGGCGAGAGTTCCCGCTCTTCAACGTCGACGGTATCGGCGTCGCGGGTTGGGAACCAGGGGCGGGCTACGCCGATCCGGTGGCCACCACCGCAGGGTTGCTGGCGAGGGCATGCGAGCTGGGAGCGACCCAGCGCCTATACACGCGAGTCGCCGGGCTTCACGCGCGCGCCGGCGGTGGCGCGAAGCTGACCCTGGAGAGTGGCGAAACCACTGACTGCGAGCGAGTGCTCATCGCCGCGGGCCCGTGGACGAGGATGCTCGCTGCGCAACTTGGTGCCGAACTGCCGCTGACAGTCGAGCGTCACTACGTCGCCACCATCCGCTGGCCCGAGGCTCGCGACATGCGATACGCGCATGCCGACATCGTGGGCGGCTATTACTGCAAGCCCGAGGGCGAGGACCTCTACTGCCTCGGCCCGCTGACACCTGAGCCCGAGGTCGATCCGGACGAACCGGTGCGTGGCATCGACACAGAGGAGTCGCACTCGCTGGCTCGGCTTGCCACCAAGCGCATCCCCCGCCTGAAGGACGCGGTGTCGACGGGAGGCTGGGCGAGCCTGTACGACGTGAGCCCGGACTGGATGCCGGTGATCGGCGAGCTGGCGCCAGGGGTCTTCGTCGACGCAGGCACCAGCGGCCACGGCTTCAAGCTCGGCCCCGGGCTTGGCGCGGACGTGGCGGCCCTGCTCCTGGGCACTGAGGTGGACGCCGGCATCCGC